>NZ_RCWD01000030.1:0-74210 GCF_018448965.1 Photorhabdus hainanensis | reverse complement strand
TGTCCGGCCGGTCACTGACCGCCACCCGGTGATGACGGTCGTAACGCCAGCGCCACAGCGCCCCCGCCGCGGTCAGGCTGCGCAGCCGGTCCTGACTGTCATAACCCAGACTGACGGTCCGGTTCTCCTCATCCAGCACCCGCACCAGCCGCTGATGCTTATCATATTCCTGTATACGGCGGTTGCCGTCCGGGTCGGTTTCGGCCGTTACCAGCCCGAAGGCATTGCGGGTCAGCGTGGTTTTCCGGCCGTCCGGCGCAATAAATCCGGCCGGCTGGCCCTGCTCATCATACAGAGGCAGCCAGGCGCGTTGCAGCGGGTCGGTCATGCCGGTCAGTTGCAGGCTGTCAGCCTCATAGCTGTATTGCCATACCGCGCCGTCCGCCTCTGTCAGCGAAGTGACCCGGCCGGTGTCCGCCAGATAAGTCAGCGTCAGGGTTTCCCCCTCTGGTAATCTCTGTCTGACCAGATGGCCCCAGCGGTCATAGTCATAACGGGTCACGCCGCCGCACGGGGTGTGGATTTCAGTGATTAATTGCTGGTCGTTGTAATGCCAGGTGGTGGTGTGCCCCTGCGGGGTGGTGGAGCGGGTGATGCCGGGGGCATAATCCAGGTGGACCGGATAGAAGCCGCCGGCCCCCACGCTGTCGGTACAGCGCCCCTGTTTATCATAACGGTAATCCACCCAGGTCTGGTCGCCATCGGACCAGCGGCTTATCAGGCCCTGGGCGTTATATTCATAGTACAGGTGGAAGTTCTGAGTACTGTCCGCTTCCGCCAGCCGGCCGTTATCATGGTAGTGATAACGGGCCATCACTTCCTGTAACCTTTCATCGGTGCGGAGTATCTCGGTCAGTTGTCCGCGCAGGTTATAAAGCAGCGTCAGCTCCGGCCCGTCACTGTGGAGAACCTGTGTCAGTTGACCGTGCTCGTTATAGATAAACCGCAGCCGGTTGTCATACACGTCCCGGTGTTCCGTGAGCCGCCAGCGCAGTGTCCCTTCGGATGAGGCCGGAGAGGACAGCGCAAAATACTTGTGAACCGGTGAATCCCGGTGCCGGAGAATATAGCCCTGTTCTCCCCAACTGAGGGTGAAATCCGGGTGTTCCGGGTTGACGCTGTGGGTATAAGCGGCCGGTAAGGCAAAGTAAAGCGATGCCCCTTCGGTGGTGCGGATTTCTACCCGGTCGCCGGTGGCAAGGGCGCATTCGGAGAAGCTGTCCGTCCAGCCCGGTCCCAGTAAGCCCTGTTCCCCCGGCGCCCAGCTGCGCAGAAATACCAGCGGCAGGGTCTGGCCGAGGGTGATATCGGTCCGCTGGTCAAACAGCTGGCCGGTGGTGACGTCAATCGGGTCGCCGGTAAAGAATTTTTTCGTCGTTTCCCGGTAACGTTTCACGCCCTGAGTTTCTTTGAAGGCGGTTTTGGCACAGCAGAAGGTTTTACCTGATATCACTTTTCCGGCATGCCGGGCACCGGCAATCGCCCCGCTGACGGCCTTTTTACCGGCCTGTCGGGTAAACAGCTTACCCAGCCCTTTAAGGGCGCCGCGTGACGGCGGCGCCAGAAATTCAACCGCCATCAGTATCGCCCGTTCCCAGGCGGAAAACTCTTCGGCGACAGCCAGGTAAGTTCCCTGACCGGAGCCGATAAACACCGTTTTGGCCCCGGATTTTATGGTGGCGCCACACGCCAGTTTGTCATCTACCCGGGCCGCCGGCGAGCCGTTGATAAACACGGTTTCACTGCCCTGGGCAATCAGGGGCGCCGCCGGGTGTTGACTACAAACGGCGATATCGGTGGTGGCTCTGGCCGCCGGTTTGCCTTCGATAAAGACATTGGGGGAGCCACTTGCCAGCGTACCGCTCGGCGGGCCGATGCTGTCCACCATTTTCGTGACGGCCGAACTGGCGGCGCTGATGACATCGCCAAGGGCGAATGTGGCCGCGGTTCCCAGGGCGATGACGGCGACGGTAGCCAGCCCGCCGGTAAGGACGGTCAGCCCCACCAGTGCCGAGGCCGCGGCAAAGACCGCCGCCCCTATCAATGCGCCGGTAATGGCGCCCGCCAGCGCTCCCAGGAAGCTGGCATGTTTAATCGGGTCGCCCTCACGGGCGGCGGCCGGACCGGGGGAGCCCTGTGGCGGGGAGACGCGTACCGAGTGCTGGGCGCCAACCCGCGCTATCCGGGTGACGATTTCATCGCCAAGTGACATGGTGTTCCTCCTGTCAGGTTATCAGGACGCCTGAAAACTGTGGACAATTGCCAGCAGGGTATCACGCTGGCCGTCTTCAAAAGGCGCGGGGGAGGTCAGGTTGAAGGTCAGCAGCAGCGGACCCCGGATTTGCAGTATCACGGTCTGGTGCATGTCGCCTTCCGGGCTTTTCCACTGGTAATCCAGACGGCGGGCGGGTTGCTGGCTGAGGGTGATTTCGCCGCGCTGATGCTCCTGGTACCCGGGCAGATGGGTGCAAAACTGTTCCAGGGTCTGTTCATAGTAAGCGTGGTTATCCATGCCGGCGGGGACCGGGGTGCGGCTGACCACCAGATTGATGCCGCTGTCGTCCGGCAGCACAAAGACATTCATGGATTCATCCCGCCAGTTGCCCGGGATAGTCAGTGTGCCTTCATTCATTTGATAGATTGTGTTTTCCATGTTTTTTCCGTTGTTGATTGAAATAAGTTGATAGTCAGTCGCGGTCAGTTCACATTGACCTGTTTGCCATTGATAGTGATATTGGCCCCCTGAATGCTGATATTGCCGGCATTGTCGATGGTGATGCTGCCGCCGGCCGTCGCAATTTCGATACCCCCCGCCTGGGAATGTATCTGGATGTTATTTTTGACATTCAGCAGGCTGTCTTTTTCGACCGTGATTTGACGCAGGCCGGTGATAGCGCTGACTTCATTGCCTGTCACCTCTTTGTGGCGGTCGTTTCTGACCGAAAGCATCTGATTATGGCCGATGCTTTCGGTATGGTTGTTCATGACCCGGGTTTCGCGGTTATTGAGTACCACGGTGTTCATGTCCCGCTGGGCATGCAGCGCCAGCTCTTCACTGCCTTTGGCATCCTCGAAGCGCAGCTCGTTGTAGCCTTCCCCTTTATGGGTTTTGGAACGGAAGGCCATCTGGGTTTTGCTGCCGGGCAGGTCCCCCGGCGGGAGGTTGCTGGCATGGTAGGTGCGCCCGGTGACAATCGGCTGGTCCGGGTCGCCGTTAAGAAAATCCACCACCACTTCCTGACCGATACGCGGTATCGCCAGCATGCCCCAGCCCTGACCGGCCCAGGGCTGGGTGACCCGTATCCAGCAGGAGCTGTGGTCATTACTCTGGCCGTAGCGGTCCCAGAGGAATTGCAGGCGGATACGGCCGTACGGGTCACAGTAGATTTCTTCGCCCTCCGGACCCACCACTTTGGCAATCTGCGGGCCCTCCATCACCGGTTTGGGTAACGGGGCCGGGCGCCAGTGCTGATTGTAGGGAATGAAGGTGAAGTCGTTGCTCAGGGTGGTGCCGCTCTCCCCGGCGGTCTGCTCCAGCGCCTGCGGCTGGCTGCCCCGGTGGGTGACGCAGACCAGCTGCCAGAGCCGGTTGAGGTCAGGCCGGGGATGGTGAGTCAGGGTGAACAGCACGCCGGGCTGCATGGTGGCGGCATTACTTTCCCCGTCGCCGGTCAGGGCGTTGTTGCGCAGGGCTTCCAGCCGGTAGCGGGTGAAATCCGCGCCGTGCTGTTCGTCTTTGAAGCGGCCGGGAAAATCGAAGTGTTCGTACCCGGTATGCTGGAGGTCCTGTTCCCGCATCTGATGACGGAACTCCGCCGCCCAGGCCGGGTTTTTGAAGGTGTAATCTTTGAGCTCGACCACCGCCGGCCGCACCTGCGCCTGGCGGGTCAGCCGGGTAATGCACAGCTGCTGGGCCTGTTCGGCCTCTTCGGGGTGATAGGGCAGCACCGGGCCTTTGACGACAGAGCCCGCATCGTCGGCAAACACCAGGGTGTTTTTATTGCCGGTGAACTCAAAGAAGTAAAAAATCCCTTCTTCGGCGGTGAGCCGTTGCAGAAATTCAAAATCGGTTTCGCGGTACTGGACGCAGAACTCCCGTTCCGGGTGGGGATTGCGCAGACTGAACGCCACATCGCGGACGCCGTTCTCTTTGAGCAGGGTGGTGAGGATGGTTTTGATATCCTGCTGCTGAAAAATCCGGGCATTCTGGCGCAGGGTGGTGCGCCACATATCGGGCCGGATGGTCATGTCATAGCGGGTCTGATGTTTGCCGGTATTGCCCTGGATAAAGCTGGCGACCATGCCGGTGACGGTGCGCTCGACTTTGCCTTCGCGCAGGATGGTCAGGGTGGCGCTTTTGTCGAGGACGGCGGTGAAATCAATGGCCGGGTCGGCACTGGCTAAACTGACCGTCAGCGTGAACGGGGTGGAGAGGGCCTCGCGCAGGGTAAATCCGGCCACCACGAAGGTGTGCGGCGGCAGTCCGCCGGCGGTGAGGGTAAACTGTAAGCCGCCGGCGCTTTGGGGACTCAGCCGGTCAGCGAGGTGCCGGGCGAGGTTGCCGGCGGCGGCGGTTTTTTTCTGGGATGACATATAGGGTTCCTTCTCTGAATTTACGGGCGGGGTTGCCCGGGGAGCGCGGTCAGCCCGGCGGCTTTCTGCAACGCGTAATACTGGCTGAGCAGGGCGTTAAACCGGTCGTCGGTCTTTTTTATCAGCGCCGGTGAGACGGGCTGTCCCTGCTCAACCGTGGCGGAAAGCTGGCGCAGCAGCTCTTCCAGCGGGAGGTCACGGTTGTGGCTGTGCTGGATTTGGTAAATCGCCGTTTTCAGGTAAGAGAGGGTGAAACTGCCCCGGTTGCGCTCCTGCGCCAGGATGTTGTCCGCCAGTAACTGGAGCTGATGCCGGGTCTGCTGCCAGCTGCCGGAGACCGGCGCGTTTTCCAGCCGGATGGTCTGTAACTGCTGCCAGCGCTGCGTTTCACGCTGCTGCCGGCTGTCCTGCGGCCAGGTTTTTTGTGCCCTATCGGTCAGCTGCTCAGCCTGTTGCAGCACCACCAGCGGGGAGGTGTCCGCTAACCGGGTTAACTGCTGGGCATAGGTTTGCAGGTCGGGGTGGTACAGCCAGGCCAGTCTGGTCCCGTCCGGGGTGTCAGTCAGGGCGGTGAGCTGCTGTTGCAGCGGCCGGTAAAGTCCCAGCCAGCTGCCGGTCAGGACAAACACGCCCAGTAAGAGACCCAGGCCAAACCCCTGTAACGCGCTCATCGGCCGCGGGGGCGGTTCAGGGAAACGGACCTGGACTTTAGGCTGACTGTGGTCGTATCCCGCGTCGTCGTCAGTGTCCGGTTCCGATGGCGCCGGCTCGGTTGTGTTGGCCAGGTAAACCAGCGGCGGCATCTGCACGGGTTTGGCGGCGGGTTTGGGCAGGATGCGGGTCTGTTCCAGTTTTTTGGCGGTGTTCTGGAAGAACCACAACAGGTTTTCGACTTTTGGCAGGCGTTTCAGGTCGGACTGCTGGAGCCGGTCGACTATCAGTTGTAAGGCCCGCTCGGCCCGGTAAATCATCCGCAGGTCACGGGGGGTATAGTCGTGCTGGCGTAACGCGTTGCCGCAGCGGGTGTTAAACCAGTCCAGCATCTCAGTGCGGACCGCCGGCTGCGGGGGCCACAGTGCATCCCACTGGCTGACCATCACCCCGGCCAGCAGTTCACAGCCTTCGGTAAACCCCGCCAGGCCGCTGAGCTGCATCCGGGCCAGGGTGTAGTAAATCGCGCTCTGCAAATCGACGCCGTGGGCGCGAAACAGCGTCAGGGCCAGGGATTCGATAAGCGGCCAGTTCACTGCCGGCTGAGACGGGTGGTTGATTTTATTGATTTCCTCGCGTATTGCCGTGAACGCCGGCAGATTCATCGGGTTACTGCCGGCGCGGATAATCAGGTTTTCAGGGTGTTCACTCATGGCCGTTCATCCTTTCACCTGCCTCCGTCGGCGCGGAGGACAGGGTGGGTTTCTATTTTGCAATGAATAAAATTTGCCATTAATACAGTTTGCCATTAATACAGGGTGTCAGGCAGTCTGAACTGGCTGAACAGGCCGCCGGCAAACGGGTTGTCGGATTCATCCACGTAGATACGGTAGGTCATGTCGCCGCCGTCCACCGTGAACCGCACATCAAACGCATCCTGACGCACGTTAGTCAGTTTGCCGCTGTTAATCAGACGTAACTGAGCCCACGGGCCGGTGAAGCTGATGGCGCGTGGGGATTTGCCGCTGGCATCCGGTATCAGCGTGAGCTGGCTTTCCACCCCGGCCCGCATCGAGTTGGGCCAGATGAGGTGTACAATGCTGCCGCGGCCGTGAGCATAATCGAGCAGCTGGCCGTCGAGATTGAGCAGGCTGCGGCGTTTATTGCCGGTCAGGCTGAGGGGCTCAATGGCGAACTGGGTGCCCAGACCGTTTTGCGGCGAGAAGAAGGTGTCGCGGATACGGTCGGCCAGTTTCAGTTGTTCCAGTACATCCTGGCGGATAAGTTGCTGGCCGTCAGCGCTGTGGGTCAGGTTGTTTTCCACAAACGGTTTCAGGTTCTGCTGATAGAAGGCATCCAGCGTGCCGCCGGGCCGGAAGAATCGCTCGAACTCACTGAGCGGCACGTCCTGAGTGGCTTCCGGGTCGAACGGGTAGCGGCCGGCCAGGTAGGTCTGGTACTGTCTGACCACGGTGTCGCGCCATTCGATTTCCAGCGAGCTGATGGCTTCCCTCATCACCACCCGCCATGCCTGTTCGGCCAGTTCGCCGACCCAGCGGTTGAGCGGCGCCGGCAGGTTTTTCGCCAGCTGCTGCACTTCGAAAATCGGGTCGCTGTTATGCTGCTCAAGCCGCTGCCGCACGGCGCTCAGGGCGGCTTTACCCGGTACCGGGGCATTCTGAATCGCCAGCAGGTAACGGTGCAGCGCCACCAGTTTCTGGTAAACCTCCTGCAAGGTACTGTTTTTATCCCCGTATTCCACCAGCACGGCGGTTTCCGGCGCGAACTCCCGGTGAATACGCGCCCGCAGGCGGTAATCCGGGGTATCACGTAACGGCTGCTGTGCTTTGGCCGGCAGCGTCTCGTCAATCTCCGGCAGACGGGTGTTGTCGCTGAGGATTTGCAGGGCGCGGCTGATGGGCTGTTCGCCGCTGATAACCTGTTCAAGGGCGCTGATGGCCTGCGGGATATCGGTAAAATCACGAATATCCAGGTTGTTCATGGCCGCGCGCCAGGTGGCCGTGTAGTCCCCCAGGTACTGCTCGGTGATTTGTCGCTGGATTTCTTTGCGGTCCGTGTCGCTGTACTGCACGTTATGCGACAGGTTCAGGACCCAGCTGTCCATGACGGTGAGGTCGATGAGCTGGTCGTCCTGTTTGACGAAGTAGTTGTTCAGGCCGTTTATCGTCAGGAACTGCGGGATAATCAGTTGCTTGTCATTATTGGCAATAAAGAGGCGGTCAAAGCCCGGGCCAATCTGGTCGCGCAGGTTGAGGGGCGGCGGCAGTGAATCCTGGGCTTTAATGCGCAGGTTCTGATAGACCCGCTGATAAATGGAGAGCTGACTCAGCTCTTTCTCCGCCTTGATGAGCGGCAGTTTGTAAGGCGCGAAGCTGCGGATCGCGGCCTGATCGCCCGCCTCCCGCGCCGCCCGCCAGTCGGTGTGATCCAGCGCGTAGTCCAGGTGAGTCAGTAGCTGCGCCTGTAACGGGCGCTGGCCATTAAAAGCCTGGCTCCAGCGCGCCTGCATATAGTGTTCCACCAGCGATTTATTGCGGCCGCTGCCATCTTCCAGCATCCGCATGATGCGCAGGACGGCCAGTTTTTCCTCGCTGCCTTTAGGCGCCCGGTTGAGGTCATCCAGCAGGCCGTTCATTAAGGCGGGCAGGAAGCGCTGAGACAGCAGTTGCAGGTAGGTGTTTTCCACATACGGGCCGACCGCCGCGCCCTGATAAAGTCCCATATCCGCCAGCAGCCCTTTCTGATGGTAATCCCCGTAGGCCAGCGTGGCCTCACGGACAGGATTGAGCAGGGGAAGCTGTAAATTGCCGTTACGGTCTTCGCCTTGGGGGGGCGGCACAGACAGGAAGGTTTTGGCCTGCGCCAGTACCTCGTCGCCGGCCCGGTAGTTCTTCTGATAGTAGTAGTGCCAGCCGGTCCACAGGGCCAGCACCACCCCGGCGCCCACGGTGGAGAAGGTCAGTAGTTTGTGGCGGTGGCGGTTTAACCACAGGCGGTTTTCAGCCGCCAGATTCGGCTCGGCCAGCAGGACCTCTTCAAACAGCGTGTGGGTGAAGTAGGGCGCGGTGTCCGCCACCGGCCAGGTGGGAAAAGCCTGTGGCCCGAGGTGATACTGCACCGCGGCGGACTGGGTAAAAATGTCATCCATCTGGCCGATTTGTGTAGACGAGGTGAGATAAACCCCCCGCAGGCCCGGCTGTGCCGGGCCGCCGTTGTAAAGGAGCCCCTCCAGCAGCTGTACCAGCGCGCTGTGCAGCCCCTGTATCTGGCGGGTGAAGCTGAACAGGGGGCTGCGCTGACTGATGTCCACTTTATTGAGCATCATGTCCGGCATGGCCGCGTTGAGTTGCTGCATCCACTGGCGCCAGAACTGTGCCAGTTCAGCGCGCCAGCTGTGCTCATCCTGCGCATTCAGGCTAAAGGTGACGCCCAGGATCTGGGCGCGCTGCGATCTGTCCAGCGACTGGAAGGCGGCGCTGAAACCGTGCAGCCGGTCGAGTTTGGTCAGTACCAGATAGCAGGGCAGATGGTTATGCAGGGTTAATCGCAGATCCTGTAGGCGCAGGTGAAGCGCGGCAATAACCCGTTCCCGCTGCGCTTTGTTGTCGGTCAGTAAGCGGTGAATGTCCACCGTCAGGATGATGCCGTTGAGCGGCTGGCGCTGACGGTTTTCGGTCAGCCAGGCGAGCAGAGCCTGCCACAGGCGGGCGGGCAGTTGAGGTTTGGGGGTGTCCGGCGGCGATATCTGGTCGATAAGGAACCCGTCCGGGTCAATGATGACGGCTTTCTCCCCCAGCCAGCAGCGCAGATGCAGGGGCTGCGCCTCTTCCCCGGTCAGGGTGTCCGGCGCGGCAATGTCAGTCAGCCGGCAGCCTTCCTGAATCAGTGAGGTTTTGCCGCTGCCGGTGTTGCCCATCACCAGGTACCAGGGGCGCTGGTAGAGATAATCCCAGGTCCCCAGATGGCGTTGCAGCTGGGCTTTCCAGTGATGGAGATAACTGTCCTGACGGGTGATATCGGCCAGCGCCGGATCGACGGCTTTCAGTTCCACCTCCAGCCTGAGCTTTTCAAGCTGGCGCAGGCGGCGCCAGATTTTTATCCCGACAACGCTCAGGGCCAGCAGGAGGATGATGACCGTCGCCAGCCAGCGGGCAGACAGCGTTTCCAGCGGGCGGGTCTGTTTAAACTGCCAGCCGGGTCCCCACCACCACAGCCAGATAAGGGCAAGACAGGGCAGGAGGGCCAGTATCAGCGAGGCGGTGGCTTTCAGTGGCGGCAGACGCGGCATCGCCGGTTTTTTGATATTTTTCAGCAGTAGAGAAAGCCAGTTCATGGGTTAACGCTCCTGTTTGCGGTCGTCTCTTTTGAGGGGGAGGTCATCGGGGCTTTTTCTGCCAGTGCCGCCAGCAGGCCGGGCTCCCAGTCGGCGAGTGACAGGTGTTGTCCTGCCCGGAGCAGCTGTCGGTAATGTTGTTGTGCCAGCGCACTCATGCCGGCCTGCTCCAGTAACTGTGCCGTCAGCAGCTGACCGTAGAACTGATCCCGGGGTTCGGTCAGGTGTTGCTGATAGTGCTCTGCGGCGTTGAGGGCGGCTTCCAGGCCGTGTTGCTGAAAGCATTGCCAGATAGCGTCCTGTTCCTGCGTGGCGCCGCGGCTGACGGCGGCGGTCGCCGGAGGATGCAGCCAGTTCAGCGTGGCGTCTGAGATAAAGGGGCTCATATCGGAGAAAGACAGGTTTTGCAGGACCGGCAGGCGGTCAAGAAAGGCCCGGAGTTCATCGCGGATAGCGTCAGCGACAGGGCGGTAACCCAGTTTTTCGGCGGCCTGAGCCGCGATAGCGTGCCCGTCCAGCCAGTAAGGGGCCAGTGTCAGACTCTGTTCTATCTGTTGCAGCAGGGATTTGTCCGCCGCCGGGAGTTTCGTCAGATAATCTGCGGTACGGTCTGCCGCAGTCGGCGCCAGCGGTGTTTTGCCTGCGCCATTTGCCATCGGAGCCGTGGTCAGCGTGTGCCATATCGCATAACGACGCAGACGGTAACCCACAGGGGAATCAGGTTGGCGTTCGCATAGCAGGTCGGCCACGGTCAGGAGCGTCTGCTTCCAGGCTTTTTCACCGGAACTGTCTACGGCGACATCCGGTATGGGGGTGGATGTCAGTGCTGAAGTGTTTGCAGATTGTGCTGTCGTTTCTGTTGATTCAGTCGGTGCGGCTGCCGGTTTTGGCTCAGGTTTACGGGCATAGCGGGGGCGTAACTGGTCAATCTCTTTAGCCAGTGCCGGCTCATCGGTATGCCAGCATTGTGCCAGATGAGCCAGTGCGCCCTGTGCCTCTTCGCGCTGAGTCTCATCAGCCTGTTCGCAGAAGCCGGGTTGCGCAGAGCCAAAACGTTTAATCACTTGTTGTGCCAGGCGGCGTTTGAGCAACGGTTTTTGTGGCCAGGCTGTCTGCCAGTAATGCTGGATGTAATCGGCCAGCAGCTCCATTGCCAGGATGAGTTCAGCGGGATTACTGCCGTGTTGCAGTGTGCGCAGTAAATGAACCATCAGCCTGAAATCTTTGCTTTTTTCGCTGAACAGTTGCAGTGCCTGACGCTGGATCTCTTCAATATTGATGCTGGAATGAGCCAGCGATCCCAGCTTAACCATCTCTCCATCGATATATTCCCAGGCGGGTTCGTTTTCATCCAGCTCCCGGCTGATAAGTTCATCCGACAGGGGCGTCAGCAGGAGGCCCTGCCAGTCAAATTGTTTCCTGATATCCATTGGGATCACCAGCGGCAGGCGGAGCGTAAAGGTTTCACCGCCTGTTCCAGTTGAGAAATGTTGAATGTCATTCGGTTTCCGTTGCCGGTTTTGATGGTCAGGGTTTTTCCTGTCATCAGTCGTTTTAGCTCTTCAATGCCCGGCAATCCACGGCTGGATTCCAGCAGGTAGCCGTTTTCACGCAAGAACCAGTCAGCACTGAATTGGGTGATTTCCGTCGAAATCATCACCGTGCCGCTATCTTGTGGTTTAGCCAGGGCAATTTGTATTCGGGTAATGCTGTCGATACAACTCAGCATCAGTACTGGCCGTGGTGGTGGAACACCAATTGCGGGGGTGGTCAGTATGACGCGAGTCGGTATGCTTTCAGATTGGGTGGTGATAAAACCGGTTGAATGGTCAGTTCGTTTCATCTCCTGTTCCATTGCCTGTCTCCAGACAGGGCCAGTTTTTTCTAACGGGATAACGGCAATATTATCGACTTTATCCAATAGACGGTCGTAGCAATCGAGTCTGACCAACGGCGACGGTTCTGCCCGGCATTGCAGTAAAGCGGGTAGTGAAGGCGCTGTTGTGGTTTCCTGATCTGGCTGAATATCGGGTTTGCCTGTCAGAGAGGCGATTAGTGAACTGACCATTAACAGAAAACTCATAATTTACACCTGTATTTCGCCAGTTTGTAAGTCAGTGTACGTGGTGCGATACCTAAGCTTTCGGCAATCTGTTTGGTGTTATTGCCGTAAATATGTTGGCGTTGTATCAGTATTGCGCATTCGAACTCTTCGAGTGCCTGAGATAAGTCGTCGATTTTGCTGTAATCGTGGGAGACGCTGGCTGATGTTTTGTTTTCTGCTGTGGTACTTAACGAAGCCAGCAACTCATCAAGCTGTTTTTCTTTCTGGCGTTGTGTCTGAAAAACCTGGCGGATCTGGCGTAATTGTTCACGCAGTTGTTCCAGTTCCTGTAATTTTTTCAATCGGTGTTGCATGACGAGGCAGTAGATGTAAAACATGTTGCTATCGTCAGCAAAACGACGAACATCTTTGGCGAAAACAGCAATCACGCCACACGCTTGCCCGTTGCAATTAAACAACGGGATAGCATGTAGGCCGCAGCGATTAGGGAGTTCTTCGACGAAGAGGCGAAAGTTTCGATTGTCTATTCGTACTCCCTGATTGAGTGATTCCCAGGTCGTAGGGGTACCTTTGTACAGGATTTGTATCAGTGGATGGTTAATATCACCGATATTGACATCCAGTTGTAGCGCGCTTATCTGGTTTGGCGCCGGCAGCCGGTAGCATTCCAGACGGTTTTCATTCACGTTAAGCAGAGAGACCAGCAAGGCGTCAAAACGCTGGCGTTGGTGATTCACTTGCAGAAAGTGGTGAACCAGTTGCTCGATAGAGTCATTTTCCAATAACGCTAATGCGCTTTTCAGCCGTTGTTTCATGGTATCTCCTCAACCACCGCGTTGAATTGATGGTCGTTAACAGTTAGCTGGATAGTGCTGATCTGCTTTCCGGCAGCCATTTTTTGCAACAACAGCAGAGATAATGGTGGCAATAAAGCGCCATCAATGATCGATTCCAGCATGCGTGCGCCATTTTCAGCACGGGTTGCCCGTTGCAGTATTTCTTCAACCACATCATCACTCAGGGTGACTTCGGCATTGAAGCGTTGACGTAATAAGTTATCGAGGCGCGCCAGTTTGCCCTGAATAATGGTTTTCAGGGTGTCTTGTCCCAATGGTAGATAAGGAACTACTTCCATTCGCGCCAGTAATGCGGGTTTGAAGAAGGCCGCCAGTTCAGGATAAAGCAGGTCATTCATCTCTTCCGGTTTATCGGCATTATCGACGATAGTTTGATAGCCCAAGTTGGAAGTTAAAAAGAAGACCGCATTTTTACAGTCAATCACTCGGCCTTCCCCATCGGCCAACTCGCCTTTGTCGAAAGCTTGGTAGAACAGGTTCAGTACATCAGGATGGGCTTTTTCTACTTCATCAAGTAGAACGACGGAATAAGGTTTCTGGCGAATAGCTTCGGTGAGTACACCTCCTTCCCCATATCCAACATAGCCCGGAGGTGAGCCAATCAGGCGGGAAACGGTGTGTTTTTCCTGAAATTCCGACATATTGATAGTGGTCAGATATTGACGTCCGCCAAACATCAATTCGGCAATCTGTAAAACGGTTTCAGTTTTACCGACGCCACTTGGTCCTACCAGCAAGAAGGCGCCCAATGGACGACCGGGACGGCGTAGGTCCGCCCTGGCAGTCAACAAATGTTGATGCAGGCATTTAATCGCGAGATCTTGTCCTTTGATGCTTTGTCCCAAATGAGTTGGGAGTTCAGTCACGACGGAGAGTTCACTTTGTGACAGGCGATTAAGGGGTACGCCAGTCCATTCAGCGATAACCGTCGCAATCTGGTTCTTATCCACATGAGGAGAAACGAGCGTTTGTTGTTGCTGTAATTGTTCCAACTGTTCATTGCGTTCAGCCAATTGTGCAATCAACTCATCAGTTGTCATTTCGGCCGATGTTTCGCTCTCTTTTGTTTCGTTGGTTAATTCTATTTCAGTTAATTCTGTTTCGTCGGTTAATAGTTGACGGCGTAGTTCAATAACTTGCTGAACTAATTGTTGCTGTTGCTGCCAAC
This sequence comes from Photorhabdus hainanensis, assembly GCF_018448965.1. NCBI lineage: Bacteria > Pseudomonadati > Pseudomonadota > Gammaproteobacteria > Enterobacterales > Morganellaceae > Photorhabdus > Photorhabdus hainanensis. The sequence goes on along the minus strand of NZ_RCWD01000030.1, from coordinate 60,522 downwards.
TGGCTTCCAGTTCAGCTAATTTCTCCGTGGTTTCCTGCTGTTGTTGCCGCAGTTCATCCAGTCGATCAGTGTGCTGGTTTAGCCCTATGCGCTGTTCCCTCTCCAGCACATCTGATTCCATTTTCTGCTGATGTAGTTGGTTTTTCAGGGCGGAAATTTGGCGCGGAGGTGAAGTCAAGTTGATGGCAACGCGGGCACAGGCGGTATCCAGCACATCAATGGCTTTGTCCGGTAATTGGCGCCCGGAGAGGTAACGGTCGCTTAATACCGCAGAGGCTTTTAGCGCTTCATCATCGATTAATACGCCATGAGATTGTTCATAGATTGCCCGCAGGCCACGCATAATAATGATAGCTTCTTCCGCGGTCGGTTCGGCCACTTTAACCAGTTGAAAACGGCGGGATAGGGCAGCATCTTTTTCGAAATATTTTTTGTATTCACCCCAAGTGGTCGCAGCAATGGTTTTCAATTCACCACGTGCCAGAGCGGGTTTTAGCAGGTTGGAGATATCCAATCCACCTTGTTGATTACCTGCGCCAATCAGGGTATGAGCTTCATCGATGAACAGAATAATCGGTACGGATGACTGATTTATTTCATTCATAATGCCTTTGAAACGTTTTTCAAATTCACCTTTTACCGCCGCACCCGCTTGTAGTGCGCCCAGATCCAGCGTCATCAATTCACTGTTACGCAGTTTTTCCGGTACTCGGTTGTCGATAATGCGCAGAGCTAACCCTTCAATGAGCGCACTTTTACCGACGCCCGCTTCACCCACCACAATCGGGTTATTTTTACGGCGACGGCAGAGAATATCGATCATTAGGTCGATTTCTCTGTCACGGCATAGAACAGGATCGAGTTTTCCCTGACGAGCTTGTTCCGTCATATTGTGAGTAAAACGGGCGAGCAGGCTGTCACTACTGGCGGCAGCTTTGCCTTGTCCGTTTTGATCGTTTTCCACAATTGGTTGTTCGGCAGAGCCCGCTGTCCATTGGGCAAAATTCTGGCGTAACAATTCGCGGTTTATTCCCGATAAAAGACGTGCGGATTGTGGCGTCAGGTAACGTAATGGGCTGAACAGCAAGGTCATCAGCATGACGCCGCTGCGTAATTCCTGATGCTGCATCTCAGTCGATGCTAACAGCCAGCTATCTTGTAACCACTCCACCAGCATTGGAGAGAAGCTAGGATAGGCTTGAACCATTGCTTGATGATGAGGGATCACCTGATCAAGTTGTTCTTTCAGCAGATCGCTATCCACTTCTGCTTGATTGAAGATCGCTCTGACATCACTGAGAGGGGTGTTGATCATTTGCAGCAATAGCTGAGAAACCGTGATCTCAGGTTGTTGTTGACTGACACACTGCGCTGCCGCCGCTTCCAGAGCATGCCGAGTCATCGGATTTAAGCGATTAACTAATGTAGGTAGATCAATCTGAATCATCGGTTTCTTTCCTAGCTCAGTAAGTTATTTAGTTGTTGTAAGATGTTCTGGGTTTGGTTGTGCAGACGGATAGCGTAGAAGCCATAAACGATAGCGAGCAGAGTAATACCGCTCCAGAACAGATGTTTAATAGTCAGACGCTTACCCAGGCGATAGCGATCATCACGCTCATTGGCGTTATTGTGGAGAATGATGGGGGGTACTTCGCCCCGCAGCGCGTGCAGTTGTTGGTGTAATCGACGGAATAAACGTTCAAAGTCATCACTTTTCTGCGAAGCAACTTTGTAGCGACCACGGTAGCCAAGACAGAAACAGAGGTAGATAAATTCCAGCAGATGTTGGTAGCGCTGAGGTTCACCCATCAAACGATCCAACAACTGAAAGACTTTTTCACCACCCCAGGTTTCGTTGTGGAATTGCACCAGCAGTGATTGTTGCAACCAGCCGTTTTGACTGTTCCAGCCATGCCCCAGTGCGGTTTCATCAATGAAGGTACAGAGCATGTAGCGGAAAGAGACAATCGCACCTGGTTCATAACCTTTGGTTTGTAGAAGTTGTTCGATTGCCTGGATATCAGTAACGACCTGTTGATAAAGTTGGTCTGGCAGTGGTTGATCACCCATATCTTTTAAACGCATGACCATGCCAAGCAGCGGTGTGGCGGCATCAATCATCGGGTTCAGGCTTTCTCCGCGTAGCGGTAACTGATACTGACGATGTAGAGTCGTATCGGTTTCCGTCTGCGTCAGAATGGTGTTGTCACTCATGGCTTCGGTTTTCATTAGGCACTCCCATTCCTAACCGCCCAGAATTGCATGTCTAATCCTGGGAATTCTCCCGAAACGTGAAAGGCGATGGAGTTACTTTTTAGAATGTCTTTCCATGCGTCGCTTTGTTGATCAAGCCGGAAGTAGGTGTAACCAGCATGATAAGGCAACTGACGTGGGGCAGAGGGAAGCGCAACCAGTGCTACAGCGGGCAACTGGATGCTGACCATTTCGCGGATCCTTTCAGCCGATGTAACTTTAGTCTGTTGGGCAAACTGGCGGAGTAATTGATCATGCGGAACTTGCGCACGGATTGCCAGAATGAATTCCGCGTTTGTCAAAACATTGCGATCATGGATGTGCGCCACCCGGATACCATTGGCTTGAGTTTGTAGCTTAATTGGGATCGCCCGCGGAGTCAGTACAACGCCCATTGCTTCGTGCATGAGGATCATGACTTCCTTGAATGTTTCCGTCAGATTGTCGTGTTTGTAAATCGGCATATCGCCGACCTGACGGGATTCATGAGTAAATGTTCTCAGTTCACCACAGGTTTGGATCAACTGAGTGAAAAAATCTTGCGGATGTAAAATGGCTTGTCCGGCGTAGTGGGTAAACCACGGCTGAACTCGGTTAACTAGCTGGAGCATCATAAATTCAGCAACATCAGCGACCCCTTGCTGGCCGGGAGAACCAATCCGGTTAGCGAGTGATCTACCTCGTTCTGTCATCGCCCTATCCACTTCATCCATATAATTTTTTAATTGAGTAGAGACCCTGATCGATGTACAGGTTGGTACGAACTCTTCATCCAGTATGATAGTTCCGGTAGGGCGCTTTTCTATTATCTGGCATAGCGGTAGTACGGAGAAAGCGCTGAGATCTTCTGAGCCCTGTTTCAGAATCGGCGTCAGTTGTGCCAGCATGACTTGGCAGATATCACCGCCATCTGTATGCAGGTCACGGATATCTTCCATGTGTTCACGGTAGCGCATAGCTCCTGCATGATTGGATTCTGAATGAGAGATTTCATTGAGAATATCGTTGGCTATTGGCAGTGCCAGATAGATATTTTTACTGTTGTTTTCGTGAATATTCACAACATCAAGCGGTTGAGGAGTTGCATCCTGATGAGGAATAGAGAACACTGTGCCGTCTGGCATGATACCGCTGGCTTCGATGATGCCGATGCGTCCCAGAGCGAGAAGGTCTTCGTCCAGCGTCAAAGAACTGAAGCCATAACTATAACTGGTTAAGGAGGTCTGGCGACTATGAGCCAGATAGTCATTATGTTTTTGTTGTTGCTGAAAGTGTTGTGGCTTGATGAATAATCCTTCACGCCAAATCACCCGATTCTTACCTGACATAGTTATTGTTCCTCTTTTCTAAGTTCAACTTCGTTCGCTCTGATGTGCACCAGAATGTGGTATTGCTGTCCTGTGTCTTTCACACGGATGACCTTTTTCCATTCGGATTGATTAATATCGGCATAGCGAACGATAACGCCGATGTAACGGCTATTTTTTTCCAGCGGGATGACTGGCAGTGGTTTGTACTGCCCCGGCAATAAGGTGTAATCCTGATGGTCGATGTAATTTTTCCCCAGCGCTTTATCCAGTTTGTCACTCGCCAGTTGGTCATAATCAGCGGCAAGTAGACGGGAATCTTCACTGAGATAGAGCAGATGCATTTCAACCGGAGTGGCTTCTCCATTTTTATTGGGGTTAATATCAGGTTCTGCCAGCAAAGTGATCGCGACGGTGGAAGGTAAGTTCGCAGGTTGACCAACAGGAGTTGATGGGTCCCAGACTACCTGTCCGACTTTCTTCGTTGCTTGCCATGCACTGCTACAGCCGCTTAATATCAGCGCTGCCAGCAATACGAACCATACGGTATAACTACCGGACCATGAGGTATTACAGCCGGAGCGTTTCATTACTGGCTATCCTCTAAACCTTGACGCAGAGCACGGTCATAAGCTTGCTCATAGACTTCACCGAACAGTTTTTCGAATCCCTGTTGGCGGCTGGAAGCCAATTCGCGGTAGTAACTGGTGTACATTTCCCATGCCCAGGTCGCATTTTTTTCCTGTGTCTCATTGCTGCGGCGGTATTGGGCAAAACGACTCAGTAGGTGTTCCGGTGAGAAAGCATCCAGCATGGTGTTCAATGCGGCAGTGATCGCAATCCGGTTAGCCTGATAGTGTAATTGCAGGTTATGTAAGCTTTCAGCGACAGCGGAAGGAGCAGAGAGATGGACTGGGCTTTTTTGATCCGCAAACATCACCTGCATAGTGGTGTTGTAGTCCATGTTCAGCCGTAGCGGATTATCTTCGATAGGACGCAATTGCTTATCACGCAGCCCATGCTGTGTACGTTGCAGTACCAGTAGACCTTCAATTGCCGCTTTCATGGTCTTACCCATTTCTTCCAGAAAGTCGTTGGCCTGTTGGCTGTTATGCAAAGGCAATTGTGTGTTCAATCCTCGCATCAATGGTGTGATAGCAACATGTTGCTGTTCCATGTCCTGATACTGTTCATTAAAAGGCGAAGAGATACCGGGTAAATCAACAAAATCCTGATCCATAGCATTGCCTCTGTTATCTGAGAGGGAAGAAAAAAATAATGGGGCGCGGTAGTGGTCTTGTTGCAGGCTTTGGTCTACCTCGTTACTCACTGACGTCTGGTCCAGAGTGGTCAGATTTTCGCTATCGAGAACCTTGAGTGGATCATGGCTGAAATCGTGTTTGATCGTGGGGGCCAAAGAACCATGATCAGTGAAAGCGGAATCTTGAGCGGGATCTTTTTCCATCATAGCGTCCAGTGGATTGCTATAGCTGGAAACCAGTGATTCCGGTGATACCGTCATGGGATCAATGCGATCTGCATCGGAAAAACTGATATAACTTTTGATCACTAGTTTACCAATGGTAATTTCATCCGCTTGTTGCAGGCGGATGAAACCAGCGTCAGCAGTCAGGGGTGACTGATTCACAAACAGGGGACCCGCAATCATTTGCAGACAGAATGCACCATCACGCCACTGGATAGTAAATTGTGATGGATTGATATTTCCTTGCAGATCCTGAACGGACCAAAGATGGCTTTCACTGCTGCCAACTGTGCCACCTTGAGTCGAGAATAGGCAGCTAGCCGCTTTGCCGCTTTCCAATTGATCGCTGTTGATCACTCGTAATGAGAGAGTTGGCTGTTGTTTTTCCATCGTCTTTATCCATTTACTGAAATCGTGATAAAGGGTTTCTTTTCCGGCTCGCCGAGAAAGCTGGTCCACCCTAGGTTATTGTTTAGTTTCGTGCCAAGTACCATGCCGCCTGCTTGGTTTTCGGCCAGACCAAGACGCAGATCCCAGGCCAATTGATCACGTAGGACAAAACAGAGAAACATCACTAGTGGCAGGAAATGCTTACCGTCCGGGAGAAATGATAGGAAGTGTTCTCGTGATAGATTATTGATACATAAAGTAAATTTACTATCGCAGCTTCTCACCCATGAACCGAGGAAAAAATTCTTTCCCATTACGGATTGTTCAACCTTTTGTTTCCGTCCCTTTATTTTCAGTGTTCCACCTAGGCGATTTTGTTGCGATGGCTCAATAGCGACTTTTCTGATCTGCAAACCGCGTACCGTTACATCGGGTAGATCAAAACAGTGTGAAACCAGGCTGCATATCACTGCTGGTGATCGACCAGGACTGGCTAACAAACCGGCATAGGCCAGCATTTTGCTGTGATTGATATTCAAGTGAGAACGATTAACATCACTACCAAGTCCCACCAGCGCAAACATGCGCTGAGAAAATCTGTCTTGTCCGTTTTTGTCAAAACAGATGTAATAACGGTATTTTCGCCAAATCTGATGAAGCATGACGACTGAACGGTGATTGAAAACATTCAGAAAATCAGTCAGTCGATTTTCATCCTGAGCGTCTTCCCATGCCAACGAATCAAGGTAATAACCTGGCATGGGGGATTGGCTGCCATGTAGTCCAAGAAAGGAAACTTCCACCTGGAAGCGACCCTCCTTAGAACGTTTCACAGAAGTAATATCTCTGGTTGGGAAAGCCAAGCTTGCACTGGATTTAAATAGGATTGCTTCACGGTCCGGGCGGTTGGTTTGCCCCGTTTTTTCCCACGCTACCGCCAATTGGTTGAGTAACTCAACCAATTGATAAAAGTTATACCTTGACACATCCAGTGTCTGATTTTCTGGCGAGTTTTCACCCGCTACATCAACGCATGTTGACCTGTCTGTTCCGGCCATTGATAACATTCCTGATTATCTAAATTGATCACCTTCAACATGTGGAAGGAGTTAACGCTGGCATATAAGGCAAAAAAGCGTGACAGTATGTTGCAGAACAGATAAAGCTCGCCTTCAGAACAGAAAGCCTGTTGCCGGATATACAATGTTGATTCCGAACCACGTACCGGGAGACCTTTAAATAGTCGGTCTATTTGCCTCGTTTCAATCCGTTCAATGGCATCTAGCCGTTTTTGGGATGAGCGTGAGGATTGTCGGTTATATCGGCTGGGGAGATCGTAAGTTCTTAGTACCGCCTTTAATGCGTCTTTGTCCAATAATGTCATATAGTTCAGTGACATATTGGAAATAAGCGACCAGTGATACTCACCGCTCATCAATGGATAGAGTGGAACGGATGGGCGGGTTATGTTGCGGAATGTCGCAAATGACGAGCTTCCCGATAAAGGGTAATCAATATCACCTACCCGGAGTTGCAGTGGCAGTTCGCGATTGGTGCAAGTCAGTTGAATAGAGACATTTTCTTCACTTAGTAGAAGCTGAGATTCATCACCACGGACAAAAGAGATGTAGTGTTCAAGACCTTTACGAAATGGAGATTCTTTGATTCTGATACGGAAATAGCGAGTATTGAGCTCGCTTTCATGTTCGATCTGATGATGAAAGCTTTCAAATGGTACATAAGCCCGTCTGCCATCGCGGCTTGGTTTGGGTTTACCATCAGGTCCGACTAGCCAGCTTTCTACTTTATCCACAGAGAAAATATCGTAACGATTGGGATGACTATAGCTGGCTCTTAATGGATATTCAGACTGACTGCCATTTAGTTGAATAACTTCGCTATCCATCGGAAAGAGATTGATTGCCGGGACACAATGCAGCCGGAAAGTATCTTGGCGAATTTTGATTTCTGGTGGTAGTGCTTCTGAGAAATAGAGATTCAACGTGAAATCTTTGGCTTTAAGATCCGCCGGTAATTTAGGGATGCCAGTAACATCGAAAAATAGAAAACCTTCGGAAAAACAGAAGTACTCTTGTAAGACGCGATAACCCATATAGGCATTTTTCGGGTACGGCAATAGGGCGTCTTCCCGATTAAAACCCACTGGAACGAAGTCGAAATCCGGTAATGGAATCGTGGTATCGCCTACGACAAGTTTTGCGTCTTCAAGATGGTAACTGAGCCAGAAATAGAGTTGTGTACTGCTGTAATCATCGCCGCTTAGATAAAAACGCAGTTTATCAAGTTGTAGTTCTGGTAAGTTAAGCTCTGTTTTTGAGGTGAAATTCAGGCCGATGACACCCTGCTCATTACTATTATTGACCGAAATGTCTCGGATAGACATCGGAAACAGCCAGACATCACGGCATAAAGTGAAAGTACAGCGATGATTGTCTTGGTCTGTTTTTTGAGTATTGGTATTGCTTAAGTAATTATCTTCATCCTCATCATTTTCGCTATCATCCGCCAGCGGACGGCTTTTGATTTGAGTTCCACGCGGGATCTGAGTCGCTTTTGTGATGGCATTATCATTAGGTGTATATTGGATAATGGTCATGCTAGGCGTTGGCCGCAGGTAATTGGGCCATAGCATATGCAACAATCCATGAGTGAGTTCAGGGAATTCATCATCAATTTTTGCCCGTAAGTTACCCGCGAGAAAGGCAAATCCTTCTAGTAAACGCTCAACATCCGGGTCAGAGCCTTGTTCAGACAAAAATGAGGCGAGGTGAGGATGTTCAATTGCAGCTTGTCGCCCCAATTGCCTAATGTAATCCAATTCCTCTCTAAAATATTTTTCAAGTGACATTTTATTGAGTCCTCTCTAGGCAATAACGCCGGTTGTTATCCAGTTGAATGTTAAATTCAACAGCGTCATGAATATCATCCAGGGATACCTGCGCGCTGATGTGAAAACGTAACAACAGCGGATCACTCTCATCATGAATTGCACTGACAGTGACTGACGATATTCTTGGTTCATAATTTGTGATGCAATGCACTATTGCTTGCTCAATACTCTGTTTAAAGTCAGTTGCCGTGGTTGTGGCGTCATTGAGATCAATGACGCCAAGATCAGCCGCACTCTGACAAGCACCTGGATGAGTATTGAGAACATGATTCAGGTGCCGTTTTATGGAATTGAGCAGTTCACGCATTCTTGATTGGCGGGAAGAACCGGAGTTCTTCCCCTGAATACGCTCGAACAAGCTGGCAGAGCCTTCTCTATTCCAACTGTACAGCGTAGCCATGACCCACTACTCCTTATCCAAACGACCTACCAATGACAACTCAAAGCTGGCTCCCATATATTTGAAATGAGGGCGAACTTGCATTGCCACTTGATACCAGCCTGGATCTCCTTCCACATCCAAAACCTGAATTTGGGCGGAACGCAGAGGGCGACGGCTACGGACATCCGTTGGTGGGTTCTCCTGATCAGCAATGTACTGTTTCAGCCAGGTGTTCAGTTCACGTTCCAAATCCTGACGCTCTTTCCAGGAACCAATCTGCTCGCGTTGCAACACTTTGATGTAGTGTGCAAGACGGTTGATGATGAACATATAGGGTAGTTGAGTACCCAGTTTGTAGTTGGTTTCAGCCATTTTCCCTTCGCGAGTATTTGGGAAAACTTTTGGCTTCTGGACTGAGTTGGCAGAGAAGAATGCGGCGTTGTCACTGCCTTTACGCATTGTCAGGGTGATAAAACCCTCTTCCGCCAATTCGAATTCACGACGATCGGTAACTAAAACTTCTGTCGGGATCTTGGCTTGGATCTGTCCCATTGCTTCGAATAGGTGAACCGGTAGATCGCTGACAGTCCCCCCGCTTTGTGGACCGATAATGTTCGGACACCAGCGATATTTGGCGAAGCTGTCAGTCAAACACGTTGCTAGCAGATAAGCGGTATTACCCCATAGGAAATGTTCGTGATCTTTGCTGACATCTTCCTGATAGTTAAAGTTTTTAATTGGGTTTTCGACAGTTGAGTAAGGCAGACGCAACAAGAAGCGCGGCGCTGTCAGACCAAGGTAACGTGCATCCTCCGATTCGCGCAGCGAACGCCATTTAGTGTGTGCCGGACCTTCGAAGACAGATTTCAGATCTTTAATCGCTGGCAACTCGGTGAAGCTGCTGATACCAAAGAAATCAGGTGAAACGGAAGAGAGGAATGGCGCGTGAGCCATTGCGCCAACCGCACTGACGTATTGCATTAGTTTGATATCGGGTGAGCTATTGCTGAACGCATAGTTACCGATGACCGCAGCGACCGGTTCGCCGCCAAACTGGCCATAACCTGTCGAGTAGACATGTTTGTATAAGCCTGATTGAATGATTTCTGGTGAAAATTCGAAATCTTCCAGTAACTCTTCTTTGGTCGCGTGGATGATGTTGATTTTGATGTTTTCACGGAAATCGGTACGATCAACCAGCAATTTCAGCGAACGCCAGGATGATTCCAGTTCTTGGAACTCTTTGGCATGCATAATTTCATCAACTTGAGTGCTGAGTGTTTTATCAAGCTCAACAATCATTCTATCAACGACAAGCTTGTTGACAGGTTCTTCGCTAGTACCGGTATCCAAAATGCTGCTGATAAAAGCGGCCACACCCTGTTTCGCGATGTGGTAGCCATCATTTTCCGGCGTCATTCTTGCCTGAGACATAATCTCGTCAAGCAAAGAGGTAGTGGACCCTGGGGTTAATGTTGTACTGCTCTCTTCATGCAAGGACATGTTAAAAACTCCTTTTCAGTCAATTACTTTTGATTGACGATTTCAAGTTCTTTTAGAAGTTGTTCGCGGACTTTCTCATCACCCAATAATTCCTGTAAGCGGGTACGGAATGCCGGAATATTTCCTAATGGCCCTTTTAGTGCGACAAGTGCCTCACGCAGCTCTAAAAGTTTATTTAATTCAGGCACTTTCTTCGCTACATTGTCGGGTGAAAAATCATTGAGTGATTTTATTTCCAGGTTAATCGGCAGGTCATCTCCGTTATTATCGTTGAGGCGATTGGGGACACTAAAAGTGAGATTGATATTGGCTTCATTCATCACGGCATTAAAGTTATTTTTGTGCACAGAAACAGCTTGCCGTTCTTCAATGGGCATATCTTCTTTTGTTCCTTTAAGGTCGCCGACGATAAGCAGGTTGAGAGGTAATTCAATTTCGGCTACCTGATCACCGGTATTCGGAACGTATTTGATATTAATCCTTTCTTTTGGCGCTACGCTACCTGAACTATTTTTACTCATGTTAAAATCCTTTGGGTAATACAATTAGGCAATTAGGAATTGTTTGATAACAATATTGATGAGAGAGTTGCCCTTGATACCTACCTATATGTGACGGAGAACATAAAATTTTCCCGGATTAAGGAGCGGGAGATTCACTGCATTGAATTGGATAGTAAGCTGATTTTCTATGAGCATATAGATAAATACGAAATTCAGAATATTCTTACTCATCGAGCAATAGCATCAATATAGATAGCTCTGCAAAGTAGAGTTTCGCATTTTGTTTTTTTATTGTAAAGCTAAAATATATGTAGATATACCCCCTTATTCGGCATTTTGATGATTTTATGATATTTGGCAATACGTTACAATTAGGCGTTTTCTTAAGCTGTTTATTGGTAAAAGAACTCCATATAGTTATTGAATAGCGTCTGTTTTTTTGTATTTGTGAGAATTTATGATTTTTTGTTTCATTGTGTAACAAAGTATTTCTAGATGTATTTTTGTTTACATATTAGAATTGATTTCATATTGAAAATATTAGTTGAGTTATTAACTAAGCAAAAAAGTTCAATTTTTTGATCTAGATCTCAATTTGTAATTGATCAAAATATAATTTAGGTTGGAATTATTAAAATTGTTGCATTTCATATGGATATGTCATTTTTCCTTTAAGTTAAATGAGTGTTAACAGTTAGTTATTCTATTATTTTAGCTAATTTTAAATTTATTTTTTTAAATGGCATTAATTATAATATTTTCATTTGTTGGTGATGGGTTAATGATTTTGCAATTTAGATTTTATTTTGAAATGAGCTGGTTGGTATTTATTATTCGTTTCAGCGTTCAATGTATCTATAAGTGATCTTTTCCAAGATGAAATAATCACTATTGAAAGTAATATGAGCGTTACCTTAATGTTGACACAATCTCTATAAAGGATATTTGCAATGCCTACTCCATGTTATATTTCTATCACTGGAAAAACACAGGGCAATATTACCGCGGGTTCATTCACTGCTGAATCAGTGGGTAATATTTACGTTCAGGGCCACGAAGATGAAATGCTGGTTCAAGCATTTGATCATATCGTCACCGTACCAACTGATCCTCAATCAGGTCAGCCTTCAGGTCAGCGTGCTCATAAACCATTCCGTTTTACCGTGGCATTAAATAAGTCTGTTCCATTGCTTTATAATGCGTTGGCTTCGGGTGAAATGCTGACAAGTGTAGTATTGAAATGGTATCGCACTTCGGTTGAAGGGAAACAAGAACACTTCTTCACGACGCAGTTGGAAGATGCCACTATTATCGACATCGATTGCAATATGCCTCATTGCCAGGACCCAACAAAAGCTGAATTTACTCAGTTGGTTCGTGTTTCTCTGTCTTATCGTAAGATTAACTGGGAGCATACAACCGCGGGTACTTCCGGTGCAGATGATTGGCGTGCGCCTATTGTTGCCTGATAGGTAATATAATTATTCAGCCAATGAAATATCTTTTCATTGGCTGAAAAGCTTAATCTTTCTTTATCTTAAGTTGAAGATTCTTAATAACTGTCTTCAACTTTTTTCAGCTTTTTTTGATTTTCTTCTTTATTCTCCCTTCAATTTTTTACACGTATTATTTAACGATATTGCTTAATAGCATCGATAACATTCAGTCATTTTTTCTGGTTTTTCTTTTGATTATTTTTCCATAATCGAATGTTTACATTTTCCAATCTCTGTTCCTGATTGGTGATTTCGTGAACATCAACATAAAATCTTGTATATTTAACTGTTCGTTTAATGTCTTGTTTTTTTAATTGCACAATTCTTATTGTTTGTAACTACGTAAGTATTACTTATGATTTTCAGTGAAAGTGTAAATAGTATTACTTAATTAAATATCGCGTTGGTCTGACAGAGTTTCTCACTTATCCTAAATTTTTATTAATATGATTAAAGGGATCGTCAGGAGAAAGATGAGGAGCCTGACATTTTTGTCGTTAATGGGGCTATAATAGGGCCTTACTATCTGTCCCATCTACTGGGATGGGTTTTTAGTTGTCAGGTACTCTATCTGACAATCAACCTATTCTCTGCTCTGGGGTCTGAAATTAATGCTAAGTTATCGCCACAGTTTTCATGCTGGTAATCATGCCGATGTGCTCAAGCACACTGTACAAAGCTTAATCATTGAATCTCTTAAAGAAAAAGAAAAACCTTTTCTCTATCTGGATACTCATGCTGGTGCGGGGCGCTATCAACTCAGCAGTGAACATGCTGAGCGTACTGGTGAGTACTTGGAAGGGATTGCCCGCGTTTGGCAGCGTGAAGATTTACCGCAGGAATTGAACGCTTATATAAGTACAGTGGCCGCACTGAATCAGAGTGGCAACTTACGTTACTATCCGGGATCGCCTTTAATTGCCCGCAATTTGTTACGGCAGAATGATAAGTTCAATCTGACAGAACTGCATCCGAGTGATTTTCCTTTATTACGTAATGAATTTTCCCGCGATAACCGCGTCAGGGTTGTGCGTGAAGATGGTTATCAGCAATTAAAATCACAATTGCCGCCACTGAGTCGCCGTGGGTTCATTCTTATTGATCCGCCTTATGAACTGAAATCGGATTATCAGGCGGTTGTACAGGCAATTCAGGAAGGTTATAAGCGTTTTGCAACCGGTGTTTATGCGTTGTGGTACCCAGTGGTATTACGCCAGCATATTAAACGACTGGTTAAAGAGCTGGAAGCAACGGGCATCCGCCGTATTCTACAAATTGAGTTGGCTGTCCGGCCTGATAGCGATCAACGAGGAATGACCGCCTCTGGCATGATCGTGATTAACCCGCCTTGGAAATTGGAACAGCAGATGAAATCGGTATTGCCGTGGTTACATCAGGTTCTGGTGCCGGAAGGAATTGGTCACACCTTGGTTAAATGGGTGGCGCCGGAATAGCTTTTAGCAATGGCAGCGAGAGCCAGAACCATCGCGACTGCTTGATATTTTTTGCCAAAATAGGCTTTGGGTATTAACTCCCTTGAATTGATTAGATGGAAACAATCCGGATGAGCAAACATTACGATTATATAGCGATTGGCGGCGGCAGTGGCGGCATAGCATCAATTAACCGTGCGGCTATGTATGGGCAGAAATGTGCCCTAATTGAAGCTAAAGCATTGGGTGGAACGTGTGTCAATGTGGGCTGTGTGCCGAAGAAAGTGATGTGGCATGCGGCGCAAATTGCTGAATCTATCCACCAATATGGGCCAGATTATGGCTTTGATACGACAATCAACCGCTTTAACTGGAAGACACTCATTGCCAGTCGCGCTGCTTATATCGATCGTATCCACCAGTCTTATGAACGTGGCTTGGGTAACAATAAAGTTGATGTGATCCAAGGGTTTGCCCGTTTTGTTGATGCACATACTGTTGAAGTGGATGGTGAAAAAATCACTGCTGATCATATTCTGATTGCGACAGGCGGCCGTCCTGTGCGGCCTGATATACCAGGATCAGAATATGGTATTGATTCTGACGGTTTTTTTGCATTGGAAGAGATGCCAAAGCGGGTTGCGGTTGTTGGCGCAGGCTATATTGCTGTAGAAATTGCCGGTGTATTGCATGCGCTTGGTAGTGAAACCCATCTATTTGTGCGTCAACATGCACCGTTGCGCTCTTTTGATCCAATGATTGTTGAAACACTCTTGGAAGTTATCAATACCGAAGGACCCACTCTGCATACAGAATCGGTGCCAAAAGCAGTAAGTAAAAATGCGGATGGCAGCTTGACCTTGCAATTGCAGAACGGCAAAGAACAAACCGTTGATACCCTAATCTGGGCTATTGGCCGGGAACCTGCAACGGATAATCTGAACCTGTCTGTAGCCGGTGTTGAGGTGAATGAAAAAGGCTATATCAACGTTGATGAATACCAGAACACGAATGTGAAAGGTGTTTATGCAGTAGGCGATAACACTGGCGCAGTGGAATTAACCCCTGTCGCGGTTGCCGCAGGTCGTCGTTTGTCTGAGCGTCTGTTTAACAATAAACCCGAAGAACATCTGGATTACACCAATATTCCAACTGTCGTATTCAGCCATCCGCCTATTGGTACTGTGGGGCTGACTGAACCTCAGGCGAAAGCGCAATTTGGTGAAGAGCAGGTAAAAACTTATCAATCTTCTTTTACTGCGATGTATACCGCTGTTACTCAACATCGCCAGCCGTGCCGGATGAAATTGGTATGTGTCGGGCCGGAAGAGAAAATTGTTGGCATTCATGGTATCGGCTTCGGAATGGACGAAATGCTGCAAGGTTTCGCTGTTGCATTGAAGATGGGGGCAACGAAGAAAGACTTTGATAACACGGTTGCGATTCATCCCACCGCGGCGGAAGAGTTTGTAACGATGCGGTGATATTGTTGAACCCTATCTATAATATTTTTCTAAAGGCCGATTCCATTCGGCCTTTCTCTTATCAATCTCTCTCATCAGAGTTTCGGGAGTCTTCACATCTGAGTGCAGGTGGAAGTGACTTAACGCTCCATATTTAGCCATTCGACAATAAAATCAGCCACCTGTTCAGGCTGATTGATATTCAACTGTGGCAAAATAGTCTCCAGTTTTTCATCACTGGCAACAGCAATTACATGTTGATCAAGCAGATCGCTTAATCGGTGGTTAAGAGTGTTGCGGTATAGAACGATCTTATTGATTGGTTCATCTTTAAAACCTTCCACTAGAATCAGATCCAGTGAATTTGGATCAAAACGGCTGGCAAGATAGTTCAAATCTAATTCCTGCAAATCTGGCGTTTCCGTCATTAACGCCCAGCGTTGTTGGTTGGCGACCAGAGTTTGCTCTGCGCCAGCTTTGCGCAGTTCATAACTGTCTTTGCCCGGTTTATCCACATCCATATCGTGATGGGTGTGTTTTATCAGACCGACCCGGATTTGCCTCTGACGTAATAGTGGGATCACGTGTTTGAGAAGTGTTGTTTTTCCTGTTCCGCTATAGGCTGTTATACCCAGTAGCGGAAGCGGTTTTGTACTCATTTTCTGATCTCCTGTATATGCTCCCAATGTTGGCAATCTTCCGGTGTGTTTAGGTTAGTAAAGGCAGTAGGATTGTCATCAAACTGAACAGCTATCGCTTTGATCTTATGCATAAACAGTATCAATTTGCGCTCACCATCAGCCAGATAATTTTCTAATTGAGAAAAAAGACTGCGGTGTAGTAAAGCGATGGTAGGGTGAGCTCGGTTGCCATCATTTACATAGGCTGCTAATGCTTGCTGTTTTCCTTGCCATAAGCGAGTGACCAAATCAGTAGGGAGGCCTGGTACATCACAAGGAACGAATACAACCCAGTCGTGACTAGCTGATTTTAGGGCTGTCAGCATGCCTGAAAGGGGGCCTGAGAAGTCTGGCGTTAAATCTGGAACAATCTGATAACCACTTTGTCGGTAAATATCCAGATTGCGGTTGGCGTTGATAATTAATTCATCTACTTGTGGAAGTAACTTATCCGCAATGTGTTGATACAGTGGTTTTTTATTTAGAAAAATTAACCCTTTATCATTGCCGCCCATACGGGTGGCGCGACCTCCTGCAAGGATCACACCGCTTATTTTTGGTTGCATAATGTTCAAGTTATCAGCTGAGGCAGCTATCAACGCTTATAGTTATTACCACTAATATAACTGCTTTCGGCTTGATTATTTGGGCTCAGCCACGTGTTTTTAAAATAGGAGCACGGGATAACTTGCTGATAAAAGGGTCATCTTTACGCTTATTGACAGAGCAATCCTTTCTCTATGTGGTCATCCCTGTTAATTTGTATAGGATTTATTTATAAGGAATTCGGTATGCAATGTCATTTATCTACGTTGACTAATGGCTGAAAAAGGATCACCAAGTGGATTTTCAAACTGCGCTATTGTGTGCCGTGGCGTTATTACAGATTAATCAAGAGAATAGAATGTGCTAACAAACCAGTCTGCTTTTAATTTCCGGGAGTTAACGCCGGATTTGATTATGGATGCATTGGTGCAGACCGGGCTGTATGTCGATTCCGGGCTGACAGAATTAAACAGTTATGAAAACCGTGTTTATCAGTTTACGGATGAAGATCGTAAACGTTATGTTGTGAAATTTTACCGGCCACTACGTTGGGACCAGCAGCAGATTCAGGAAGAGCACGATTTTGCTTTGGCGTTACAACAGGCTGATTTACCTGTTGCGGCGCCTTTGGTATTTAATAAGCAAACTTTACTGACGTTTAAGGATTTCTTTTTTGCCGTTTTTCCAAGCATTGGGGGGCGTCAGTATGAATCCGATAATCTCTTTCAGTTAGAAGATGTAGGGCGTTTACTAGGGAGAATTCATCAGATTGGTTGCCGACAAAAATTCACTTCTCGTCCAACTATCGGGTTAAATGAGTATCTGCATCAGCCACGCCAGTATTTGGCTGCATGTGAGTTGGTTCCTGCGGGACAGAAAAGGCAATTTTTGGCGGTATTGGATGATTTGATAGATGTCGTAGCATCATATTGGCGCGATGATTGGCAAATATTGAGGCTTCATGGTGACTGTCATCCGGGTAATATCTTGTGGCGTGACGAAGCTTGGTTTGTTGACCTTGATGATGCGCGTAACGGTCCGGCAATTCAGGATTTATGGATGTTGCTTCATGGCTCCCGTCAGGAACAACTATTGCAGTTAGATACACTGTTGGAAGCCTATAGTGAATTTGCAGATTTTGATCCGAAGGCGTTGTCATTGATAGAGCCATTACGCGCGATGCGGATGGTCTATTATTTAGCATGGGTTACCCGACGTTGGCAGGATCCAGCTTTCCCTAAAGCATTTCCTTGGATGACAGATACCGATTTTTGGTTAAAACAGACGTCACTTTTTTCTGAACAGATTAAGCTGTTGCAGGAACCACCTTTGCAGCTTAACCCGATGTATTAATATTTATCATGGAGATAGTTATGAAGAAGTTTTGGTTAGCTTTAGTCGGAATGGTGATGGCATTTAGCGCATCTGCTGCCAATTTTACCGAAGGAAAACAGTATGTTGAATTGAAGTCGCCGGTGGCGGATCAACCACCGGTGTTAGAATTCTTCTCTTTCTATTGCCCCCATTGTTATCAGTTTGAAGAGATTTTTAAAGTTCCTCAGACGGTGAAACAGCATTTACCGGAAGGGACAAAACTTGTCCGTTATCATGTGGATTTTTTAGGGCCGCTGGGTAAAGAATTGACTACTGCCTGGGCTGCGGCAATGGCAATGGGGGTTGAAGACAAAGTGACTCCAGTGCTGTTTGAGGGTATTCAGAAAACACTGGCTATTAAGACTCCGAATGATATTCGCGATGCTTTTATCAAAGCTGGGGTGACGGCTGAGGATTATGATGCTGCCATGAGTAGTTTTGTGGTGAAATCCTTAGTTGTTAAGCAGCAAAAAGCCGCTCAGGATTTGCAACTGCGAGGTGTACCGGCAATGTTTGTTAACGGCAAGTATATGATGAAAAGTGACGGTATCGATGCCTCTTCTGCTGATAACTATGCGAAATCCTATTCAGACGTTGTTAACTTCCTGTTAAATCAGAAGTAATATTTCGACATCCTCCCCCACCTTCGCACTCCGTGACTCGGGAGGGGGGGATTCCCTTTAGTGGGCGACAATCTGATTGCTCAGGTGCCGAATTTCTGCTTTTGCTAGTTTTCGCCACAAAATACAGGCGGAAAATATTCAGTGAAGTGATTTGGCGTCACTCATTAGGTAACATTCGGCTAATGATAGCTTTGAATGTATTTCCCTCCCTATTATCAATCAATTCAATATCTGGGTATGCTTTAATTGCACGCTTAATACCACTTCCCAAGCCTCTATATGGCAATACCTTAGAAGCAAATGAAGCCAAGATTGGGTTGCGAATATTTGAGTTCCCCATCTTGATGTTTTCAATGGTTAAATTATTGGGTAAATGGCCGGGGCTAATAATTTCAATTCGATCTGCAAAAACCAGCACTTTAACGGGGGCTGACACAAAGTAATCGCGATGAATAAGCGCATTGGAAATCAGTTCTTCTAAAACAATCCTCGGGATTTCAGCCTCGCCAAGTGAGTTAAAGCTCTGCTTATTTTGAATATGTCGTATATTTGCCAATACAAACCCCAGCGCCTTTTGGAACACATCCGACAGCTTGCCATTGATATCTTGGCTATCAATATAGTGCTCATCTTCAATATCTACGCCGGGGAAGGCAACCGCCTTTACGATAAAAACAGGAAGGCGAATCTGAGGCCGCGATGCAAACAACAAAGTACCACAAATATTCAACTGACCATTTTTAGCCAAATTCATATTCTCTAAAAGCTGAGAGCGAGATACACCTTGTTCCTCAACCCTCTCGCCGTATTCCCCCTCAAAAAACGAATCAAAGAACTCCTGATCGATGTCGGCTACTGACGTACCACTTACCGGTGTCTCATCTGCATGAATCAGTGCCGCCTCCTGAAACATTCGCTGCAACTCTTCGCGAGCGGTCACCCTTCGCTTATCAGAACCATTTTTCACCCAAACATAGCCCTGAGTATCCATATAAGGTTTACTGATGCCTTGCTCTATATGTACTGCAATGACCAGGCCATCGGGGAGTTGAATGTTTTCCGTAACAGGATTTATTGGGGGGCGAACATTATTTGTAGCAGCATTCGCTATGATTTGATTAATTCGACCGATATCTTCTCTCGTCAATCCAGATCGAGACCCATCGCCATTGTTAACACCAATGAGAATTAAGCCTCCAGTACCATTGGAAAACGCTACCATTTCGGCACCTAACGAAGATGCATTGTTGACGTCTGCTTTAAATTGATGGCGGCTATCTTCATCACGTGCAATTATTGCTAAGAGTTCTTGGGTTTCCATGCTTCATATACCTGTTTACGTTTCTCGAAGGCTTCTGCACCACCTTCCATAATACCGACTATACGCTGCTGAACATCCGCGCAGTCAATGCTGCCACTGACAATATTAATATGATCATCCTTATATTCACAGGCGATGACTTGCTCAGCATCGCCTAACACTGGAATGTTGGCGTTATGAGTGGCAAAGACGAACTGCGTTTTTGGCTTTAACTCACGAATGAGTTTGATAACATCGCCATAGATCGTCTGGTTATCCAAGTCGTCTTCTGGTTGATCGATGATCACAACATCATTTTCTTGTTGGCTTAGAACAAACAGTATTAATGCAGATGCGCGCTGCCCTAATGAATGATGAGCCAGAGCCTTACCGTGGTATTCAATGGTGAAAACATTCGGCACCTGCCAAGTCAGCAAAGCGTCTAGATTATCTTCAAAATACTGACAGAAGGTATCGAACGAACCACCAAGCAGCGCTTTCAACTTATCCTTTTCTCGCCATACCGCACCAAAATCGCTGAACTCGTCCACCACTGTTTTCAATGTAGCTTCTCGAATACAGCTACTTCGGTATAAATCTTGAATATGCTTGAGCATGGCCGCTTTGTTATCTTTAAATTTCGGCACAATTTTTAACGGCGAATCCACTCGATTGATTTTATTCAGCACTTGCTCAATAGCGCAGTATTCTTCAAACCAAAGACTATTCAGTTGAACCAATTCCCGTTCAACTCCTTGATTCAAATCCGTATATTGCTGCTCACTCTTGGTCAATACAGCCAGCATTTGCTCAGCATGATCGAGCTGACTTTTAAGCTGTTTAAACTCTTGCGGACTGATTGCTTGTGCACCCGCTTGTTGAAACTCACTGGCTAACTTGCGCTCGATTTCCGCAAATTCTTCTTTCAACGCTTGTTTTTGTTGTTGAAAGCCCACCAACTTTTGCTGCAATTGCTGAACTGTCGCTTGGTCACTTCCAGTCACTTGCTTAATTCCATCAAAGCCGGTGAGCAACTGTTGATATACCGCAAAAAAGTCATCAAAAAAAGGCTGATTCTGTGCTGATTTATACAGAATTTGGTTTTTCAGTTCATCTTCAAAGCTGGCAATAAAGCTATTTAGCTCAGTCAGATAATGCTGCGCCCCTTGGATCACCTGCTGCGCTTTGCGCTCATCCCGATCAAAATCAATCTGCTTTTGCAGTTTGGCTTCTACGCCGTGTTGCTGGTAAAACCTTAACTTAAACTCAACATCCTGCTTTTTTTGCTGCCACTCTTGTTTCTGCAAGGCATCACGGGTTAAACGTTTAATCTGATCAATAGCATCCACTACACGCTGACGGCCTTGCTCTATCTTTTGGCGAACAGAAATTAAAGCTTCCCCAACCAGCTTTTCAATGAGGTCTTTTTCAAACCCTGCGCCAGTGCTCGACAAGTCTTTTTGACCAAAGTAAATGGGTTGATGTAGGACGGTTTCTCGAATCGACACACCCGGCTGTAATTGCCCGTTAACATATACATCAGGACGTTCACCTAATATACGGCGTATCTGGTAAGGCTGGCCTCGCCGGTCAATCGCGTCGATAGTGATCTTCCCGCCACTACATAGCAGGTGCTTTACTAAACCTTCTTTGTATTCAACATCAGAGGACTTATCGCCAAACGGGATATTCAGGGCATAGCGAATGCCTTCCAATACGGAAGATTTGCCGCTGCCACGAATACCAATCAGAGTATTCAGTTCCCGTGATAGACAGATTTCAGTGCCACCCAAGGTACCCACACCTTCAAAACTGATTTTACGAATAAACGAATGGCGATAGTCAGGTAGCTTAGCTTGTACGCGAGACGTCTTATCCCGCAAGGCAAATTTTACAGCCTCAAAGCTGAACGTACCGAGTTTGAGATAACTGGCTTCCTTTCTGGCCGACATATCGGCAAGGTTCTTGGCGCCGCAACCTTCCACTTCAGCAGGATATAAGTCACCCAGTGCTTGCTGGATCTTAGAGCGCTCATCTCGGGTGCGAACCTTTTGGAATGCCAAAGCTCTGGATTGAACAAAAGCATTGTCGAAAAGTTCTTTTATCCGACCCGGCAATAAACCACCCCATAAACCGTTGGGTGCTTCCACATGAGCAAAAACTAAAAAGTAGTCTTTGTGATAATTATCCAAAATTTTAATGGTTTCGAGAATATCGTGATTCGAACACGCATTTTCTTGCTCAAAATTAGCTTGCTTGGCAAAGGTCACATTGAGAAAGTCCTGGATATAATTTTTTTGCTCCTTGTTGCTTATCCATTCATCGGAAAACACTACCAGGGTATGCACACCCGCTTTCCCATCTTTTACTGAGAGCTCAATACCGGGCAGCAAACCAATGCCGGATTTTTGGGCCTTTTTGCGCAGACTCTTAAATTCAGACATATCGAATTTGTTATGGTTGGTAATCACACCAAGGCCAATACCGGCATCTTTTAGCGAATGTACGTATTGATTCACGTAGTCGTTATCTGCACCCGTGTATTTGAACTCTTTATCCGCACGGGTGTGGAGGTGAAAATCTGTCTTGAGCCACCGGCTGCCATATTCAAAAGTGTCGTCACTCATTAATACCCCCTTCCAAAAATATTTTGTTAAAGAAGATTCGTGTCAAGACCAGCAGCTTTAAGATGAGGGGTCAAATTACGCATTTTACTAAACTCCGCATCGAAGTTCGGGTGAAGACTTACTCCTTCACAAAACTCCCTCGCTGTAATGTGTTTTAATTCGTCGGCATGCTTGAGCATTTGTAAATGTAACTCAACCGTAAACTGGTTTCTTGGCGCTTTGTCAAAAGCAAGCTTTATGCGTCTGTAAATCTCGTTTTCACTCATATTTAACACTACTAACGTGCTTATATAAAGGATGTAAAAAAGCAAGAATTGACATTGAAATAGAACAACTTCTGGTAAGACAAAAGTAAGTTACATCACAAACGGCCTACCCACTAACTATTACACAAATGAGCATAGAAACTGAAACCATAAGATACCGCCTTTCCAACCTCAGTTTGAGTCAACAAAACCAGGCCGATTGTAGTGGAATGATCATTCCGGACGTCAGCAGAAACAGAAGCGAGAAAGCTCGCCGGCCATTCTGGCGGGCTTATCACGGTTGCTAAACTCGTTACAACTGCCAATATCCCTCCCTTAGAGGAAAACGTGACACTGAAATAGAATGACGTAAGCATGTGCCGGAGTGAGAACCTTTGGCACAATGTGTGTCAGAAAGACTTGCATGTCAGAAAGACTTTTTTGTAAAACAAACTCTGGTTATATCCACAACTCTGTGATCTATAAGGCAATATGACAGTTTGATGACTAAGATTATAAGTCATTGATTTTTTACTAGAGGTTGATTAGTTTTTTTTATCAACGATCACTGCCTAAATAAAACTTGTAATATCTATACACAAAGTTATCCACAGAATTTATAGTAGAGTGTGAATATCTGAATCGGGTTTCAGCAAAGAAAATTCACATAAAATTCGTTTCCTACTTCTTGCTGTGGCATCCTAGTTCCTTATCACACCCGTAATAAATACAGATAATGAAGAAGATTTATGGCTCAGATAGCAGACAATCCCCTGATTTTGGTTGATGGCTCCTCATACCTTTATCGTGCTTATCATGCTTTCCCTCCGCTGACGAATAGCGCAGGAGAGCCGACCGGAGCCATGTATGGTGTATTGAATATGCTACGCAGCTTGATAATGCAGTATAAACCAAGCCATGTAGCGGTGGTATTTGATGCTAAAGGCAAAACTTTTCGTGATGAATTGTTCGCTGAGTATAAGTCTCATCGTCCTCCGATGCCGGATGATCTGCGTACTCAGATAGAACCGCTACATCAGATGGTCGAAGCTATGGGATTACCATTGCTGGTGGTGCCAGGAGTAGAAGCTGATGATGTTATCGGGACTTTGGCGTTACAGGCAGAAAAAGAGGGGCGTGCGGTACTTATCAGTACTGGCGATAAAGATATGGCACAACTGGTAACGCCAAATATCACGCTTATCAATACCATGAATAACACCATCTTGGGACCGGAAGACGTCGTTGAAAAGTATGGCGTGCCGCCAGATTTGATTATCGATTTTCTAGCATTGATGGGAGACTCTTCTGACAATATTCCTGGCGTACCTGGGGTGGGAGAAAAAACCGCACTGGGGTTACTGCAAGGGATTGGTGGCATGGATGATATCTTTGCCAATCTGGATAAAATTGCCGGGCTCAGTTTCCGTGGGGCGAAAACGCTGGCGGATAAGATGGAGCAGCATAAAGATGTCGCTTATCTTTCCTATCAACTGGCAACTATTAAAACCGATGTTGAGTTGGATAAAACCTGCGTTGCTTTGTCAGTCAAAGAGCCTGATACGGAGAAACTGCACCAGTTGTTTTCTCGTTATGAGTTCAAACGCTGGTTAAGTGATGTGGCAAACGGCGATTGGCTGGCAGAGAAAGGCAAAAAACCGGTATCCACTGGTAATGATGAATCATCTCCGACGGAAGATAAATCTGCTGCGGCTACACTCTCTTCTGATAATTATCAGACTATTCTTAATCAGCAAAGCTTTGATGAGTGGATTGAGAAACTGAAAAAAGCACCGGTTTTTGCTTTTGATACCGAAACTGACAGCCTTGACACTTTGACTGCTAATTTGGTGGGAATGTCATTCGCGATTTCTGCCGGCGATGCGGCTTATCTACCTCTAGGCCATGACTATCTGGGCGCGCCTGAACAACTTGACAGAGAAGTTGTGTTGGCTGCATTAAAACCGCTACTTGAAGATAGTAACCTGCTGAAAATTGGTCAGAATATTAAGTTTGATCGTGGAGTGTTGGCGCGTTACGGCATTGAACTGCAAGGCATTGCTTACGATACCATGCTGGAATCTTACGTACTGAATAGTGTTGCAGGCATGGGTCGGCATGATATGGATAGCTTGGCTGAACGTCATTTGAATCATAAGACCACGACTTTTGAAGAGATTGCCGGTAAAGGTAAAAATCAGCTTACTTTTAATCAGGTCCCGGTGGAACAGGCCGCAATGTACGCCGCAGAAGATGCAGATGTTACTTTATTGTTGCATCAGGCCATGTGGCCGCAATTGGAGAAAGCGCCAACGCTAGAAAAAGTATTCCTGAATACAGAAATGCCACTGGTCATGGTGCTTTCCCGTATGGAACGTACAGGTGTGCTAATTGATGCGAATATTTTGGCTGAACATTCAAAAGAGATCACAGCCCGTTTGGATGAGTTGGAAAAAGAAGCACATGAATTGGCAGGTGAGGTTTTCAATCTGGCTTCGCCAAAACAATTACAGACGATATTGTTTGAAAAACTGCAATTACCGGTGGTAAAGAAAACGCCGGGCGGTGCTCCATCTACGAATGAAGAAGTGCTGGAAGAGTTAGCGGATAATCATGTGTTGCCGAAAGTGATTTTGGAGCATCGTGGGCTAGCAAAATTGAAATCCACTTACACCGATAAATTACCACAGATGGTCCATCCGCTGACCAAACGGGTGCATACTTCCTATCACCAAGCGGTAACGGCAACCGGGCGTCTCTCTTCACGTGATCCTAATTTGCAAAATATTCCTGTCCGTAATGAAGAGGGCCGCCGCATTCGTCAGGCATTTGTGGCACCTGAAAGTTACCGGATTATGGCCGCTGACTATTCTCAGATTGAGTTGCGGATAATGGCCCATTTATCTCAGGATCAAGGGTTGTTGAAGGCTTTTGCTGAGGGGCAAGATATTCACCGGGCAACGGCGGCGGAAGTCTTTGGTTTGCCACTGGAACAAGTAACCAGTGAGCAGCGCCGTAGTGCCAAAGCGATTAACTTTGGTTTGATCTATGGAATGAGTGCATTTGGCCTTTCCCGTCAGTTGGGTATTCCTCGCGGCGAAGCGCAACGCTATATGGATCTCTATTTTGAGCGCTATCCGGGGGTATTGGCGTATATGGAGCGTACTCGTAAACAAGCGGAAGAGCAGGGTTACGTTGAAACGCTGGATGGCCGTCGTCTTTATCTGTCAGATATCAAATCTCGCAATGCCATGCGCCGTAAGGCAGCAGAACGTGAAGCTATTAACGCGCCGATGCAGGGAACTGCGGCGGATATCATCAAAAAAGCGATGATTGCGGTGGATGACTGGATTGTCAGTGAAGCGCCGAAAGTTCGTATGATTATGCAGGTGCACGATGAGCTGGTATTTGAGGTTCATGAATCAGAACTTGAAAATGCAGAACAGAAAATCCGTGAATTGATGGAGAAGAGTATGGTGCTTGATGTTCCATTGAAAGTAGATGTAGGTATCGGTGACAATTGGGATCAGGCGCATTGATATTTTGAATTAACAGTGATGGCTGAGCTGTGTATTTGGCTCAGCCTTTTTTGAACTGTTCACAATACACAGCAATGTTTAATAGCTCTGCTAATCATAGTCACCATGAGCTCTGGTGTCACCGCCTCCCCAAGCTATTCTCTTGCCATTTTCCCGTATGGTTCATCTTGTTCTCCTGATGTGGTTGTATTAGGATTTACCTTTGCCCGCAGGGAGTTTGTGCTGTGAAACCTATCCCTTGTGGGGTAAGTTAGATGACTACTTTAATTAAATAATATTAATTTATTAATGCAAAAAAGTGTAATAGGAAAAAGTTACCAGTTGATTATATGGCTTATATATTTTTGCAAAATAAAGCTCTCATGAGCTGTGATATTATGTTTGGTATTTATTTAAGCTTTTGAAAAAAATCAAGTTATATTCTGATTCTTCGTGTTTCCCTGGTCTTCTAACTGGGGAGATACAACGATTGTTTCTAAATTAGACTTTTTTATTTTAACGTTATTTTAGTTTATTCATTTAAATAATATTTATATAAATCATCTTTCCTGCCTACGTATAAGTTTCGAATTCATTGTTAATAATGACTTTTTTGTTTTTTGCATGGCAACTAAGGATCAGATAAATCATATAAATTTCTTCTTTTGAGTCATCCTCACATGTTCTTACCCTGATATTATCTCGGAATATCTGTGGTTCTATGTGATCCAATTTCAATTCTGGTCTTTATGCTTATGGCTTCTCCTTCTTCAACCGATATCTTGTAGCTGAACAATTGCAGAATGAAAGGGGTAGTTATCATATAGTTGTTTGGATATGTATTCTTGTAATAAGAATTTTACATTTTTTTATTCACTATCTCAGTGATGACATTAAAAAATGGTTTCAGTTGTGGATGAAACAGAGCAATTTTTGTTTTTCCATTTAGCAATATTACTGACCTAGAGGTAGATAAGTGTAATGTGAAAAGGTTACTTGACGGTTTTAAGTTCATGTGTTGCTGTAAAGTCAACATAACTAATGTAATATTTTTTGTACTCATTAGTACTGATTTGTTGTCCATGTAATGCATATTAGATCCAGATCGCATAAATATGTAATTAAACTACATTTAATGGCGTCAAAATGAACAAAATTACCGGCTGAATCGAGATAATTGCTGAAAATAAATTACAAAAAGGCTTTTTCTAAGAAATAAAATAGGGTAGAGTTATTGGCGTAGGGTACAGAGGTAAGATGTTCTATCTTTCAGACCTTTTACTTCACGTAATCGGATTTAGCTGAATATTAGCTGCCCCAGTCAATTTTGACTGGGGCATTTTTTTCAACTGAATTTAACACGTAAAAATATAGGGAAAGGATGGATTAACTGTGGTTTTCAACTTGAACGGCTTTCTGGCTGAACCATATATCCAGTTTTTGTTGTAGTTTATCGATACCGATTTTTTTCGGGGTCGAGAAATATTCCACTTGAATATCCCCATTAAGCGCCAGTAGGACGTCACGAACTTTATTCAGTTGACTTTTACGGGCGCCAGACGCCAATTTGTCGGCTTTAGTCAACAACACCATAACCGGTACCTGCATTGCAACTGCCCATTGGATCATCTGCTGATCAAGATCTTTCAATGGGTGACGGATATCCATTAGTACGACCAGTCCGATCAGGCATTCACGTTTTTGCAGATATTCACCCAATGCTTTTTGCCATTTGCGTTTCATCTCTTCCGGCACTTCGGCATAGCCATAACCCGGTAAGTCAACTAGGCGAATACCTTCTTTTACTTCGAATAGATTGATGAGTTGAGTTCGGCCAGGGGTTTTGCTGGTACGGGCGAGGCTTTTCTGTTTTGTCAGAGCATTCAGAGCGCTAGATTTACCTGCATTTGAGCGACCGGCAAACGCGACTTCAATGCCCATATCTTGAGGCAGATGGCGAATATCAGGCGCACTCGTGATAAAACGGGTCATATGATAGTTGTGGTTTTTGATGGTCAAAATGATTATCTCCCTGAGAAATGCACTGAATATATGGCAAAGGAGATTATACCGATAGCCACTGTTGGTTGACAGGATTAAAAATAATGACATATTTCTGATGGGTTGAACCAAGCTTGCTATTTTGTTACCGATGGTGATCCGGTTTGTGAAATAAAATCTAACCTATTATTGAAAGGATAAATTTTTCTTTAAAGCCCCCGTCGATTGATAGCGTAAATGTAGGTAAATATTGAGCACGATGTTGAAGAGATTATTAGAATTGATTTAATTTGTGTTGTTGACCTTAATAATATAGGAACCCAGAATGTTTAAACGTATTTTAGTAGCACTTGTAACTGCATGTTCTCTGAGCGCAATGGCGCCTCTGGCTTTGGCTGTGGGAGAAACCCATGTGAAGCTGACCACAACGGAGGGTAATATTGAACTGGAATTAAATGACCAGAAAGCACCAATTACAACGAAAAACTTTATTGAATACGTCAATGAGGGTTATTACAACAATACAATCTTCCATCGGGTAATCCCTGGATTTATGGTGCAGGGTGGCGGTTTTACCAAAGATTTACAGCAAAAAGCGACTAAAGCCGCTATTAAAAATGAGGCAGATAATGGACTGCGTAATTTACGCGGAACTATCTCTATGGCACGTACCGCCGATAAAGACAGTGCGACCAGTCAATTCTTTATTAATGTAGCGGATAATGCTTTCCTTGATCACGGTCAGCGTGACTTTGGTTATGCAGTATTTGGTAAGGTCGTAAAAGGCATGGATGTTGTGGATAAAATCTCTCAAGTCAAAACGGGAAACGTTGGTCCATATCAGAATGTACCGGTTAAGCCTGTCGTTATTCTGTCTGCGGAGATTATTCCTTAATTTTATTATCTTGATTGTGGTAGTTTCTAGTTAACTCTCATCAGATTGAAAAACTGGCCTGCATTAAATGAAGGCCAGTTTCGCCGTTATTCATACATCTTTTGGGTAAATTCTTTATTTACTTCGGTTTGTGGATAATATCTGTCTTTGTAACATTTTTTCTCTTTACTCTCACAATGTACCCCATTACTTAAAGTGTAAGATGAAAAGTCAATATATTGCCCATCACCAAACTCTTTTTTCAGGCGTCCTGCGGCTTTTTTCCCTAAATACCTTTCGGTTAATTTTATCGATACCCCTTGTTGATCAGCGCAATATTTTCCTTTTTTATCACAAACCACCCCTTTTTCCGGGAAGAAAATGTTGGCAGTTTTAGTCACAGCCAGCGTGGAGAAGGACAGTAAAAAAAGAGATGCTATAATCAGTTTTGTCTTCATAACAATTACCTTTACTTATTGAATATCAAAATAGAGCCTATGTTTTGTAGGGTATGAAGTAAGTTGATTGAGGAAAAAATAGCCATCTATTTTGTTATACTATGCTACAAATATTGATGTGCTATGATAGCCGCCCCGTTGTCGCGAGGCCGTTTTACCTGGAGCCATGTTGTGCAGGATAAACAAATTGCAGGAGTGGCAGGGCAACAAATACAGCGATGAAAATGAGTAGGATAGACTCCTATGTTACTAATAATAGATAACTATGATTCTTTTACATATAACTTATATCAATATTTTTGTGAATTGGGTACAAATGTTTTAGTTAAGCGCAATGATGAATTGCAACTTGAAGATATTGAGAGATTGATGCCTACTCATTTGGTGATTTCCCCAGGTCCTTGTACCCCAAATGAAGCAGGAATTTCTCTGGCGGCGATTTCTCATTTTTCGGATAAATTGCCGATTCTTGGTGTTTGCCTTGGGCATCAGGCAATTGGACAGGCGTTTGGCGCCAGCGTGGTAAAAGCCAGGGAAGTGATGCATGGAAAAACTTCGGCTATTCACCATAATCAGCAAGGTGTGTTCAAAGGGCTTAACCGGCCATTAACCGCGACGCGTTACCATTCATTGGTGATTGCCGCAGAGACATTACCTGCCTCATTTGAAGTCACCGCATGGAGCCAGCATAACGGTGACGTCGATGAAATTATGGGCATTCGTCATCGCACGCTACCACTGGAAGGGGTGCAGTTCCATCCTGAAAGTATTCTCAGTGAACAAGGTCACCAGTTACTGAGCAACTTTCTGAGATATTAACCAGATACCGATAATTTCTTCATTTATCCACCTTTTTCATTTGCCCATCTTTGATTTTTTATGCATATTCAGTGATTATAATTTCACTTCTGAATGGTGTATATATAAAAAACGGGTGGGAAAATGAAGGGGCATGCCGCAGTAAATAGAAACACATACGATCAAGTTATGTTGCCAATTTATTCACCGGCGCAGTTTATTCCGGTGAGAGGGCAAGGTAGTCGTGTATGGGATCAACAAGGGAAAGAGTATATTGATTTTGCGGGGGGGATTGCTGTTGTGGCTTTGGGCCATTGTCATCCTGCGTTAGTGGATGTTTTGAAGCAGCAAGGGGAGAAACTTTGGCATATCAGTAATATTTTCACCAATGAACCGGCTTTGATTCTGGCGCGGAAACTGATTGATGCCACTTTTGCCGAACGGGTATTTTTTGCCAATTCAGGCGCGGAAGCGAATGAAGCGGCATTTAAACTGGCTCGCCACTATGCAATTACTCGTCACAGCCCTTATAAAACCAAAATTATCGCATTTCATCAGGGTTTTCATGGTCGCACCTTATTTACCGTCTCTGTGGGTGGTCAGCCAAAATATGCTGATGGTTTTGGGCCAAAACCCGCGGATATTATTCATGTGCCTTTTAATGATTTAAACGCAGTTAAGGCCGTCATAGATGACCATACTTGTGCTGTTGTATTGGAGCCTGTTCAGGGAGAAGGGGGAGTTACGCCGGCAGCACCGGCATTTATTCGTGGGTTGCGCGAGCTGTGTGATAAGCATCAAGTATTGTTGGTGTTTGATGAAGTGCAAAGTGGGATGGGACGTACCGGTAAACTATTTTCTTATATGCATTATGATGTTACGCCGGACATCATTACCACAGCAAAAGCATTGGGAAATGGCTTTCCTATCAGCGCTATGCTGACGACAGAGAATATTGCTTTGGCGATGACGCCGGGAACTCACGGTACAACTTATGGCGGTAATCCGTTGGCTTGTGCGGTTGCAAATGTTGCTTTTGATATTATCAATACACCAGCGGTTCTGGAGGGAGTTGAAAAACGCCATAATTTGATGGTGAATTTTCTGAATGATATCAATCAGAAATATTCGATATTTGGTGAAATCCGAGGAAAAGGTCTACTGATTGGCGCGGAACTCAAAGCGCCGTATCAGGGAAAAGCAAAAGATATTCTGCAACTGGCGGCTGAAAATGGCTTGATGTTGTTGAGTGCGGGTGGTGATGTATTACGTTTCACGCCTTCGTTGATTATCAGTGAAGAAGAGATTGCTCAGGGCATGCAACGGCTGGAACAGGCAATTAATCAGATGGTGTATTAAGTACAAGAAAAATCAGCGCAGGATTATGCGCTGATTAATCAAGCGTTAACGTGTACCGTAAACAACAATAGTTTTACCGTGTGCGGAGATCAAGTTTTGATCTTCTAGCATTTTCAGAATACGACCAACCGTTTCGCGGGAACAGCCAACAATCTGACCAATTTCCTGACGCGTGATTTTGATTTGCATTCCGTCCGGGTGGGTCATTGCATCTGGTTGTTTCGCCAGATTCAATAAAGTTTGGGCAATCCGGCCGGTAACATCCAGGAAAGCCAAATTACCGACTTTCTCAGAAGTTGTTTGCAAACGGTTTGCCATTTGGGCAGATAAACGCATCAAAATATCCGGGTTTACCTGAATCAGTTGACGGAATTTTTTGTAGGAGATTTCAGCCACTTCACAGGCGCTTTTGGCCCGTACCCAGGCTGTACGCTCTTGCCCCTCTTCAAATAATCCAAGTTCACCAATGAAATCTCCTTGATTTAAATAGGAGAGGATCATCTCTTTGCCTTCTTCATCTTTAATCAAAACCGCAACAGAGCCTTTTACGATGTAGTAAAGCGTCTCTGCTTTTTCGCCTTGATGAATAAGCGTACTTTTAGATGGATATTTATGAATATGGCAGTGTGACAAAAACCATTCAAGAGTCGGGTCTGTTTGTGGCTTGCCGAGAACCATTCGTTTCATCCTCTGTTGTTATCGCTGCCTAAATAACACGAGAATCTAAAAGTTTCTCGTCAGGCTGGCTTATAAAGACACTAGCTTAACATATTAGTTTGTTGAAAAACCGACAGATAAGGGTTTTATATAGGTTATCTGAAATTTGAGCCTTACGTATTGATCTTAACCTATATACTTGGCCCGCTTCTGTTTTTAACACAGGAAAAGGCTTCTGTCTCGTCTTGTATTGTTTCAGCATAATAAACCGCTCATTAGATTGCCAGTTTAATACTGAAAGAGTAGGCTTGGATGCAAAGAACGACTTAAGAGGTATTTATGCAAGCGCGGGTAAAATGGGTTGAAGGATTGTCTCTTTTGGGGGAGTCATCTTCCGGTCATCAGGTCATGATGGATGGTAATGCCGGCGATAAGGCGCCAAGCCCAATGGAAATGGTATTAATGGCAGCCGGTGGTTGCAGTACGATTGATGTAGTTTCTATTTTGCAGAAAGGCAGGTACGACATAAGAGATTGTGAAGTAAAATTAACTTCCCGCCGTCGTGAAGAGGCGCCACGCTTGTTTACTCATATTAATCTGCATTTTATTGTTACGGGTAAGGATTTGACAGATAAAGCGGTTGAACGCGCCGTCATGTTGTCCGCGGAAAAATATTGCTCTGTTTCATTGATGTTGGGGAAATCAGTTGAAATTACTCACAGTTTTGAAATTAAAGATATAGATTGAAAAATTATTTCTTGGTTAGAAAATAACAACAGGTAACTAATATCTCAGTTACCTGTTTTTTTAACTGAATAATATAAGATGTAAATTTTAAGTGCCGGATTTTCTCGATTTATCTCAGGCGCTGATTAACTAATTTTTCCCCCTTCCAGCAGTCGCTGTACCAATGGCGTCATAATTAGCTCCATTGCTAATCCCATTTTTCCGCCGGGAACCACGATGGTATTAATGCTTGAAACGAATGAGCCTTGTAACATGGCTAACAAGTATGGGAAATCAATTTGAGTCAGATCACGGAAGCGGATGACGATAAAACTTTCATCCAATGATGGAATGGCTTTAGCTGAAAATGGATTGGATGTATCAACGGTGGGGACACGTTGAAAGTTGATATGTGTTCGCGAGAATTGTGGCGTAATGTAGTTGATATAATCATCCATAGAACGCACGACAGAATCCATCACGGCTTCCTGCGAGTGCCCTCGTTCTCCGGTATCGCGGATCAGTTTCTGTATCCATTCAAGGTTGACAATCGGCACGACTCCCACCAGCAGATCAACATGACTGGCAACGTTATGTTGCGGTGTGACAACGCCGCCGTGCAGACCTTCATAAAACAGCACATCAGTCTGCTTGGGTAAAGATTCCCACGGCGTAAATGTACCGGGGAGCTGGTTGTAAGGGACGGCATCGTCATAGGTATGAAGGTACTTCCGACGGCGGCCTTCACCGGTTTCACCATAGTCAATCATGGTTTTTTCTAGCATGCCGAAATCATTGGCTTCCGGCCCAAAATAACTGATATGCCTGCCTTGCTCTTTGGCTTTACGGATTGCGGCATCCATTTCAGGGCGAGTGTAGCGGTGGAAACTATCTCCCTCTATCTGTGCCGCACTGATGTTAAGTAGCTGGAAAATCTTACGGAACGCTAAACTGGTGGTGGTGGTTCCGGCGCCGCTGGAGCCGGTAATTGCAATAATCGGATGTTTGGCGGACATACAGTAAACTCCATAATGTTAAGAATCGAACATTTCTTTTGGCACAATATTGATGCTCTCATGCAGTTCAGACCACACCAGCATAACATCACCCTGTTCCAACTGACGGCGTATGTCAGTGACTTTCTGTTCCAGCGATTTTTCATCTTCGCCATAGTCAGTGCCTTCCCGCAGGACAAAACTCTCTATCAAATTTAGCAGAGTTTCTGGCTCCAGTTGTTGCCACGGAATAATCATTGTGGTTGCTCCAGATAAGATGACAGCCAATTTGGGATGCGTTGTTCCAGCCACATTTGTGGTTTCTTCAACGAACCACTGACAAAGCCCACATGTCCACCATATTCTGTCATTTGGTATTCAATATTCTTGGGTAACATTTTGAGATCAGGAACAACTTCCGGTGTCATAAAGGGATCGTCTTTAGCATGAATAATCAGCAGTGGCACAGTAATATCTGGCAGACGCGGCAGAGCGCTACACTGGCGGTAGTAGTCCGCTGCATTTTTAAAGCCGTGGATTCTTGCGGTTACAATTTCATCAAATTCTCGAATATGTTTCAATCTTTTTACCTGAGACAGATTGATGGGGAGGGAACCGGGGTAGCGTAACAATTTACGGGTGGCATTACGTTTCAGACTATTAAGTAAATAGCGCTCATAAACTTGAGAAAATCCTTTTTCTATCCGAAAGGAACAGGCTGCCAGCATCAAAGGGGCGGAAACAATGACGGCGGCATTGATCTGGGCGTTTGTTTTTTCTTCTGCCAGATAGCAAGCCAGCATATTACCGCCGACTGAATAACCGACAGCTGAGGTGGGCGCATCACCGTAAGTCTGTTTTAACCAGTTCAGAAAATAGCGGGCATCGTTTGTTTCGCCGGAATGATAGAGACGCTTTTGGCGGTTTGGTTCACCACTGCATCCGCGGAAATGCATGACAACCCCAAGCCAGCCTTTCTCTTGGCAGATATGAAGCAAACCGTGGGCATAGGGGCTGTGGAAACTGCCTTCCAGACCATGAAACAGGATAAGTCGCGGCTTATGTGTTGCGGTGGCGGGATCTTCACTCCATGCCAGATCAACAAAATCGTTGTCCGGTAAATTAAGTCGTTGCCAATATGGTTGCAGTTCAGGATACCGCCGCACCAGACGCGGGAGTAGTGTCTGCACATGCGGATTACTGGCTCCGGTTAGAGGACGAAAGATATCAGTCATAATGGTTTCGAGTTAAATTGATTAGTTATCTTGTATGGTGAATAACATACTGATATTTTCTGTGAAAGGGAAACGCCAATATTCAGGATGAAAGGTAACTCTTCATGACAGCAAGCCTGATTTTTTCATTAACGACTTTCTTGTTTATTTCTGCCATTACCCCGGGTCCAAACAACATGTTGCTGACTTCATCGGGCGCTAACTTCGGTTTTACCCGCTCTTTGGGGTTGCTCTTTGGCGTTGTTCTGGGCATGCAGACGATTTTATATCTGGCTGCTTTCGGAATAGCGGCATTGTTGTTGGTCTATCCTGCTATTCACACGGTGATGAAAATAGCAGGTAGCCTCTATTTGCTATGGTTAGCATGGAAAACAGCAACGGCCAGTTACCGGCGTCTGGATACCAAAGACAGCGCTGTTATCAAGCCGGTTCGGTGGTATCAAGGTTGGTTGTTGCAGTTTTTAAATCCGAAAGCCTGGCTGATGGGGTTGGGAGCGGTTGGCAGCTACAGTATTGCCGGTGATCACTACCTCTATTCCATCATCGTGATCAGTATCGCGGTGATGTTTATTAATTTCTTGTGCGGCATGGTGTGGGCGGGTTTTGGTTCATTGATAGGGACGTTACTCCGTAGTCGCAATGCCTGGTTTATTTTCAATATCATGATGGGCGTATTAACGGCAACTTGTGTGCCATTAATCTGGATTGGGTAATTCAGGCAGTTAATTGCGTTTTTAGTTATAGAAAATATCATTTTATTCTTTTTTACTTTGGCAAATATCTACAACACTTATTCTGATGTACCTCGTCTTTTTATGACATTGGGGGTGTTTAAGTGGGTAGATCCGCTCTTGTGGTTTATCTTTTTTTTCTGGTGCTCTTGCTATTGGCTCCCGCTGTTCAGGCGCACAGTCAGCAAGTCACGATTGCTTATCAAACTTCACCAGAGCCGGCAAAAGTCGCTCAGTATAACGGCGATTTTGCCCGGCAATCGGGTGCTGATGTTCAATGGCGAAAATTTGACAGTGGTTCCGCTGTGCTGCGAGCGTTAGCTTCTGGTGATGTTCAGATAGGCAATATGGGTTCCAGTCCGTTAGCGGTTGCTGCCAGCCAAAAACTACCGGTGAAGATTTTTCTCATTGCTTCCCAGTTGGGACAATCGGAAGCACTGATTGTTAATCAAAAAATCACCGAGCCTTCTCAGCTTATCGGCAAGCGAATTGCTGTTCCTTTCATTTCTACCGCCCATTACAGCCTGTTAGCCGCATTGCATCACTGGCAGATAGATCCAAAGCTGATCCAGATTATTAACC
Source organism: Photorhabdus hainanensis (assembly GCF_018448965.1). Taxonomy (NCBI): domain Bacteria; kingdom Pseudomonadati; phylum Pseudomonadota; class Gammaproteobacteria; order Enterobacterales; family Morganellaceae; genus Photorhabdus; species Photorhabdus hainanensis. The sequence goes on along the minus strand of NZ_RCWD01000030.1, from coordinate 24,066 downwards.
TACAACCACCGGCGATTGTTGCCGCATGGAAGCGCGGTGATATTGATGGTGCTTTTGTCTGGTTACCGGCCGTGAATGAATTAGCTGCAACAGGCCGCGTGCTGACCGATGCAGCGCAAATTGCCCAATGGGGAGCGCCAACGCTGGACGTATGGGTTGTCCGTAATGATTTCGCGGAACAACATCCTGAATTGGTCACCATATTCGTGAAAAGTGTATTGGATGAAAATCAGCGCTATCTGACTTCTCCTGAAACATGGCTGGCAAATAACAAGAATATTGCTGCGGTATCGAGATTGAGTGGTTTGTCGGAAGACAAAATCAGTCAATGGATACTCACCAATCGTTATCTGAATGCTGATCAGCAGTTGAATTTATTAAAGTCAGAAATGGCGAAAGTGATTCGTGATACGGCTAGATTTCTGCAACAACAGGGTAAAGTTTCACAGGTTGCTGATAATTATCAGGATTATGTGACGGATAAATTTATCAAGGCGATCATTCCATCAACAATGGCTGGAGGGAACGATGCTACAAATTAGTGGCTTAACCGCCAGATATCAGGACCAAGAAGTTCTTCGTGATATCAGTTTTGATATGACCGCCGGGCAATTTGTGGTGATCCTAGGGCCATCCGGTTGCGGCAAAACAACCTTGTTGAATCTGATCGCGGGCTTTCTCACCCCTTTCTCCGGTGATATTTGGCTGAATGCTAAACCGGTAACTGGCCCCGGTGTAGAGCGTGGTGTGGTGTTTCAACATGAAGGATTGATGCCGTGGTTGAAGGTACTGGATAACGTGGCTTTGGGGCTGAAATTTGCCGGTGTGCCTAAAAAACAGAGATTGGAGATCGCTCGGCAGATCATTCATCAAGTTGGTTTGAGTGATTATGAAGATAAATATGTTTGGCAACTGTCTGGCGGCCAGCGACAGCGGGTGGGGATTGCGCGTGCATTGGCGGTTGAACCTCAACTATTACTGCTAGATGAACCGTTTGCAGCGCTTGATGCTTATACCAGAGAACAGATGCAGGAGCTTTTGCTGACTATCTGGCGTGACAGTAAAAAACAGTGCCTGTTGATTACTCACGATATTGAAGAAGCCATATTTATGGCAACTGATCTCTATTTAATGGAATCTTCGCCGGGAAGGATTGTTGAACGGATTACCCTCGACTTTGGCCAACGATTTGCAGATGGAGAATGTAGCCGCAGCATTAAATCTGATCCCAATTTTATTATCTGCCGTGAATACGTGTTGGAACGCGTGTTCAGATACCGGAGGGCTTTGGTATGACTCTTTATCAGGAACAGGAAGCCGGTGTGGTGGCATTGCTGAAAAATAGTAAAAGACGTTTTAAACCGATTCCTGTCGGGGTGTTATGGCGATTAATTACCGTGGTTACTTTATTATTTATCTGGTGGTTGGTGACAACATTCGGCTTGATTGAATCCGTATTATTACCGGCGCCGGGTCAGGTGGTACATCAACTCATAACCGCAGCGAGTGAACAAGGATTTATGGGAGCGACGTTGTGGCAACATTTGGCCGCCAGTTTGAGCCGAATGTTACTGGCTTTATTAGCCGCGGTAGCCATTGCTATTCCGGTAGGAATAGCAATGGGGCTGAACGAAAAAATCCGAGCGGTGATGGACCCTTTGATTGAGCTGTACCGACCTGTCCCGCCGTTAGCGTATTTACCTTTGATTGTCATCTGGTTTGGGATCGGAGAAACCTCAAAGGTTTTACTGATCTGGCTAGCCATTTTTGCGCCGGTGACGTTATCTACCGTGGTGGGGGTACAAAATGTTGAGCAAGTGCGAATAAGAGCGGCACAGGCGTTGGGCGCCAGTCGCTGGCAATTGCTGAAACACGTTATTCTTCCTAATGCTTTGCCGGAGCTATTGACAGGTCTGCGTATCGGGCTTGGTGTTGGCTGGTCGACTTTAGTGGCCGCAGAGCTGATTGCCGCCACACAAGGGTTAGGCTTTATGGTGCAATCGGCGGGTGAGTTTTTGGCAACTGACATGGTGGTGGCGGGAATCATTGTCATTGCGTTAATTGCATGTGGTTTGGAGTTGGGATTGCGGGCTATTCAACGTCACTTAATGCCGTGGCATGGGGTAAACAGTCATGAATGAACGTCTGAAAATCGTCCCGTTAGGACCTTATATTGGCGCGCTTGTGGAACAGACGAATCTCACTAAGCCGATGACGGATATTCAGTTTGAACAACTGTATCACGCGCTGTTAAAGCATCAGGTATTATTCTTTCGTAATCAACCTATTACGCCAATACAGCAACGTGATTTAGCAGGCCAATTTGGTGATTTACATATTCACCCGGTTTACCCTCATACACCAGAAAGTGAAGAGATTATTGTTTTGGATACTCATGACAACAATCCGCCGGATAATGATAACTGGCATACGGATGTGACTTTCATTGAAACACCACCGATGGGGGCCATTCTAGCGGCTAAAAAAGTTCCGCCGTTTGGTGGAGATACCTTGTGGTGCAGCGGCATCGCTGCGTTCGAAGCATTGTCAGAGCCTTTCAAAACATTGCTGATAGGGCTTGAGGCGGAGCACGATTTCACTAAGTCTTTTCCTGAACATCGGCATCGTGGTTCTAAAGAGCAACATCAGCGCTGGTTAGTGGGTAAAGAGAAAAACCCGCCTCTGTTACATCCGGTTGTCAGAACACATCCCGTTTCTGGTCGTTCAGCGCTGTTTGTTAATGAAGGCTTCACTACCCGGATTGTTGGTCTCAGTGATAAGGAGAGTGAAGCGATTTTGAACTTTCTATTTGCCCATGTCACAAAACCTGAATTTCAGGTGCGTTGGCGCTGGCAGGAGAATGACATTGCTATCTGGGATAACCGGGTGACTCAACATTACGCCAACGCGGATTATCTACCTCAGCGCAGGATTATGCACCGAGCAACGATTCTGGGTGACAAACCGCGTTATTATTATAGAACCGATGAAAAAGTGAGTTGATAGCGAATGAAGGGAGTCATTCACTATCATCAGGTTAAATCGACATTTTTACTGCCAAATAGCAAAGTCATTATAAAGCCGCTGATATAAGCAACCACCAGTCCGGCGGCATACACAGCCATTCCGACAAAAATACCGCTGTTTGAGGTCATCAGTGGCAGTGCTACCAATCCAGATGGACCAAAAACCGTATTCAGCCCGACAGGTAATCCTAAATAAGCTACCAAACCGATAAAGAAACCTCCGGCGGCACCGCCCAAACAGGCGGTGATAAAAGGTTTAATCCGTGGGAGTGTGACGCCATAAATCAAGGGTTCGCCGATGCCGAGAAAGCCTGGAATAATGGCGCCTTTTATCTGCGTGCGTAGCAGAGAGTCTTTTTTCGCCTTGATGTACAGCGCCAATGCTGCACCAACCTGTCCGCCGCCTGCCATTGCCAGGATTGGGAACAGAGAATTAAAGCCTTGTGCGTCCATCAGTGCGAAATAGACCGGAACAAACCCTTGATGAACACCAAACATAACCGCGAGTAAAAATAGCCCGGCCAATATCGCCGTACCAAAAGGATTACCGTTAAGGTGAAGGAATAACCATGACATGCCGCTAAACAGATAACTCCCCAATGGCATGATAATAATAAAGGTGATTGCTCCCACGATTAGCAGCGTAATAGCCGAAGTTAGGATCATATCCAGATTATCTGGAATAATCTTACGAACCTGCCGTTCTACCCATGCTCCCAGAATAGCGGCGATAAGAACGCCGATAATATTGCCGCGTGGATCGATGCCATAACCAAAGAAAGTGGAAATACCGGAATAGAAACCGCTGGTGGCGTCTGGGTTATAACTGAGTACAAACAGCGCGGCAATAATGGCGCCATTTATTCCCGAACCGCCAAACGCTTTTTGCGCGTTATAACCGATCAGAATACTCAGAAAGCTGAACATGCCTTTACTGAAAACTTTCATATAGCCGATGATTTCAACTAAAACAGTATTAGGGTGTTTAACGCCTTGAATGGCTATCTGTTCAAGTAAAGTGGCAAAACCGAGAAGCAAACCAACGGCAATAAAACCGGGGATCAATGGCGTAAAAATGGTCGCGAACTTGGTCAGGAATTTGTGTACCGCACTCACCTGTTTCTCTTTAAGTTGCTTTTTATTCGCAGAAGCAATATTGGTTAAATCAGTGCCGCTCGGTTTCGATTGTTCTGTAGGAGGAGAAGAATTTAGCAATTCATTCATTATTTCAGCCGCTGCTTGGGCTTTTCCCGGCCCAAGCACAATCTGAAACTGATCATCGCTTTCAATAATACCTAACACATTGGGGATCTGTTTTAACGCGGTTTTATCCACCAGAGTATTATCACGCAATGTCAATCGCAGACGGGTCATACAGTTGCCGCATTGGGCCACATTATCCGCATTGCCGATAGCTTTAAGGATCTGGGCAATGATTGTCTGATTAATTTGAGCCATCTTGCTTACTCCTTCTCAGCAGGGAAATCGTTACCGAACGGCTGAGATCGTCGGTCGAATAAAACCGTGATGTTTTTCCAGCAAAGCTTTTGCTTGTTGAGCATTGACGCCAGCCAGAATCATCACAATGGCGGTTTTACAATGCCCATCACATTCAGTTAATGCCTGCTCTGCTTGTTCACGATTGCATTCTGTGGCGGCGATAACGATATTTTTCTGCCTTTCAACCAGCTTGGCATTCGTCGCTTCTACGTCCACCATCAGGTTGCTATAAACTTTGCCTGTACGAATCATGGCGCCGGTGGTCAGCATATTCAGAATTAGCTTTTGTGCGGTACCGGCTTTCATACGTGATGAACCTGTGACAATTTCCGGCCCCACTATCGGTGTAATGGCGATATCGGCTGCTTGTGTCATCGGGCTTTCCGGGTTACAGCTAATGCAGGCGACGGTGGCGCCAACGGATTTCGCATACGCCATTGCACCCAAGACATAAGGTGTACGGCCGCTGGCGGCAATACCAACCAATACATCTTTTGCATTAAAGTTTAGCGCTTGAAGATCATTTACGCCCAGTTGTTGGTTATCTTCTGCATTTTCAACGGCGCTTAGGATGGCCTGATGCCCGCCAGCAATTAATCCAACCACTTGTTCCGGTTTGGCGCCATAAGTAGGCGGACACTCACTGGCATCCAAAATCCCTAATCGGCCCGATGTCCCGGCGCCGATATAAATTAAACGACCTCCCTGACGAAATGCTTCGGCAATTTTATTTACGATTTCAGCGATTTTCGGCAAAGTTTGCTCTACAGCCAGTGCGACCTTTTTATCTTCATCGTTAATCAGTTTTAGCATTTCAAGGGTCGGCAAAGTATCAATATTGGCACTGACGGGATTGCGGCTTTCAGTGACCATACTGTTGAGATTGATTTTCATATTGTTTTCCTGATGGAATATTCTTGAAGTGATAAATAGTTATTTACTCTTCTTTGTCATAAAGAGCAAATTTGGTCAATGTTTCGATAAAAGTGATAACTTTGTGAATGCATTTTATGGGGTGTAGAGCAAAAAGGGCTATAAATCGGGAAAGATGATATAATTTCTGTATTTGTTGAAATGATGAATTAGGATATTAATATGAATGAAAAAAGAAGGATTTTTAGTAAGGCATGGTTCAAGGATCTTTTTTTTATATGGATTAAAGATCTTTTATGGAACACAATCCCTTTTATAGTGATTATAGCTTGGTCGGCTATGGCCGCCGGTTGTTTTCCTGATATGTGGGGTCGATTGACATTATTAGGTATTGTTGTTGTTACCATTTTTGTTTTTTTGCGTATTAGAAAGAGTTAAGCATATATAAATATACATGCCTAACTCGGTTTATTTTCAATAAACTCTATCATCCCATATACTGTAAGCAGATGTGCCGGCGGTTATGTGATTCCAGGATATGGATCTATATTTGAGAAAGACTTTTTCGTACGGCATCACTTCATGATCATTTATTGAGTGCGGGTAAACGCAAGCAATATCAGTAATACTCGCTTCTGTTAATTTGACCTCATAGAAAAGTTCTAATTGTCCAGCCAGATTTGTTCTGTAAAAGAAGAAAATCGCATTGATTAGCTCGTTTGAAGATATTGCGGAGGCTAACAACGGGGATGATTTATCTATTGGTTTGAGAAATTGTATAGGGTGATGATCGACATGTTGTTGGCGAGTTATCGAGTGCTTTAAACTCAATATTTGTATTTGATCTTCGTGCCCATTTTGATATCGGTTCCCTATAGAGTCTAGCGTTGAACAACCGGCAGAAATTAAACCTTGCTTCTTACCATTTAACGATAAATAGATTATATGTGACATAAGCGATTACCATGCAAATTCTTTATTTAATTTACCTAGAACGATATGTTTAGGCTGTCAAGGTACGACCTTACCACTAAAATATAAAGAAATTAAGAGTTCAATGTTGGTTTTTTTCTTAAAGGATAGAAGCAGTGATAAAGAATAAAAAATTCTTTGTTCGATGATGTATTTATTACTTTCACGCTTAAACATCAGCTGTTATTTTTGTATTGCTATACAGGAACTTAACTGTTGGTATTCTACGGTTGTTTAATTTTTTGCTATTATATGGTCGACATGTCTATTTCTTATGTAATATAGTGCGGTATTTGAACCTTTAATTGTTAATGGGATTAGCCGTATGAACGATAGAGATAGACAACAGTTATTACAACAGCTCACCGACGTATTAATGAATAGTCCGTTAATCCCAGAGGAAAAACTGGCAATGATGATGATGCAGTGTTTCCAGCTATTATTGTCAACTCAAGCCAGTGCGATTGATATGAAGACTTCAGATGGCCGCGTCCTTTCACTCAAATTGGAAATGGAAGCTCCGGCGGTTAAACACTGATGTGATGATTTTTGATTTTAAAGTGCCTATCCCAATAGTCTTATTGGGATAGGCAGTAAGAATATTAAAAGGGTTTCACAATGACATATAAAAAATACAACCCCTCGCCAGAGGGCTATATGGGGGATTTCCTGAGAGGTCAGGTTGGGGTTAACCAATTAAAACCTCAGCATGAATTCTTTGATGCCATTGGTCTCGAAAAGCAGTTAAGAGAGAATACAACCTATATTGCGCTGCTATCGTTAGATGAAGCGAAAGATGTTCTGGAGGAGCTTGATTCGCCGAAGCCAAAAAGTCCATTTATAAAGAAGATATTTGAGATTACCGATCCCATATCACCTTATGCAGGTAACATACATGATTCTTTTGATCTCTTTAATGTTATAGGTGAGTTTAAAACATTAGGAATTAAAGCCACAGAGTATGTGGGTAAAGATGGAAACAGATATATTAAAATATCAGGTTATGCGGGAGTTAGAAAGATCATCACTGCTTCAAGATACAAAGCTTCTAATATGAAGGTGATATCTATGGGGATTGGGCAGAAAGGACTAAATAGCGGCATAGTTAAAGGAATGAAGTTTAGTATATTCTTTTCCGCGGCTTATCGAACGGTTGAGCTTATGTTTAAGGATGAATACACACTGGCTGATTTTCTAGGTAATATTGCGGTAGATCTGGCTAAGACAGTAATAATAGCCTGTGTTGCTTGGACTTTTGGGTCTATAATGATAGCTACATCTATTGCTGGTGCCAGTGTAGTTGGTGTGGCTTTTGTTGTATTTATTGTAGGTTTTGGTATGACATATGCACTTGATATTATAGATAAAAGATTTAAAATTAGCGAAACTGTTATTAATTTAATTAGAAAAGAAATGGAGAGGAAACCAAGAATTCCAGAAGCTAATTTCAATCAATTTCTTAATAACTGGGGGAGTTATGGGAAATAAAAAAAAGGCTATACATATCATCTGCGCTCTTTTTTTTCTCATTCTAACGTCATTCACTTCTTTTTTGACAGGTGAAAATTTAAATTCTTTAATTAAAATGGATGAAAAAATAATATTTTCAGGCAGTGTTTTTATGATATTTTTTTCTTCTCCCTTGGTTTTTTATTATGTTTTTTTTATTATTTTTGTTAATATAACTGGCCGTTATCCAAAGCATCATGATGGTTTTGTTAACTGTTTTGGGACGATAGCTATTATTTCATTTTTTTTAGGTTTCCCTACATCTTTGTATGTGCATTATAAATTAAAAAGTGATGACTATTTGGTATGTCCAAGAATCTCTTGGATGTCGCCTAATACCTATGTGAAAGATATGAAGTTATGTGATTGATATTTTTGTGTTTGATTTTTAATAACTGGGGGAGTTATGGGAAATAAAAAAAAGGCTATACATATCATCGTTGCTGCTGCTACTTTTATTTTAGTATCATTAGGGTTATTTTTGACAGGGGAAAATTTGGTTTCTTTAGTTAAGATGGATGAGAAAATAACATTCTCAAGTAGTGTTTTTATGATATTTTTCTTTTCTCCTTTGATTTCGTATTGTATGGTTTCTATTATTTTTTCTAATATAACAAACCGTTGCCCAAAATACCATGATAGTTTCATAAAATACTTTGGTTCGATAGCCATTATTTCACTTTTTTTAAGTTTTCCCATATCTTTCTATGTGAATTATAAACTGAAAAGTGATAACTATTTGGTATGCCCAAGAATATCTTGGATGTCGCCTAATACCTATGTGAAAGATATGGCGCTATGTGATTGATATGGTTGTATTTGATTTCAATCAATTCCTTAATAACTGGGGGAGTTATGGGAAATAAAAGAAAGATTATACATGTCATCGCTGCTCTTGCTATTTTTCTTTTAGCTTTATTTGCTTTTTTTTCAACCGGAGAAAATTTGGTTTCTTTAGTTAGAATGAGTGAGAAAATAACATTCTCGGGTGGTGTTGTTATAATATTTTTTTTCTTTTCCTTTGGTTTCTTATGCTATATTTTTTATAGTTTTTGTTACTATAAGTGGTCATTATCCAAAGCATCATGATGGTTTTGTTAACTGTTTTGGGACGATAGCTATTATTTCATTTTTTTTAGGTTTCCCTACATCTTTGTATGTGCATTATAAGTTAAAAAGTGATAACTATTTGGTATGTCCAAGAATATCTTGGATGTCTCCGAATACTTATGTGAAAGATATGAAGCTATGTGATTGATATGAGTGATAGGGTTATGGATAAAAAAAGGAGAATAATACATATTATTTTGGCGATTTTTGTATTGTTTCTGGTATTTCTGGGTATGTTTGCTTCTGTTGATGGTCTATTTTCATTGATTACAATGGCTGAGGTAATCTCTTTTTCCAACAGTATAATAATTGCGTTTTTTTTCTTCCCGTTGGTTTTTTATTTCTTGATTTGTTCTATTTATTTAAATTTAACAACGCGTATCCCGAGATATCATGATATTTATGTTAAATATCTTGGTATGATAGCTATTGTTGCATTTTTTTTGAGTTTTCCTGTATCTTTTTATGTGCATTATAAACTGAGGAGTGAGAATTACTTGATATGCCAAAAGATATCTTGGATGTCACCGAATAAATATGTAAAAGATATTAAACTGTGTGATTGATATTGTTTATTTTGATTCTAATTAATCTCTTAATGATTGGGGTGATTATGGAAACTAAAAAAAAGGTTATACAGATCCTCGGCGCTCTTGCTATTTTTATTTTGATGTTATTCGCTTTCTTTTTGACAGGAGAAAATTTAATTTCTTTAGTTAGAATGAATGAAAAAATAACATTCTCAGGTAGTGTTTTTATAATATTCTTTTCTTTTCCTTTGATCTCTTATGCTACATTCCTTATTATTTTCTTTACTGTGACTGGTCATTATCCAAAGCATCATGATAATTGTGTTAAATATTTCTTTTCGATAGCTATTGTCGCGCTTTTTCTAAGTTTTCCCATATCTTTCTATGTGGATTATAAATTAAAAAGTGAGAGCTACTTAGTATGTAAAAGAATATCATGGAAATCTCCTAATACCTATGTAAAAGATATTAAACTGTGTGATTAATATTAGTTTGGCTATATAGGAGTATTTTTATACGATGCCATTTTATTATTGTTTATCGAAAAAATAAGAATCAAATAATGATTTATCTATAATTGCGTATTTTATGATATATCATCATTTATAGATAATAAATACCTCCATATTATCGCTGATTTTGCCTGTGTTATTTAAAAATTAAGGCTAATAGCGATGTTTTCATAATGATATTCACCAGATAAATTTATCTACCTTGTGTAGTAGCGAATGTATGTCACAGGATGTATAGGGATTGCTATAGGTAAAACACCTAAAAAGCGTAAAATTCATTATATTTTAAAGCGTTTAATTTAGATGGATTATTTAGTCATTTACCTCAGGGAGTAGAAAGGAATTATGGTAAAAATAAAATTTTGTCAACATTTTTATAATAAATTAATTGATCATCTTATAATTGTTGTTTAATCTCTGTTTAATTAATTTCAGTTAAGTCTAAAATATTTAGGCTATTGTTGAAATAATAACGCAAGCAAAGTTTGAAAGATAAACCCGAATGGTGGAGATATGGATATACGTAATCTCAAAGCTTTTATCGTGTTGGCTGAAACACTTAATTATCATCAGGCTTCTCAAATACTACATATTTCACAACCTGGGCTGACTAAGAAAATTAATGCGCTGGAAGAAGAGTTCGGGGCTTCTTTGTTTTCCAGAGGGCCGAATGGTACTAGATTGACTGATTTTGGGCAAAAGACCTTTGAGAATGCTCAGAAGTTATTGAGTCATTTTGAGCAGTTTCAGACTCAGGTGAATCATGATTTGCAATATGATTCTCCACATTACCTCTATGTTAGCTCTTGTTTTCCTATTTATGATTCCGGGAAAATGGAAGAGCGGCTTTTTCTAGGTAGTAAGGAAAAGGTGGTGCTTGTGCTAATGACGGGGCTGACATTTGAGCAGCAAATGAATCTATTAAACTCAGGTCTATTACATATCGCTATTGTTCCTTTACCGTTAACTTCATCACTTATGCCAAGGAAGATTTTTACTGAAAAACTCGTTTATCTTTTTAAAAAAGGCAGTGATTGGAATCAGAATTTTGCTGAGTTAAATAAGGAAATAGTATCATTATATAACCTTGTTGATACTGGTGAGAGTAATATATCGTTTGATTTTACCGATGGTATTAATACATTTTCTATTTATAATAATAATATGAATTTAATGTTAAGAACTAATGATATTATGGTCATGATTGAGTTGATCATTAAACGCAATGGTTTTTCTTTAGTGCCGGAAAAAGTTATTCGCTCAATTCCATCACAATATCTGGATTCATTAGAGGTGTTGAAAACTGATATGGAGATTGACTTTGGTATCTTATGGAGTCCTGTTATCGATTATGAGTTGGTAAGTGAAGCGGAATTATTCTCTTCATTAATCGATAATATGTGAATCAGAAAGATAGCTGTTATTTATATAGGGGTGATTATATTGAAATTGTGTGGTGATATTATTGTGGATAAAGATGAAATATATATGGGGTATTATGGTTGGATTTATCTATTGCTATTTTAAATGAAATAATATGACTATTATCGAAAAATAAAGCGGATTATTTTCTCCGCTCTATTTTTATTGAATGATAATTTATGAAATCATTTATCCTTCAAACTCTTGTGTCATTTTTTCAAGTTGTTCCTGAATTTCCATCCATGATAATTCAATTTCTTCCAATTTTGATTTGGTCTGATTCTGCTTTTGCAGATATTCAGTCAATTCGGTTTTACGGCTGTTATCATAGATAGCGCTGTCTGAAAGTTGATTCTCTAGTGCGACCAGTTCGTTACCCAGTTTCTCCATCTGTTTTTCCAGATCAGCAAGCTGTTTGCGCAATGGTTGCGTTTGGTTACGGAAGTCAGCTTGACGCCGTTTTTGATCTTTTCTTTCCTGAGCGCTTTGGCTGGATGACTCTTTTTCCTTATCGTTGTTTTCACGTAATTGCTGATTTTGTTGACGTTGTTGATCTGTCAGCCATTGTTGATAATCTTCTAAGTCGCCATTGAACGATTCTACCTGACCATCGTGAACCAAATACAATTCATCTGTTGTTGAACGTAATAGATGTCGGTCATGGGAAACTACAACCAATGCACCGTCAAAGTCGATCAAAGCTTCTGTCAGTGCTTGACGCATATCCAAGTCGAGATGGTTCGTTGGTTCATCAAGCAACAGAAGGTTAGGGCGTTGCCAGACCATTAATGCCAAAACCAAACGCGCTTTTTCTCCCCCGGAGAAACGTCCACTTGGGTCAGTCACTTGCTCGCCTTTGAAACCAAAACCCCCCAGATAATCTCTGAGTTGTTGTTCTGTTTCCTGTGGCGCAATGCGGACTAAATGCTGTAATGGTGATTCATCAGCACGCAAATATTCCAGTTGATGCTGGGCGAAATACCCCAGTTTGATCCCTTTAGCTAATTCTACGGTTCCACTCTGAGATTGCAGTTCTCCAGCTAACAGTTTAATCAACGTGGATTTCCCCGCACCATTACGGCCAAGCAGACCAATGCGAGAGCCGGGAACCAGATTCAGTTTGATGGAGTTTAAAACAGTCCGTTCGCCATAGCCTGCGCTGACTTTTTCCATTTTCAGGAGTGGGTTGGGCAGACTCTCCGGTTTACGGAAACTGAAATGAAATGGGTTATCAACGTGGGCAGGGGCGATCAATTCCATCCGCTCTAACATCTTGATACGGCTCTGAGCCTGTTTAGCTTTGCTGGCTTTGGCTCGGAAACGGTCAATATAACTTTGCAGATGGGCGACTTTCTCTTGCTGACTTTTATAAAGGGCCTGTTGTTGCGCTAGCTTGGTCGCGCGTTGGCGTTCGAAAGATGAGTAGTTGCCGCTGTACTCAAATAGAGATTGTTGCTCTATATGGAGGATCTTATCGGCAATAGGGTCGAGAAAATCCCGATCATGGGAGATAAGGATTAATGTTCCGGGGTAGCTTTTCAGCCATTTTTCCAACCAGATAACTGCATCCAGATCAAGATGGTTAGTTGGTTCATCAAGCAACAGCAAATCAGAACGGCAGAGTAGTGCTTGAGCTAGATTGAGGCGCATACGCCATCCACCGGAAAAGGCACGTACCGGTTGATCAAGTTGCTCCTGAGAGAAACCTAAGCCGTGCAACAAACTTGATGCTCTTGAACGGATTGTCCAGGCTTGAACTGTGTCCAGTTGACTATGCAGGTGAGCAATCAGATTGCCGTCGTTTTTTTCATTGGCTATCCGCAGTTGTTGTTCCAGTTGGCGGAATTCACGATCACCATCAATAACATACTCCAGAGCAGGTATTTCTAGGGCGGGCGTTTCTTGATTCACCCAAGACAGCGCCCAGTTACTGGGAAAAGTGAATGTTCCTGCCTCAGCCTGAAGTTCATTTTTTAATAATGCAAGTAGGGTAGATTTGCCACAGCCATTTTTCCCTACCAGACCCACTTTCTGTCCGGGATTAATAGTGGCGCCGGCATTATCCAGCAAGACACGGGTTCCGCGACGAATTTGTAATGAAGAGAAAACAATCATAAGTATCGTTTGTATAAAATATGTTAAATTAGCAGTAACAGATAATAAGCGTCTTATTTTATAACTTTGTATGCATGTTAACGGAAAATACGTGTCCTGACACGTTCTTGAGGAGGGAACGATGTTACAGCCGCCTAAAGTCCTGCTGCTGTATGCCCATCCTGAGCCACAGGATTCAGTAGCAAATCGTGTTTTGTTACAACCTGTGCAGGGTTTAGAGCATGTCACAGTTCACGACTTATATGGAGCTTATCCAGATTTTTTTATTGATGTTCATTATGAGCAACAACTGCTTCGAGAACATCAGGTGATTGTTTTTCAACACCCACTGTACACCTACAGTTGTCCCGCTTTATTAAAGGAGTGGATGGATCGTGTACTGACTCGGGGGGTTGCCAGTGGTATTACCGGATTGGCATTACAGGGAAAATATTGGCGTTCAGTGATTACTACAGGGGAACCGGAAAGCACTTTCCGGGCCGATGGGTATAATCTCTATCCAATGGAAGAGATCCTTCGTCCTTTTGAACTCACCGCGGCGATGTGCCGTATGCATTGGTTATCACCGATTATTATTTATTGGGCACGTCGCCAAAAACCTGAACTTCTCGCCATCCATGCTAATGATTATCGTGAATGGCTCAAATCGCCATTGTCACTAGGAGGGCTATAAGTTATGGAGCATTCAGCGCAATTGAGCGCCGGTGTATTGTTTTTATTTGCTGCCGTTGTGGCAGTGCCAATCGCACAGAAATGCAAGATTGGAGCCGTATTAGGTTATTTGTTGGCGGGGATTGTCCTGGGGCCGTGGGGGCTGAGCTTTATCAGGGATGTTGATGATATTCTTCATTTCTCTGAGTTGGGGATTGTTTTCCTGATGTTTATCATCGGGCTTGAACTTAATCCGGCTAAACTCTGGCAACTCAGGCGATCTATTTTTGGTGTCGGTGCGGCTCAAGTTATTTTCACGGCGAGTGTGCTGGCCGTGCTGCTTTATCTGACTGATTTTTCATGGCAAGCAGCGGTTATTGGTGGTATCGGTATGGCGATGTCCTCAACGGCAATGGCCCTGCAACTCATGAAAGAGAAGGGGATGAACCGCAATGAAGGCGGGCAGCTTGGTTTCTCAGTTTTGCTATTTCAAGATATGGCGGTAATTCCGGCTTTGGCGTTGATTCCGCTGTTGGCCGGCGGAACGGCATCCGGCGACTGGTATCGAATAGCATTAAAAATTGCTGCTTTTGCTGGCATGTTGCTCGGTGGCCGTTATCTGTTACGTCCTCTGTTTCGTTTGGTTGTTAGAGCTGGAGTTAGTGAGTTATTTACGGCGGCGGCGTTACTGGTGGTACTCAGTTCGGCGTTGTTTATGGAGGCGCTCGGTTTTTCTATGGCGCTGGGAACCTTTATCGCCGGAGTATTATTGGCAGATAGTGAATATCGCCATGAACTGGAAATATCCATAGAACCGTTCAAAGGATTACTGTTGGGGCTGTTTTTTATTTCGGTCGGTATGTCGCTGAATTTGGGGGTGTTACTGATACATTTGCCCGAAGTGTTACTTGGTGTGCTGGTTTTGGTGATTGTGAAAGGCATTGTTCTTTATCTTATCGCAATGAGCGCTGGCTTACGGGGTTCATCCTGTCTGCAATTTTCCGGCGTACTCAGTCAGGGGGGAGAATTCGCCTTTGTTCTGTTTTCCGCCGCGCTGAGCCAGAATGTGCTTAACAGCGGGCAGATGGCTTTGCTGCTGGTCGTGGTGACAATATCGATGATGACAACGCCGCTTGTCATGCAATTGATAGATGCTATTCTGGCACGCCGTTTTAATGCCCAAGAGGAGACTGATGAACAGCCCTTTGTGGAAAATGATGATCCGCAGGTGATTTTAGTGGGCTTTGGCCGGTTCGGACAAGTAATCGGTCGTCTTCTGATGGTGAATAAAATCCGTGTAACGGTGTTAGAGCGCGATGTCAGCGCTGTGAGTACTATGCGGCGTTATGGCTATAAAGTTTATTATGGTGATGCGGCTGAATTGGAGTTGCTACGTTCGGCGGGTGCGGATAAAGCCAAAGCGATAGTCATCACTTGTAATGAGCCGGAAGATACCATGATGATCGTTCATTTATGCCAGAAACATTTCCCGAATCTGCATATCATGGCGCGGGCCAGAGGACGCTTGGAAGCGCACGAATTGTTGCAAAATGGAGTGACAAATTTCACCCGTGAAACTTTTTCCAGTGCCCTGGAACTGGGGCGTAAAACCTTAGTTGAATTAGGAATGCATCCGCATAAAGCTAATCGCGCAAAACAACATTTCCAGCGGTTAGATATGCGGATGCTGAGAGAACTTATGCCGCAGCTACAGGGTGATGTCGCTCACATATCTCGTATAAAAGAGGCGCGGCGGGAACTGGAAGAGCTGTTCGAACGGGAAATGCTCAATGAACGCCGCCAACCGGATGGTTGGAATGAGCATGAATACATGAATAATAGCGGAGCGAATCATGTCAGTAAGTCGTAAAAGATTTATTGCTGGTGCTGTCTGCCCAGAATGTCACTCTCAGGACACACTAGCAATGTGGCAAGAAGATCAGGTAGATGTGGTGGAATGTGTCCATTGTGGTTACCAACAACGCCAGACTGATGAGAAAGTGACCTCTCATGTCAGAAAGCAAGAGCAGGTTATTGGTATTTTTACCCCACAATAATTATGTGAATATTAGCGCGAGTGAGTACAGAGACTGAAAATTCCGCTACAATCGGTAAAAATTTTTAGACCCACGGGTAGGAGATGTCATGAAAGTAGCAAAAGACTTGGTAGTCAGCCTGGCTTATCAAGTAAGAACAGAAGATGGTGTTTTAGTTGATGAGTCACCGGCGAGTGCGCCGTTGGACTATCTGCATGGCCGTGGTTCATTGATTAGCGGTTTGGAAAAGGCGCTAGAAGGCCGTGAGGCTGGTGAGAGTTTTGATGTTAGCGTACAGGCTGATGACGCCTATGGTCAGTATGATGACAATCTGGTTCAGCGTGTGCCAAAAGATGTCTTTGTTGGTGTTGATGAGCTGGAAGTTGGCATGCGTTTCCTGGCTGATACTGATATGGGGCCAGTGCCTGTAGAAATTACAGCGGTTGAAGATGAGCATGTTGTGGTTGATGGCAACCATATGCTGGCTGGTCAGAACCTGAAATTCAATGTTGAAGTCATTGCCATTCGTGAAGCGACTGAAGAAGAATTGGCTCATGGTCATGTTCATGGCGCTCATGGTCACGAGCATGGCGAGGGCGGTTGCTGTGGTGGTCATGGTCATGACGACGGTCATCACCACCATCATGATGAAGGGCACGGATGCTGCGGTGGCGGCAGTTGCCACTGATAAGCTAAAGCGGATGGTACATTTTTAATATTTAAAAAAGCGGGGCAAGTTCGGAGTATTCAGTTTCGATGCTTGCCCTGATTTATTGTAATTTAATGTTTTTCTAGTAATGAGGCGGAGGCGTCTCCTCTGATGGTGAAGCGACCATTGAGGGTTGAGTGGCTTTTAATCGTTCTGTCATCAACCGCAAATGCTCTTTTAATCTGGCGATCTCCATTTGCTGCTCAGTCACTACCTGATTTAATTCTTCGATAGTTATGTCTTGAAAGGCAATTCGACTTTCCAAATGTTCAAGCCGTTGCTCAAATTCTGACAGATCCATGATCTCCTCCCATTTCAGGCCCTGTATTGCCAGTGTTAAATGTCCCATATTAATTAAGAGTAGCCTACTATGCCCAGAATATTCTGTGAAATGCGGTTATTATGAAACCTCTTGCCATTTATGTTGTCCTAATAAGCTTAGGGCACTAAAACAGCAAATATTGTGTTCAATAAACATTATGTTCAACAAACATTGTGTTCAACAAATATTGTGTTGTGCTCCTGTAGGCAGTTATAGTGGCTTGATTGCATAACTTTTGCTGACGGTAAAATCCCCCAAAGCTATTGGAGAAACAGATGAAATCATTGTTTAAAGTTACCCTGCTTGCTACCACATTAGCGATGGCTTTCAGCGCCCCTCAGGTGTTGGCGGCTAAAGCGGATAGTCAGAGTAGCACAGAATTGAACAGCGCATTTAAAACAGAAGATCAGCAAAATGCTTATGCTCTGGGTGCATCTTTAGGGCGTTATATGCAAAACACCCTGAAAGAACAGAAATCTCTGGGTATCCCATTGGATAAAGATCAATTGTTATCGGGTGTGCAGGATGCTTTTAATAACAAAAGCAAACTGACTGACAGCGAAATTGAAAATACGCTGCGTGCATTTGAAGGAAAAGTGAAGTCTGCCGCTGAAGCTAAGATGGAAAAAGAAGCTCGCGAAAATGAAGCTAAAGGCGCTAAATATCGTGAAGAATTTGCTAAGGAAAAAGGCGTCGTTAAGAGCAAAACCGGCCTTTTGTATAAAATAGAGAAGGACGGCAGTGGTAAGAAACCTGTGGCAAGCGACACGATAGTTGTGAACTACCGGGGAGCATTGATTGATGGTAAAGAGTTCGATAGTTCCTATAAGCGTAATGAGCCGCTTTCTATTCGCCTAGATGGCGTTATTCCAGGTTGGACAGAAGGTTTACAGAATGTGAAAAAAGGTGGAAAAATTAAACTGGTTATTCCACCAGAGCTGGCCTATGGTAAAGCGGATCTGCCGGGTATTCCTGCAAATTCCACATTAGTATTTGATATTGAGTTGTTGGATATTAAAGCGGATACCAAAGCTAAGTAATCTGTCAGCTAAATATCTTTGATCAATACGGATAAAACCGTTGGTAGAGATTCTGTCAACGGTTTTTTATTGCTGAAAGCTGTGATAGAGACCAAATGTCTGAGCTGCAATGGCTTGACGATGATGTCATGTGGTTTTAACGTCAATATTTCATGTGAATGCAAAGATCTTTGATTAGGATCTCTGTTAAGCTGCAACAATTGAGTTTTCACAAGAAATTTTTATAGGTTTATCACGTTGTGTTTTTAGCAAGACGTTATTGTCTGCGTTTGAAGGATGGTGTATTGAATGTCTAACCCGTTATTATCTGGTGATATCAGTGATGTCGATTTACTGGAAAACCAACCGTTTACTGAAACGGACCACGAAATTTTAAAATCTTATGAAGCCGCAGTTGATGGCTTGGCTATGCTGATTGGTGGGCATTGCGAGATTGTCCTTCACTCATTGGAAGATCTTAAATGTTCAGCCGTCAGAATAGCTAACGGAGAACATACAGGTCGTAAAATAGGTTCACCTATCACTGATCTTGCGTTGCGCATGTTGCATGACATTACAGACGAAGATTGTAGTGCATCCAAAGCCTATTTCACCCGGGCGAAAAGCGGTTCATTGATGAAATCAGTCACGATCGCTATCCGCAATCGGAATCGCCGAGTGATCGGCCTCCTGTGCATTAATATGAATCTTGATGTTCCTTTCTCTGAAATTATTCAGACGTTTATTCCAGAGGAAACACATGATGTCGCACCAAATGTAAATTTTGCCTCATCCGTGGATGATTTGGTCGCGCAAACGCTGGAATATACTATCGAAGAAGTCAATATTGATCGCAGTGTCTCCAATAATGCCAAGAATAGGCAGGTGGTTCTAAATCTCTATGAGAAAGGCATTTTTGATATTAAAGATGCAATCAATCAGGTTGCAGAGCGTTTAAATATTTCTAAACATACTGTTTATCTCTATATTCGTCAGTTTAAAAATGGTGAATGTTTAGGGCCTGAGCGGTAATGTCTTCACTGTCTTATTGTCTGCTGGTGACGGGGCCTGCATATGGCGCCCAACAAGCCAGCAGCGCTTACCAATTCGCGCAAGCCTTGATTACGATGGGACATAAACTTAATACCGTATTTTTTTATCGGGAAGGGGTTTATAACGGCAATCAGTTGACTGCTCCAGCCGGTGATGAGTTTAACTTGGTTACTGCATGGCAAGTGATGGCAAAGGAGCACCGGTTTAGCATGCATATTTGTATTGCCGCTGCCCTGCGCCGTGGTGTTCTTGATGTTCAGCAGGCGAATGAGTTGAATTTACCGGTAGCGAACTTGGCTGAAGGGTTTGAATTAAGTGGATTGGGAACACTGGCTGAGGCTATGTTGACTTGTGACCGTGTGGTGCAATTTTGAGAGGCAAAAATGAAAAAAATTGCTTTTGTCTTCACTAAAGCGCCTCATGGTGACGCAGGGGGTAGAGAAGGCTTAGACGCATTGCTGGCAACTTCGGCATTAACAGAAAAGATAGGTGTGTTTTTTATTTCTGACGGCGTACTCCAACTATTACCGAATCAGCAGCCTGACGGAATCCTTGCCAGAAACTATATCGCTACTTTTAAGGTGTTGCCTTTGTACGATATTGAAGAATGTTATTTGTGCCAGGAAGACCTTACGATGCGTGGGTTAAGCTCAATCAATCGTTTTGTTCTGGATACGGAAGTGATACCCGCAGAAACAATCCGTGAGAAGTTGGTTGACTATGATGTTGTGCTGACATTCTGAGCTATTGGAAGGACAATAATATGCTATATACTGTTGGCCGATCGCCTTATCAATGTGATTTCAATGCGATATTCAAGCTGCTTGCCCGTGGTGATGACATCCTGTTTATTCAGGATGGCGTACTGGCAGGAATTGAAGGTAATTGTTATCTGCCGACTCTGATCAGTTGTGGCGCAGCCTTGTATGCGCTGAAAGAAGATATCGAGGCGCGGGGATTGAACGGGCAGGTTTCAGACAAAGTGCAAGTGATCGACTATACTGACTTTGTTAACCTGACGGTAAAACACCATCAACAATTCGCCTGGTAGTTGAGAAAACGCTGTATATTTCTTGACACCCTGACGAGTCAGCCATAAAATTCCGCGTCCTCGTGTTTTGCCGTTGGGCAGACAAGAGATTTAATCCGTGTTTACGAAGCAAAAAAACCAGGAGTTTTTTTAATAATGGCAACTATTAACCAGCTGGTGCGCAAACCCCGCAGCATGAAGGTTGCAAAAAGCAACGTTCCTGCTCTGGAAGCTTGCCCGCAGAAGCGTGGCGTATGTACTCGCGTATATACCACCACTCCTAAAAAACCAAACTCCGCACTGCGTAAAGTATGTCGTGTGCGTTTGACTAACGGTTACGAAGTTTCTTCTTACATCGGTGGTGAAGGCCACAACTTGCAAGAGCACTCCGTAATTTTGATCCGTGGCGGTCGTGTTAAAGACTTGCCAGGCGTGCGTTACCACACTGTTCGCGGCGCACTGGACTGTTCCGGTGTTAAAGACCGTAAACAAGGTCGTTCTAAGTACGGTGTGAAGAAGCCAAAAGCTTAATGGTTCTCCGTTAAGTAAGGCCAAACATTATTTACTTTAATGTCAAAATAAACTCGTAGAGTTTTGGACAACCCTGAATTCGAAACGGAGTATTTCCATGCCACGTCGTCGTGTAATTGGTCAGCGTAAAATTCTGCCAGATCCAAAGTTCGGATCTGAATTACTGGCCAAATTTGTCAATATCCTGATGGTAGATGGTAAAAAATCTACTGCGGAAGCAATTGTATATAGTGCGCTTGAGACCCTGGCTCAGCGTTCTGGTAAAGAACATCTGGAAGCGTTTGAACTTGCATTGGATAATGTGCGTCCAACCGTGGAAGTTAAGTCCCGCCGTGTTGGTGGTTCTACTTATCAGGTACCAGTTGAAGTTCGTCCGGTTCGTCGCAATGCGTTGGCAATGCGCTGGATCGTTGAAGCTGCTCGTAAACGCGGTGATAAATCTATGGCTCTGCGCCTGGCGAACGAATTATCTGATGCAGCCGAAAATAAAGGCACTGCCGTTAAGAAACGTGAAGACGTTCACCGTATGGCAGAAGCTAACAAGGCGTTCGCACACTACCGTTGGTAATCCCATCGTAGTGATGATGCCCTGGGTGGCTGTTCTGCCACCCAGATTTACATTGAACGTCCTAGGATATAGAGGAATCAAATGGCTCGTACAACACCCATTGCACGTTACCGTAACATCGGTATCAGTGCACACATCGACGCCGGTAAAACCACCACTACCGAACGTATTCTGTTCTACACTGGTGTAAACCATAAGATCGGTGAAGTTCATGATGGCGCTGCTACTATGGACTGGATGGAACAGGAGCAGGAGCGTGGTATTACCATCACCTCCGCAGCAACAACTGCTTTCTGGTCAGGTATGGCTAAGCAGTTTGACGCGCACCGTATCAACATCATCGACACCCCAGGGCACGTTGACTTCACTATCGAAGTAGAACGTTCCATGCGTGTTCTTGACGGTGCGGTAATGGTTTATTGTGCGGTTGGTGGTGTTCAGCCACAGTCCGAAACCGTATGGCGTCAGGCAAATAAATATAGAGTTCCACGTATCGCGTTCGTTAACAAAATGGACCGTATGGGAGCGAATTTCTTACGTGTTGTTGAGCAGATCAAAACTCGCTTGGCGGCAAACCCAGTACCTCTGCAATTAGCCATTGGCGCAGAAGATGCTTTCACCGGTGTTGTTGACCTGGTGAAAATGAAAGCCATCAACTGGAACGATGAAGATCAGGGAACTACCTTCACTTATGAAGATATCCCGGCTGATATGCAGGATCTGGCGGAAGAATGGCGTAACAATTTGATTGAAGCCGCTGCGGAAGCATCAGAAGAGCTGATGGAAAAATACCTTGGCGGTGAAGAACTGACTGAAGAAGAGATCAAAGCTGGTCTTCGTCATCGTGTTCTGACTAACGAAATCATCCTGGTTACCTGTGGTTCTGCATTTAAGAACAAAGGTGTTCAGGCAATGCTGGATGCGGTTGTTGAGTACCTGCCAGCACCAACGGATGTTGAGTCTATTAAAGGTATTCTGCCAGACGGTAAAGATACGCCGGCAGAACGTCATTCTGACGACAACGAACCATTCTCAGCGCTGGCGTTTAAAATCGCGACTGACCCATTCGTTGGTAACTTGACCTTCTTCCGCGTCTACTCTGGTGTAGTTAATTCCGGTGATACCGTTCTTAACCCAGTGAAAGACAAAAAAGAGCGTTTTGGCCGTATCGTTCAGATGCATGCTAATAAACGTGAAGAGATTAAAGAAGTTCGTGCAGGTGACATCGCCGCTGCGATTGGCCTGAAAGACGTGACGACTGGCGATACGCTGTGTGATATCAACGCGCCAATTATTCTGGAGCGTATGGAGTTCCCAGAGCCAGTTATCTCTGTTGCTATCGAGCCGAAAACTAAAGCTGACCAAGAAAAAATGGGTATCGCTTTAGGCCGTCTGGCTCAGGAAGACCCATCATTCCGCGTGTCTACCGATGAAGAATCTGGTCAGACGATTATCGCTGGTATGGGTGAGCTTCACTTGGATGTCTTGGTTGACCGTATGCGTCGTGAATTCAAAGTTGAAGCGAACGTTGGTAAACCTCAGGTTGCTTACCGTGAAACCATCCGCTCTACTGTTGAACAAGAAGGTAAATTTGTTCGTCAGTCTGGTGGTCGTGGTCAGTTTGGTCACGTATGGCTGCGTATTGAGCCAATGGAACCAGGTGGCGTAGGCTACGAATTCGCTAACGAAATCGTTGGTGGCGTTGTTCCTAAAGAATATATCCCGGCAGTAGATAAGGGTATTCAGGAACAAATGAAAAATGGTGTTCTGGCCGGTTATCCGATTGTTGACGTCAAAGTGGCGCTGTTCGATGGTTCTTACCACGAAGTTGACTCTTCTGAAATGGCGTTCAAAATCGCAGGTTCTATGGGCTTCAAAGAAGGCTTTATGAAGGCGAAACCAGTTCTGCTGGAGCCTATCATGAAAGTTGAAGTTGAAACACCAGAAGACTACATGGGTGACGTTATCGGTGACCTAAACCGCCGCCGTGGTATGATTGACGGTATGGAAGATATGACTACCGGCAAAATCGTACGTGCTCAGGTACCATTATCTGAAATGTTTGGTTATGCTACTGACCTGCGTTCTCAGACCCAAGGTCGTGCTTCTTACTCAATGGAGTTCTTGAAGTACAATGAAGCGCCGAGCAACGTCGCTCAGGCTATTATCGAATCTCGTAAAGCTAAATAAGTTTTTCGGGTTTAATATCTAGATTCAGCTCCCTCCCCCTATGATGAGGGAGCGATATTAAGGAATAGAGTCGTGTCTAAAGAAAAATTTGAACGTACAAAACCGCACGTTAACGTTGGTACTATCGGCCACGTTGACCACGGTAAAACTACCCTGACTGCTGCTATCACTACTGTACTGGCTAAAACCTACGGTGGTAACGCTCGCGCATTCGATCAAATCGATAACGCGCCAGAAGAAAAAGCGCGTGGTATCACCATCTCTACTTCTCACGTAGAATACGACACCCCAAGCCGCCACTATGCGCACGTTGACTGCCCAGGCCACGCCGACTATGTGAAAAACATGATCACCGGCGCGGCTCAGATGGACGGCGCAATCCTGGTAG
>NZ_RCWD01000029.1:0-74659 GCF_018448965.1 Photorhabdus hainanensis | reverse complement strand
AGTGTTAAGCTTCCTTATTTTCAGTGGGTTAACACAATGATAAGTAATGTAAAAAATTCGATACGCGGAACATATCATTCGATTAGCAAAAAGTATTTACCTCGTTATCTTGCCGAATTCTGTTTCAGGTTCAATTGGCGCTTTAACCTTAAAAAAACATTCGAACAGCTTATTTATTCATGTATCCGGGCAGCACCTATACCTGAGTATTTACTCAAGCTAGCTGAGATTCGATGGTAATCAGGAAACAAAATGATTTAATATATTTATTCTTGCTATTTAAATAATTCTCACCCCCAGAGAATAAATTTCCTCTCCGTTTTAACGCATATATATCTCATTAATATAAAATAACATGGCATCAAATATTTTGATGCCATGTTTATTACATATTTTTTCAGCGAGTAAATATCCATATAATTATCTTTGCGTTATTTTATTCCCAATTGGATAATTGAAAACCACTCATCAACATCCTTAACATCTTGAATAACCAATCCTGCCTGGTTAGCCAAACGTTCGAATTCCGTTAAATTACGCTCTTTTCCTGAAAATAGTGCATCCATTAGCATATCTAAATATATCACCGCCTTGTATTGTGGTTTTTTCATATAACCTATCAATAAAATCTTTGCACCATTATCCATTGCCTTACGGCAATTTTCTAAAATTAATACTGCTTTATCATCGGGCCAATCGTGGAGAATATTCTTTAAAATATATAAATCATAACCTGATGGAATTAATTTAAAAAAGTCTCCATTTATAAAATCTATATTTTCCAAAACAGGAATTTCATGATATCTATCCAATACAGCGTAATGTTTTCCTTTAACTTTCTCACTGATTTTCAACAAAAGATTTCCCTCTCCCCCTCCAACATCTAATATTCTGTCGTATTGACTAAAATCATAAATATCAAGTAGCTTCCCAATGATTTTATCTGAGGTCTTTGACATTGAAGAATCAAAATTTGATTTGAGTGATTTATTACTAACCAAATGTTCAAAGAATGATTTTCCATGCATTATTTCAAATGCGGGTTTTCCATCATTTTCAAGTAAAGATTTCGAATACATTGGCCAAGCATTCCAGCAATCTGGGCTTAGTTCCCATTTTACAATTAATGACTCCATACTTTCAGGATCGGCAAGCGCTCTGCATTCTTCAGAAAGAGTGACTCTATGGCCGTGGTTAACCAATATCCCAATTTCAATTAAAAAATCACATAATCGGTCAAGTCGAGAATAATCAATACCACATTGACGGGAAAGTTCGTCTATATCTACATAAGCTCCATTTTTAAAGTGAATAGATAAACCTGTATCAACAAAAGCGTAGATTGCGGCTGATTTTCTATATGATGTAATAAGTTCGGCTAGCATTGAGTTATCCTTTATGTCTTTATCTTATAAAGAGATGAAGTATGTTACCTAAAATGCATGAAATACCATGATGATTAATTGGGTATTTCGATAACTAATATGTGATTATTAGCTTTGTTACCTTTTCTTGGTGAGATAATAAAGATTTCATTCTCCTTATTTCCCCATTGCTCCACTTACTTTAATAACGCATTTTAGGACAAAATTGTTAACTATCAGACTATATTAAATTAGACAAAAAGAAATGACAAAGATCACAATTAACTCTTCTCATAAATTTAGAAAATCAAATAGGATTGTTTAATATGGTTTTTAATCGTTTTTATTGCCAGAGAATAATTCTGCTTTTTATTTTACTACATATATATTTAATTATCATAAAACAAAAATTGGCATCAAATATATTGATGCCACATATATATTCCCTAACGATGGGATATGAATATAATCATCTTTGGAAATGATTATGAATCCCTATAATTTATTTCACCCCTAATTCGATAAGTGAAAACATTCCATCTATATCTTTAGAATATCGAACGATGAGTCCCGCCTGGTTAGCTAGATGTTCGAATTCACTTAAATAACGCTCTTGCCCTAAATATAGCATATCCATTAATAAATCGACAGATTTAACCATTGGGGATTTTGTTTTTTTCATTAAGGTTATTATCAGGATGTTTGCATTATCATCCATCACTTCTCGGCAATTCTTCAAAAGGGATATTGCGTCATTATCAGGCCAGTTATGGAGGACATTCTTTAAAATATATAAATCATAACCTGACGGAATTGACTCAAAAAAATCGCCATTTATGAAATCTATACCTTCATAAATAGGAATTTCATTATATCTGTCCAATACAGCATAATCTTTTCCTTTGAATTTTTCACTGATTCTGATCAAAAGCTCTCCATCTCCACCTCCCAGATCCAATATTCTGTTATATTTATTAAAATCATGCACAACAAGCAATTCTTTAATTATTTTATTTGTATATTTTGACATTAAAGCGTCAAAATTTGATTTTAGTACTTTATCATTATCCCAAATCTCATAGAATGATTTTCCATGCGCCATATCAAATGCCGGTTTACCATTGTTTTCCAGTAAGGATTTTGGGTACATTAACCAAGAATCCCAATGTTCTCGATTGATTTCATATTTTATTGTCAAGAATTCAAAACTATCAGGATCAGCAAGCGCGCTGCATTCTTCAGAAAGCGCAACCCCATCGTTGCCGCTAACCAATACACCTATTTCAGTTAAGAAATCACATAGTCGATTAAGTCTAGAATAATCAATACCATATTGATCAGCAAGTTTGTTAATATCTACATAGGTTCCATTTTTAAAGTGAATAGATAAACCCGCCTCAACAAAAGTGTAGATTGCGGCTGTTTTTCTATATGACGTAATGAGATTAATTAGCATGGAATTACCCTTTCTTTATCTTTAAATGAGGTTATTATATAGAATATAGATAGTACCACTATGACTAACTATATACAGTTGAAACGCATTTAAACCAAAA
Organism: Photorhabdus hainanensis; assembly: GCF_018448965.1. Lineage (NCBI taxonomy): Bacteria > Pseudomonadati > Pseudomonadota > Gammaproteobacteria > Enterobacterales > Morganellaceae > Photorhabdus > Photorhabdus hainanensis. The sequence continues at coordinate 71,739 of NZ_RCWD01000029.1, read as the reverse complement.
TGTAATTATTAACTTTGCTATCTTTTCCTTATGAGGTAATGAATAATTAATTCTCTTTTTACAATTAATTATTCACTTTAATTATATGTTTTTAGGCATGAGTCAATTAATCATTAGGCCATATTAAATATAATAGAAAGAAATGTTAAAAATCACAATTAACTCTTTTTAGGGATTTTTAACATTAAATTGAAAGAAATTTTTTAACAATATTTTTCTTTCAGAAAAAAATTCACACAAAGAGTGAATGGTTATAAAAAATCGCAACCATTTCATGAATATATTGGTTATTACTGATCACATCATTTCCAGCATTATCTCTGTAGCCCAGAAACCTCTTTTGATCTATGCTGAGCGCTAAGAACAAGCTTAAGATTATTATTAACCTGAAAGCCCTAAAGCAGATAGCAGGAAGATAGAACTTAATGAGTATTCGCATCGTTCCTAAAGAACAACTAAGCAAAGATCGTAGCAATGAAAAAGCAGCAGATTATATTCCGCCATTGCTTTTTGCTAATCTGAGAAACCTTTATCAGCGCCGGACAGAACGCTTACAGCAACTGGCAGAAGAGAGCCCGTTCGTTGATTATCTTAACTTTTCAGCACAAGTTGCCCAAGCTCAGCAAAAAGCGTTGCATGATAATCCATTGAAAATGGAGATAGCAGATATCTTAGAAAAATCTGTTATTGAAGATAAACCGCCTCTGGATTGCAAAACCTTCCAACGTACTGGGCACTGGCAAAAATTGCTTCACTCTCTGATAGCAGAATTACTGCCGGATGCGTCGGAACATGTTAATGCCGCTCTGGATAATCTAGCAAAGGCGTCGGAACAGGAGCTGGAACAGATGGCCGATGCTTTGCTGAAAAATGAATTCAGTAAAGTCAGCCCTGAAAAAGCACTTTTTATCTGGGCGGCACTCTCCCTCTATTGGGCGCAAATGGCGAATCAAATCCCAGGAAAAGCGAAGGCGGAATATGGTGAACATCGTCAGTTCTGTCCAGTTTGCAGCAGTATGCCGGTCTCAAGTGTTGTTCAGATTGGCACAACCAACGGGCTGCGTTATCTACATTGTAGTTTGTGTGAAAGTGAATGGCATGTGGTGCGGGTAAAATGCAGTAACTGCGAACAGACACGCGATCTTAATTATTGGTCGCTGGATAGTGAGCACGCCGCCGTGAAAGCGGAAAGTTGCGGCGATTGTGGTAGTTATTTGAAAATCCTCTATCAAGAGAAAGATCCGAAAGTTGAGGCCGTTGCTGACGATTTAGCTTCACTGATCCTCGACGCCAAAATGGAAGAGGAAGGTTTTGCCCGCAGTAGCATCAACCCGTTTTTGTTCCCAAATGAGTAACAGTGAGTTGACGGAATTACCATGACATATAAACCGAACCCATTGTACAGCCAGCTCCCCGCTATTGATCTTCTATTGCGTGATCCACAAATCACCCCATTCGTGGCTCAATATGGACAGACGTTGGTAACGGCAACATTAAGAAGGATGCAGGAGCAGGCCAGAATCCATATCAAACAGTATCAGGCACTGCCTGATTGGTGTGATAACTGGGCCTTGGCACTCGGTCAGCAACTAGAACAGAAACAAACTTTGGCTTTAAAGCCGGTGTTCAACCTCAGTGGTACGGTGATTCATACCAATCTCGGCCGAGCCGTAATGGCAGAATCGGCTATTGAAGCGGTAACACAAGTGATGCGTTCACCCGTAACATTGGAATATTCCCTCAATGACGCTGGGCGTGGACACCGAGACCACGCTTTGGCAGATTTACTGCGCGAATTAACCGGGGCGGAAGATGCCTGTATTGTTAATAACAATGCAGCGGCTGTGCTGTTATTATTGGCAACCGTGGCATCCGGTAAGCAAGTTGTGGTTTCTCGTGGCGAACTAGTGGAAATTGGCGGCGCATTCCGTATTCCTGATGTGATGGTTCAAGCTGGATGCCGACTAGTTGAAGTCGGTACCACGAACCGCACTCACCTGAAAGATTATCAGCAAGCGATTAATGAAGAGACCGCTCTCCTCATGAAAGTACATGCCAGTAACTACAATATTGAAGGTTTTACCGCAGAAGTATCCGGCCGTGAATTGGCCGCTCTGGGAGTAGCCTCACAAATCCCTACTGCAATTGATCTGGGCAGTGGCTCCATGATGAATATGGCGCAATATGGATTGCCAGCCGAACCTATGCCCCAAGATTATCTGAATCAAGGCATCGATCTGGTCACTTTCTCTGGTGATAAATTACTGGGAGGACCACAGGCCGGCATTATTCTCGGTAAAAAGCGCTGGATAGAAGCAATCCAACGTCATCCGCTGAAACGTGCTTTGCGGGCGGATAAGATGACGCTGGCCGCTTTGGAAGCCACATTGCGGTTATATCAGCGCCCCGAACAGCTTCGCCAGCAGTTACCAACGTTACGTTTATTAACTCGTTCACAACAACAAGTGCATGATATGGCACAACAGCTATTACCTCAGCTTCAAACACGTTACAGCGACCAGTTTATTGTTCGTGATGAGCCATGTTATTCACAGATTGGCAGCGGCTCACTGCCGGTCGATCGTCTGCCAAGTTGGGCTTTGACTTTCGCCGCTATTGATGGTCAGGGAAGCTCGTTGGAACGGTTGGCCCGGCGTTGGCGTGGATTAACCAAACCCGTTCTTGGCCGTATTTCTGGCGGGCGTTTGTGGCTGGATTTACGCTGTCTCGAAGATGAAAAAGCGCTATTGCAGGCACTATTGCTGTAATTTTCTAAAATACAATAAATTACCGAAATATAATAATTCTCTGAAACTATTATGATTTTTGCCGCCGCGGGCCATGTTGATCATGGTAAAACCACACTTATTCAAGCGATTACCGGCGTTAATACAGCCCATTTGCCGGAAGAGAAAAAGCGCGGGATGACCATCGATTTAGGTTATGCCTATTGGCCGCAACCGGATAGCTCTGCGGTTGGTTTTATCGATGTGCCCGGACATGAAAAGTTCCTCGCTAATATGTTGGCAGGGATCGGGGGTATCGATCATGTTTTATTGGCGGTTGCCTGTGACGACGGGGTAATGGCTCAAACAAGAGAACATTTAGCCATTCTGCGTTTAATTGGCTGTCCGTCCATAACCGTTGCGCTCACTAAAGCCGATCGAGTGGAATCACAACGAATAGTTGAAGTCCGTCAGCAAATTGAACATGAGCTGGCAACTCAGGGTTGGGGTGCCCCGTCTCTGTTTGTAACGACCGCGATAGATGAAGAAAGTATTGTTCCGTTGAGGCAGCATCTGTTGCAGTTACATCAGCAAAATAAGCAACATGAAAAATTACATCAACGTTTTCGTCTGGCGATAGATCGCGCTTTCAGTGTAAAAGGAGCGGGTCTGGTAGTAACGGGAACAGCATTGTCTGGCCGGGTCAGTGTGGGAGATATTCTCTGGCTGACCGGCCGGGATCAACAAGTCAGAGTACGTGGCTTGCATGCTCAGAATCAACAAACCGATACGGCTCAGGCCGGGCAACGTATTGCACTGAATATTACTGGTGATGTCAGTAAAGAACAGGTTTCCCGTGGTGATTGGCTACTTTCCCACAAACCCTTTGAGCATGTAGAAAAGGTATTGGTGGAAGTAGAAACTGATGAACCTTTGCGAAACTGGCAACCACTTCATATTCATCATGCCGCCAGCCATATAACGGGGCGGATTTCATTACTAAATCAGCTTTCTGATAAGCCTCTGCTGGCTGAATTGGTACTTGATAGCCCATTGTGGTTGGTTGAGAATGATCGGCTAATACTGCGAGATATCAGCGCCAGAAAAACACTGGCTGGCGCGCGGGTGATAAACCTAAATTCCCCCCGCCGTGGTAAGCGCCAGCCAGAATTTTTGCATTGGCTCACTCAGCTTGCCAAAACATCAGATCATGCGGCTAATTTAGCGCTCCATTTGCCACGAGGCGCACTTTCTCTCGACCATTTTTCTTGGGCGCGTCAGTTAACGGAAGCCACTCTCCACCAGCTAATCGTTGATAAGGATGTGATTATTGCCAATGGGATGATGTTGTCACAGAACAATGCTAGGTTAGCAAAGCAGAAGTTACTACAAGTTTTGGCCGAATATCACCGGCAACATGTTGACCAACTGGGTTTAGGAAGGGCACGTCTGAAACGGATGGCGCTGCCAACGCTGGATGAAGCACTGGTTTATACTCTGATAGATGCATTGCTCAGTGATGGACAGCTAAAGCAATTACGAGGTTGGTTATATCTTCCTGAGCACAGTTTGTCTTTTAGTGATGAACAGGCAAAATTGTGGCAACGAATAGTCCCCTATTTCACAGATGATCCGTGGTGGGTACGTGATCTGGCTGCTGACTTAAAAGAAGAAGAGGCAACTGTTCGCAATTTGTTGAAAAAATCTGCCCAATTGGGGCATATTATCGCGATTGTTCCTGATCGTTATTATTGCAGCCAACGAATTCAACAATTCGCGGAGTTGATTCGCCAATTTAATCAAGATTATGGTGCAATTACCGCTGCGGATTTTCGTGATCAACTCGGTATCGGTCGTAAACTGGCTATTCAGATATTGGAATTTTTTGATCGCAGTGGTTTTACTCGTCGTCAGGCCGAGTCACATATTCTTAGAGATAATGGGCTATTCTGATGATTTGTTTATTTAAAATATAGATGATTTCAGCAAAATCACCGCCCTGTTTCATCGATTTAACTGATCTGTGCTATTTTTGCCAACCGTGAACCATCTATTAACTGGATTGAATACACTATGAAAAAGAAAATAATATCAGGTGCTTATCTGGGATTATTGTTCATTGCAACTTTAATACTGGTTTTTGAAAAAAGTGAAGACATTTACCCGGCACTGATCGCTGTCGGCGTGTTTGGTGTGATATTTGGCCTGGTGTTTTTTGTATCTGCCCGGTTACTGTTTTCTACGGCCTTTACCGGAACACTCTTTATTATCTTTAAGTTCCTCAATCAGATAAAAGTTCATTACTACAAAGAGCAGTTGATGTTCTCCGATCTGAACTTGATGTTTGATCCTGCCAATCAGGAAACATTACACCACTATTGGCTGGCCGGTTTGGGCGTTGTCGCTATGTTTATCTGGTTGATTTTTAACATGATGCTGAGCTGGAAAAAATCATCTCCCCTTCGTGGCTTCAAATGGCGTACTGTCGGCTTGGTTCTGGCGGTGTTCTGTACATGGGAAGTGAGCGCTACTGCCAATGCATTTAGAGAGCAGTGGGAATCTTCACTACCAAAAGGACGTGGTACCGTCACTAATATGGTGATGTCGGCTAAAGATGCCAAATATCATGCGCCTCAATTTGGGCAATCAGCCGATTATTTTCTGCAACAGGCTAAAAGTGTCGAGCTGCCTGTGCCGCAGTCAGCGATTAAACCTGACGTGGTGATGTTATTACAAGAATCTACCGTGACTCCACATATCTATCAGTTGCCTGATGATACCCATTTACCCGATCTTTATATGTTTCAGCGGGATTCTGGTGTCAGCGCACAAAGCCCAATGCGGGTGCAAACTTTCGGTGGTGGTACTTGGTTATCTGAATTTTCCGCTCTGACCGGCTTAAATACAGACGATTTTGGCTCACGTAAGAATGCGGTGTTTTATTTTATTGTTGATCACCTGAAATACAGCTTGTTCCATGAAATGAAACAGAATGGTTATTACACGGTTGTTTTGACGCCATTTAATAAATCCTCTTATCATTCTGGTCATGCTTATCAAACTCTCGGCGTTGATCGCATTATTCAGCCACAGGAATTGGGATATCCCGCCAGTCTTGATAAAAATCTGTGGACTATCTCTACGCAAGAGATGTTGGGTTATGTGAAAGAAATTTTGGCGCAGGAAACGGATAAGCCGCTCTTTATTTTCTCACTGACCATGTATGAACATGGCCCATATGATGAAGATCATTCTGATGATTACGGGCTTACCGGACATGTGAAAAATTCACAGGCAGTGGGTAAATTCAGTCACTATATGGAGAAAATCAAAGCTTCTGATCCGGCAATTAAAGATTTCAGTGAGTTTGTTGCTAAGCGGGAAAAGCCAACCATGTTCCTCTATTTCGGTGATCATCAACCCAATATCAGCCTAAACCAGTACAATGGCGTATTTTCAAATCCGGGTCATATCACCCAGTTTACTATGCGAGATAACTTGCAACAGGGAGAATCTATTCAGACTGATGAACTGACGGATATTTCATTCCTTGGCGGCATGATTATGGAGAGAGCTAAACTGGATGCTTCACCTTTTTATCGAGCAAATATGACAATGCGTCATCTCTGCCGGGGAGCGTTGGATGATTGTCAGGATAAGGCGCTAGTGGAAAGTTATAAACACTATATTTATCAGCAATTAGATGTTGCAGGTAAAAAGTAAGTTATAAAATCATAATGTGAGTAGGTGCCATATTTATATGGCACTGTAAATGACTCCAAGTGCCGAGTTGCAGTAGATAATTAGCTATCAGACGGGTACAGTCGGTTCAATGCCTGTTGCACAAACCTGTCTCAATGTCTGGTTATCCACGTACTCAAGCGCATAGATACATTTGACTGGCCAGTTATACTCACATAGTGCAGACAACGTAAGATTGTTTCTTCTGGCGTTTGGAAGTTTCCTGATCACTGTACTCTGGTTTGTTGCCTTTCAGCTCAATGAACAGACTATATACTGGATACGTTCCCATTCATCCACAATCAGCTTGTGCTTTATAGGTTTTTTCAAAAAGATATAGTTTTCAATCAGCCCTAACGTATTGAGTTTTTTCTGTAATTTTTTTATTTACTTTTTCATTGTGAATTTTCTCTATTTATTGTGAGCTATTCTGCTACATGTCAGAGTACAATATATGAAAGAGTTTTATTAAATTATAAATCCATATCACAGAATCATATAACCGCCGGCACATCTGCTTATAACATATGGGAAGATAGAAATTATTAAACAAAACACTAAGCATATAAAAATATATGCTTAGTGACAAAGAGAAACATCCTTAACATACTTATTTGGAGCCATCCATGATGATTTACTACATGTTACATACCCCTCCAACTTTAACTCATCATCAACATAAAAAGATACAAATAAAGTAAGAATAAATCCTATTATTGATACACATGAAATATAATCCCCAATTTTACCATTGAGATTTTTTGTTCTATTTTTAGCAATCCTTAACAAAGCATAAGCAATATGAATAAGTAAAGGAGTAAACCAAATAAACCCCGCACTCTTCCATGAGAATGGAATAACGCTATCACGCCTAAAAAAACCTATATAATCATTTAATGAGAAAAATACAAATAATACTGCCATAAAAAAAACAAATAGCGAGCCTACGTATATTTTTATTTTATTTATATTATCCACGGCTATATCTACCCCACATATTAAAAAATTGATCTGCCGTAGGTGTTCCCACAAAAACATTTCTTTTTCTATTTTTTATATTTTTAATTATGCTTTCACTAATTTTAAAATAATCATCCAACCAATATAAAGCAAACGAAACTCCAACCCCAAGAGCAAAAACTCCAATAGTTACAGCCAAAAGACTCCACCCTATAGTTAAGAGTGGCGCTGCTATTAGTGAATTAACGCCCAAAGCAACACCTGTTGATACAGCTAGTTTTGCACCATCTATTGTTAAGTTAACAAACAAATCAGCTAATCCATAATCATCTTTAAGTATTAACTCAACGGCTCTATATGCAGCTGAGATGCCATATGAAAGAATTTCACTCAACTATAAATCATATCATGGAGTCATATAACAACCTACCCATCTGCTTATAGCATATACTTAGTGACAAAGTGAAATGTCCTTAACATACTTATTTGGAGCCATCCATGATGATTTACTACAGATTAAATATCCCTCAGATTTTAATTCATCATCAACATAAAAAGACACAAATAAAGTAAGAATAATGCCTGTTATTGACACATATGAAACATAATTTCCTATTTTACTATTAAGACGTTTCACCTTACCCAATGAGATTCTATATAAAATAAAAGAAATATAAATCAACACAGGACTAAACCAAATAGCTCCCGCGCTTTTCCATGAGAATGTAATAACATCATGCTTAAAAAAACTGATATAATCACTCAATGAAAAAAATATAGATAACACTGTCATAAAAAGAAGCAATAAAATTCCAAAATATAATTTTGTTTTAATTTGCTTTATATTATCCACGGCTAAATCTACCCCACATATTAAGAAACTGATCCGGATGGTATGGTGTCGGATTTGTTTTTTTATTCTTTATGTTTTTAATTATAGTTTCACTAATTTTAAAGTGGTCATCTAACCAATATAAAGCGAGAGAAGTTAGAAACCCAATAGCAAAAACACCAAGAGCTACAAGCATAAGACTTCCTCCTACAGCTAAGAGTGGGGAAACTATTAGAGTATTAGCAGCCGTAGCAATACCTATTGAAATAGCTAACTTTGCACCATCCATTGTTAAATTAACGAACAAATCAACCAATCCATATTCATCTTTAAATATTAACTCAACTAGTCTATATGCGGCTGAGAATACTATACCGAATCTAGCACCTTGGGCAATTCCAGCTTCAATACCTAGCGTACCTACCCCAAAAGACACTATACGTGGACTATTAGCAAGATATCTTGTGGCGTTTAAATAGTTTCTTACACCAGGGTAACCTGATAACTTTATATATCTTCTTCCATCCTTACCAAAATACTCTGTTGCTTCGACACCGAAACTTCTTAAATCATTTATTATTCTTGCTATCCCAAAAGAATCATAGATATTACCAGCAAATGATGAAGCTGGATCAGTATATGAGTAGATAGTTTTAATATTATTTTTCCATGAATTATAGAAATTATGATCTAGTGTTTTCATATAATCTATGGCTTCATCTTTTGTCAATAAAGCAATAACTTATTGGTTTAGTTTAAATTGATGCTCAAATTCCAATAACATACGGTTATATTTTTGATCTTCTATTTGTTTTTTAAAATTAAGATGTTCTTCTAATCTGTAATCATTATCAACAAATGTTTTTAACCGTGGATCATACTTCATTTTATAACTCCATCTATATTATATAGTTTATTGAAGTTTTATTTCATATTTTATCGGACTTAGCTATTTTTTCTTTAATTTTTCTGAATTATTGGGAGCTGGATCAAATTTCCCTATTAATGGTGGGAGCCAGTATTGGCTTTGGCGAACACTCCAACCTAATAACTGTTCAGCAACGTTTCTTGGCCGGATATCGAGTTCTAATATTCTCTGCGTTAGCAGAATTTGAACGCAACCTTTCTGCTTGACCCTGATATGTTGCGAAGCGCTATGGTATGTCTCGAGCAATCATTTATAAGTACACAGGTGCCGTTCGTCCAGAACTTGTACCAGCGAAGCGAGTGAAGTCAACACAATAATTGAAAGTGAAGCAAAAACATGGTTAATATAAAAGCTAAGAAGTTACTTTATCACCTCACAAGTTTAAAGAATGTCAGCTCGATATTGGACAGTGGATTAAAACCAAGATCAATGCTAAAAAAATTCCATGATGTCGCAGACCAGGAAATAATCGATAGTCGCAGGGAGTACAAACTCGAGCATTATGTGCCTTTTCACTAGTTTTCACGAAACCCTTTTGCTGGACGTGTCCAGAAAGATCGACCAGATGAAGACTTTGTTTTGATTACAGTCAGACGGAGCATTGCTAAAACGGGAAACTGGAAGATAATCCCCAGACATCCGTTGGCTAATACAACTGTCGAGCTGTATGATTATGATAAGGGTTTCGGACTAATTGACTGGGACACAATGAATAAGCGTAATTACCATGATCCTGACTGTAAGAACATATGTATGGCGGAATGCTTGTCTCCAGGTATTGTCAATGTTTCAGAATTCTACAAGATCTATGTTCCCACAACAGATATTGAGAGGAATATGGGGAAAATACTGAAGCAAAGTAACCCATCAGTTGATGTTGTAATCAACGGAGAAATGTTCAATTAATGGTGTACAAGAAACTTAATCCGCAAAAAGCATTGATCTGGAGAATCACTCATCGCCAAAATCTTCCTTGGATTCTAGCCAATGGCTTGCATGCGGGGAACAACGCAGTACGCTCTTCGAACTGGGTGACGATTGGTAATGAAGATCTTATTAATCGTCGCAACCATCGCACTGTCCCCCTTTCACCTAGAGGTATGCTTAACGATTATATCCCTTTTTACTTCACACCCTTTTCTCCCATGATGTACAACATTTATACGGGGCGCGGTGGAGTACGGAAAGTGTCCAATACTGATATTGTCATTCTGGTTTCCAGTATGCATAGAGTGGCAGAACTAGGGTTACTTTTTGTCTTTACTGACCGCCATGCGTATCCAGTAACGACAAATTATTACAATGAGTTGACGGACTTAACTGCTATTGATTGGGCACTGTTGCAACAACGCAATTTTCAGCGTGATCCGGATGACCCGGAAAAGGTGGAACGTTATCAAGCAGAAGCACTGGTTCATGAGCATATGCCCATCCATGCTTTACTAGGTGCAGTATGCTATACACAGAATGTGCAGCGAGAATTAAAAGCACAAGCCAATGAGCTAGGAGTTAAACTGGATATATATTATAAACCCAGTTGGTACTTTCAAGGAGGCTAACAATGATAATACCCGCACAAGGCAACCTGCTGGAAGCTAATGTGGAAGCGCTGGTTAATACAGTTAATACTGTTGGTGTTATGGGCAAAGGAATTGCGTTGATGTTCAAAGAACGTTTTCCTGCCAACATGGCGGCTTATGTCAAGGCATGTGAAGCAAAAGAAGTTCAGACTGGCAAAATGTTTGTCACAGAGACTAGCGAACCGATGGGGCCGCGCTGGATTGTAAACTTCCCGACAAAACAACATTGGCGGGCTAAATCGCAAATGCAGTGGATTCTTGACGGCTTGGTTGATCTCCGCTATTTCATTGAAAAAAACCAGGTACATTCCATTGCCATTCCCCCATTGGGTGCGGGTAATGGCGGCCTCAACTGGGATGAAGTTAAACCGCATATCAACCAAATATTGGGCGACCTTAAAAATGTAGACATTGTTGTTTATGAACCTACAACCAAATATCAGAATGTGGCTAAACCAAAAGGTGTAGAAAAACTCACCCCAGCTCGTGCTTTGATTGCAGAGCTGGTGCGTCTTTACTGGGTTCTGGGAATGGAATGCAGTCTGTTGGAAATCCAGAAACTGGCATGGTTCCTAGAGCGTACGATCAAGGCCGAGGGGCTGAAAAATCCCTTAAACCTTAAGTTCGTAGCCAACAACTACGGCCCCTACGCAGATAAGCTACGTCACTTGTTAGATGGGCTAGACGGAAGCTATCTAAAAAGTGAAAAGCGTATCAGTGATTGTAGCCCACTGGATGTGATTTGGTTTAACGACGTCAAGCGAGACAAGGTAGCACTGTACTTAAAATCTGAAGCGAAAGCCTACCTGCCTGCGCTGAAAAAAATTGCTGAGTTGATTGACGGTTTCGAGTCTCCTTACGGGATAGAACTACTATCCACTGTGGACTGGCTGTTATTCCAAGAACAAGTGGCTCCCAACATAGAATCTTTAATTGATGGTATACGCCATTGGCCTGCCGGATATAGATCGGCTCAACGCAAGCTCAAACTGTTTGATCGAACCAAGCTGGAATTGGCGCTAACCCGTCTGAAACAAGTACCTTTGCAAGCAGCAGGTTAATTATTTTGGGACTGAATCATGTAACGTCATAAAGTCCCTTAACTTGCTCCTATTGCTACAAGGGCATGAGTATTGTTCAATTCCGGTAATAGCGAGCTTCTTTTCTGGTTATCAACGTGCTGATTAGAGAGTAACTTAAAGCTTCACTTCCCAATACAAAAACTCGAAAAAATCCTTCCTAGTAGATCATCGGAAGTAAACTCACCCGTTATCTCGCTCAACGCCTGCTGCGCCAGACGCAGCTCTTCTGCCAGCAATTCACCCGAACGGGCAACCACCAATTGTTCATGTCCCTGTTGTAAATGTTCCGCTGCGGTATTTAATGCTTGTAAATGACGACGACGAGCCAAGAAACCACCTTCGGTATTACTGCTAAAGCCCATAGTTTCTTTTAGATGATCACGCAATAAATCAATACCTTCACCGCTACGGGCAGAAAGTCTAACCAGCGAGTAACCACTTACTTCTGCAATACTTATCTCTTCATCGGTCATATCTGTCTTATTACGAACGACTGTGATAGGGAGCGATTTAGGCAGGCGAGCCATAAATTCAGGCCAGATTTCCACAGGTTCAACCGCGTTCGTTGTCGTGCTATCTACCATAAACAGTACACGATCAGCCTGCTCAATTTCCTGCCAAGCACGCTCAATACCAATACGCTCAACTTCGTCACTGGCTTCACGCAAGCCTGCGGTATCAATGATATGCAACGGCATACCGTCAATATGAATATGTTCACGCAGCACATCACGAGTTGTACCTGCAATATCCGTCACAATCGCCGCTTCACGGCCTGCTAATGCATTAAGCAGGCTGGATTTCCCCGCATTAGGACGACCGGCGATAACAACTTTCATCCCTTCACGTAAAAGGCTGCCCTGACGAGCCTGAGAACGTACACGCTCAAGCTCAGCCATCACGTCATCCAACTCAGCCTCGATTTTCCCATCAGAAAGGAAATCAATCTCTTCATCTGGAAAATCAATAGCCGCTTCTACATAGATTCGTAGGTGAGTAAGCGCTTCCACCATTTGGTGAACTTGAGTAGAAAAAGCGCCCTGTAAGGAATTCATCGCTGAACGGGCGGCTTGCTCCGAACTGGCATCGATCAGATCAGCAATGGCTTCCGCCTGAGCTAAATCCAGTTTGTCATTAAGAAAAGCGCGTTCAGAAAACTCACCTGGGTTAGCGATTCGCACACCTGGCAGAGTCAGAATACGTTTAAGCAGCAAATCGAGAATAACCGGCCCACCATGCCCTTGAAGCTCCAGTACATCTTCTCCGGTAAAGGAATTCGGCCCCGGAAAGTAAATAGCAATCCCCTGATCAAGTACCCGGCCATCCACATCACGAAATGGCAGATAATCTGCATAACGGGGTTTGGGTAATTTACCTAACACCACCTCGGCTACCTGTGCGGCTTTCGGGCCGGAAACACGCAAAATACCAACCCCTCCTCGTCCTGGCGGGGTAGCCTGAGCAACTATCGTATCCGTGGTATTCATTTTTTCACCCAAATAGTTAAGGCGGTCATTGACCGCCTTTTCTGTTACAACGGCCAGCATATATTCATTCTGGCTGAAGCTATGTTTTATTTCGCTGGCTTTTTCTCGCGACTATGCAGACCACGTTTTTCCAGCCCACGATAAATTAATTGCTGCTGGATAATTGTCACCAAGTTACTGACGATATAATACAGAACCAGACCTGATGGGAACCACAGGAAGAATATGGTAAATATGACAGGCATATAAGTCATAATCTTCTGTTGCATCGGATCAGTAATTGTCGTCGGAGACATTTTCTGGATGATGAACATGGTCACACCCATCAGCAACGGCAGGATGTAATAAGGATCTTGCGCAGACAAGTCATTAATCCAACCCGCGAATGGCGCATGGCGCAATTCAACAGAACCCATCAACATGTAATATAAAGCAAGGAAGATTGGCATCTGGATCAACAGAGGCAAACAACCACCCAGTGGGTTCACTTTCTCTGCTTTATACAATGCCATCATTTCCTGGCTCATACGCTGTTTATCATCACCAATACGCTCGCGCATAGCCGCCAATTTCGGCTGTAACAGACGCATTTTCGCCATTGAAGTATATTGCGCCTTGGTCAGCGGGTACATGATACCACGCACAATAAAGGTGATAACGATGATGGAGAAGCCCCAGTTACCAATAAAACCATGCAGGAACTTCAACAGCTTAAATAATGGCTGAGAGATAAACCACAACCAACCATAGTCTACCGACAGATCCAGATGAGGCGCTACAGCGGCCATCTCATCTTGAATTTCCGGGCCAACCCACAATGTAGAAGAGATAGCTTTTTCACTATTAGCCGCAACAGAGATTGGCGCGCTCTTATAGCCGATCGCAGCCATCCCTTTATCTAATGCGACAGTGTAGAAGGTAGTGGTTTCATTAGCCGCCGGAACCCAAGCAGTAGCAAAATATTGCTGCAACATGGCAATCCAGCCACCTTTGGTGGTCACGGATAAAGGTTCACCTTCAATATCGCTAAAGCTATATTTCTTGTATTTGGTATCGTCTGAAGAATAAGCCGCGCCACGGTAAGTATGCAGGGCGAAATTACTGCTGCCTGTATCACGATGCTTCGGTAGTTCAACACTCTGTTTCAACTGACCAAAGAAGGTCATCTGTAACGGTTTTTCCGTCGTGTTATTAATATGGTAATCCACACTAATCGCGTATTCACCACGTTTCAGGACAAATGTTTTAACATAAACAATGCCATCTTTAGTGACGAAATTCATCGGAATACGCAATTCATCCTGCCCATCAGCCAATACATAGCTATCCTGTACTGCGGTATACAGCGGGCGTTCACTATTCAGCGGATTATCTGGGCCATCTTTCCCCGTTAATCCACTTTGTGCTTGATAAGTGAAAGCAGATGTTGTTTCCAACAGCTTGAATGGTTGGTTTGAACCTAGGGTATCAGGATAGGCTAACAGGTCAGCCTCTTCGATATCACCGCCACGAGTATTGATGGTCAAAGAGAGCACATCAGTTTTAACTGTGATAAGTTTACCTTTTCCACTGCCTGGTACAGCCTGATTCTCACTGCTCGGCATATCCGTTTGTTGCGTGGCCTGTACTGTCGTTGGCTGCGGATTTTTATCTGCTTCCCATGCTTGCCAGACCAAGAAAGAAACGAACAGCAAAGCGATGAGAAGAAGATTACGTTGCGAATCCATCGTTAGTGTTCTCTGTTATCGTTGTTTTTTACGGGTGGGACAGGATCATCACCACCTTCATGTAAAGGGTGGCATTTTAATATGCGTTTCACCGTTAACCAACCGCCTTTTATCACCCCAAATCGGCATAACGCCTCAATGCCATATTGAGAGCATGTAGGATTAAAGCGACAACGGGGTCCCAACAGCGGGCTTATGACCAACTGATATCCTCGGATTAATCCGATCAGGAAGCGCGAGCCAAGCGACAGTGACGACGCCATAATTTACCCAAAGCTTCCGTTAACGCACGGTTATCAAGCTCAGCAACGCCTTTCTTAACCAATACCACAAAATCCATAGGAGGCAACTGATGTTGGTTTAAACGGAAGCTTTCACGGGCCAACCGCTTAATCCGGTTACGCTCATGAGCACGTTTAACATTTTTCTTGGCTATAGTAAGACCGATGCGGGGATGCCCCAGCTCGTTAAGGCGGCCAAGGATCGTAATCTCTGGCGAACTTGCCCGTTGAGGTTGCTGGAAAACATAAGTGAAATGCTTGGGAGTTAACAAGCGTAACTCCCTCGGAAAAGCGAGCGTAACCACTAGATGGTTAGCTTTATTACTTAGAAACGGTCAGACGAGCACGGCCTTTTGCACGACGGCGAGCCAGAACCTGACGACCATTTTTGGTAGCCATACGAGCGCGGAAGCCGTGAGAACGGTTACGCTTCAGTACGGATGGTTGGAAAGTGCGTTTCATAGCGATTTCTACCTAACTTAAGATTATTACTGATTCAGTAAACGCGTTGGCAGCCAGTGAGCATAATAGACACCGATGCCTCAATCGCAACATCAATATAAAAGAAGCGGGATTGTAATAAAATGTACAGCTCTGAGTCAATTTACATAACACAAAGTCGGCCGGCTTTTCTACTGAGTTGGATGTTTACCAACACTCTGCTCATGCGTACACCAGAACCCTTCACTAAGAATTATCGGTAAAAAACTCTGGTATCGCACATAGGGTGCAACATTATACGGACTACTGAACAAAGCGCAACGATCACCGGCAGATCTTCGTTTTCTGTTATGATCCTTGGTTCGATTTTACTTTAAATATCAGCTTATTCTCGATCTGCATTTGACAACCGCCATAACTCCACTGCAACCCCTTTATAGTCCTTTATTTCACAGACAATTTTATCCTGTGGATAAAAAGCGCTTAAACTGTGTAAAAGAATGAAGATCTATATCGTCTTTTGCGCTATGATCCCCAGCCATGATTTGGATCTTATCCTCGGATCATGGGGGGAGCGATGACATTAAAAATCGCCATACACATGACAATCGATCCTTCCTCGCCTTAGAGGAATCGTTGTTTTGTACCCAATATAATGAGCTAACCACTCCGATTTCTTTAATTGTTAATTGGCCTTGTTTTAGGGGAGTCCACCGTGTCACTTTCGCTTTGGCAGCAATGTCTTGCCCGATTGCAGGATGAATTACCTGCCACAGAATTCAGTATGTGGATACGCCCCCTTCAGGCAGAGCTAAGTGGTAACACTCTGGCGCTTTATGCCCCAAATCGATTCGTTCTGGATTGGGTAAGAGAGAAGTATATCAATAACATCAATGGGTTGTTGAATGACTTCTGTGGAGCTGAAGTACCATTATTACGTTTTGAAGTTGGCAACAAACCTATTTCCCAAAACGATAGCCCGCCACAAAGGGTTGTTGCTCACACGCCGGTCGCACCCGCACCACAAAACACATCAGTACGACCTAGTTGGGATAACACCGCGGTACAACCAGAGCTATCTTATCGCTCTAACGTTAACCCGAAACATACTTTTGATAACTTTGTCGAAGGTAAATCCAACCAACTTGCTCGCGCCGCGGCAAGACAGGTCGCTGATAATCCCGGCGGCGCTTATAATCCACTATTTCTTTATGGTGGTACGGGTTTAGGTAAAACCCATCTATTACATGCCGTAGGCAACAGCATTATGGCACGTAAGGCAAATGCCAAGGTGGTCTATATGCATTCTGAACGTTTCGTTCAGGATATGGTCAAGGCATTACAAAATAATGCAATAGAAGAGTTCAAACGCTATTACCGCTCTGTCGACGCATTACTGATCGATGATATTCAGTTTTTTGCCAATAAAGAACGTTCTCAAGAAGAATTCTTTCACACATTCAATGCATTACTGGAAGGTAATCAACAGATTATTCTGACATCAGATCGCTATCCAAAAGAGATCAATGGGGTAGAAGATCGGTTAAAATCCCGTTTTGGCTGGGGGCTGACCGTTGCCATTGAACCACCGGAACTCGAAACTCGTGTCGCTATCTTGATGAAAAAGGCAGACGAAAACGAAATCCAGTTGCCTGGAGAAGTTGCTTTCTTTATAGCTAAACGTCTGCGTTCTAATGTCCGTGAACTCGAAGGGGCATTGAACAGGGTAATAGCGAATGCCAATTTTACCGGTCGAGCGATTACTATTGATTTTGTACGTGAAGCATTACGTGACCTGTTAGCACTGCAAGAAAAACTGGTTACCATTGATAATATTCAGAAAACAGTCGCTGAATATTATAAAATCAAGGTGGCCGATTTACTTTCCAAACGGCGCTCCCGTTCCGTTGCCCGTCCAAGGCAAATGGCAATGGCGCTGGCAAAAGAGTTAACCAACCACAGCTTGCCTGAAATCGGGGATGCCTTTGGTGGACGTGACCACACAACTGTGTTGCATGCTTGTCGTAAGATCGAGCAACTGCGTGAAGAAAGTCACGACATCAAAGAGGATTTTTCTAACTTAATCAGAACATTGTCTTCCTAGTGCTATGAAATTTATCATTGAACGCGAGCAATTGTTAAAACCACTGCAACAAGTCAGTAGCCCGCTGAGTGGGCGCCCTACTCTGCCTATCCTTGGTAATTTATTACTACAGGTTACAGAAGGTTCCCTGTTGCTGACCGGTACAGATTTAGAAATGGAAATGATGGCAAGAGTCACGCTTTCATTGCCACACGCAGAAGGTGCAACCACGGTACCGGCACGTAAATTCTTTGATATCTGGCGAGGTCTGCCAGATGGGGCCGAAATCAGTGTAGAACTGGATGGCGACCGCTTATTGGTGCGTTCTGGCCGCAGCCGTTTTTCGCTCTCCACATTGCCCGCTTCTGATTTTCCAAATCTTGATGACTGGCAAAGCGAGGTAGAGTTTTCACTGCCACAGGCCACACTGAAACGCCTTATTGAATCAACTCAATTCTCAATGGCTCACCAGGATGTCCGCTATTACCTCAACGGTATGTTGTTTGAAACCGAAGGAGAAGAGTTGCGTACAGTTGCAACCGATGGTCACCGTCTGGCAGTCTGTTCTATGGGAATTGGTCAAAAGTTGCCTTCCCATTCGGTTATCGTGCCACGCAAAGGCGTGATTGAACTCATGAGATTGCTGGATGGCGGCGATACTCCGCTACAGTTACAAATCGGCAGTAACAATATTCGCGCCCACGTTGGCGACTTTATTTTTACTTCTAAATTGGTGGATGGGCGTTTCCCTGATTATCGCCGCGTATTGCCAAAGAACCCGGATAAAACCCTGGAAGCCAATTGCGATATGCTGAAACAAGCTTTTTCACGCGCGGCAATTCTCTCTAACGAGAAATTCCGTGGAGTTCGCCTCTATTTCAGTGAGAACCAGCTAAAAATCACAGCCAATAATCCTGAGCAGGAAGAAGCCGAAGAGATTGTCGATGTCAGCTACCAAGGTGCTGAAATGGAAATAGGCTTTAATGTCAGTTACGTGCTAGATGTACTTAATACATTAAGATGTGAAGAGGTTCGTTTATTACTAACTGATGCTATTTCCAGTGTTCAGATAGAAGACTGCGCCAGCCACAATGCGGCTTATGTCGTGATGCCAATGCGCCTGTAACCGGATTTATATTTCAGGTATATGACTCTCACGCGTTTACTTATCCGCGATTTTCGTAATATCGCCGCCGCTGATTTGCCTCTGGCTACCGGATTTAATTTTCTGGTTGGATCTAATGGCAGCGGCAAAACCAGCGTACTGGAAGCGATTTATACGCTAGGTCACGGACGCGCTTTTCGTAGCATTCAGACAGGGCGGATAATCCGTCATGACTGTGATGAATTCGTTCTGCATGGGCGGTTAAGGCAACAAGAGAACAAGCGAGAGCGGTCTATCGGTCTGAGTAAAAACCGTCATGGCGACAGTAAAGTCAGAATTGATGGTAGTGATGGCTGTAAAATTGCCGAACTGGCTAAGATGTTACCTATGCAGCTCATTACCCCTGAAGGGTTTACCCTGTTAAATGGCGGGCCGAAGTATCGACGGGCCTTTATTGACTGGGGTTGCTTTCACAATGAGCCGCGCTTTTTTTCTGCATGGGTAAACTTAAAACGGCTACTCAAACAACGCAATGCAGCACTACGACAAGTTACCCACTATAGCCAGATACGGCCTTGGGATCAGGAATTGGCCCCACTTGCTAACCAAATAAATCAGTGGCGCGGTGAATATGTTGCAAACATTACTCAGGATATTACGGATACCTGTAAGCAATTCTTACCCGAATTTACATTAAGTTTCTCTTTCCAACAGGGATGGGACAAAGAGAGTGATTATGCTGAATTACTGGAACGCCAATTTGAGCGCGACAGAACGTTAACCTATACAGCTTCCGGCCCACATAAGGCAGATCTGCGCATTCGTGCGGAAGGAACGCCAGTAGAAGATATGCTATCCCGCGGTCAATTAAAGTTACTGATGTGCGCACTGCGGCTAGCACAGGGTGAATATTTCACCCGACAGAGCGGACAACAATGTCTGTATCTGCTTGATGATTTTGCCTCCGAACTGGATACCGGCCGCCGTCAATTGCTGGCCGCACGTCTAAAATCCACGCAAGCTCAGGTATTTGTCAGTGCGATAAATCCCGACCAAATAACAGACATGCTTGATGGAAATAGCAAGATGTTTCGCGTGAAAAATGGCAAAATAGAGGTTCAACCACAGGATTAAAAATGAGCGAGAAACGTTGATGTCGAATACATATGACTCCTCAAGTATCAAGGTATTAAAAGGGCTGGATGCGGTGCGTAAACGTCCGGGCATGTATATCGGTGATACAGACGATGGTACCGGCTTACACCACATGGTCTTCGAGGTTGTCGACAACGCTATCGACGAAGCCCTCGCAGGTCATTGTAATGAAGTTATCGTCACTATCCATGCTGATAACTCAGTCTCCGTACAGGATGATGGCCGCGGTATTCCTACCGGCATACACGAAGAAGAAGGTGTTTCAGCAGCCGAAGTTATTATGACCGTGCTGCATGCGGGGGGTAAATTCGATGATAACTCTTATAAAGTCTCCGGCGGTTTGCACGGCGTAGGGGTTTCTGTTGTTAACGCCTTGTCTGAAAAGCTGGAATTGGTTATCCGCCGTGACGGCAAAGTTCATGAACAGACTTATCACCTTGGCGTACCGCAAAGCCCACTGAAAGTCGTTGGAGAAACAGAACAGACAGGTACCCGTGTCCGTTTCTGGCCGAGCATGGATACTTTCCGTAATAACACAGAATTCCAGCACGACATTCTGGCTAAACGCTTGCGTGAATTATCCTTCCTGAATTCCGGTGTATCCATCCGCCTTATTGATAAACGCACTAATACGGAAGACCACTTCCATTATGAAGGTGGAATTAAAGCGTTTGTTGAATTCCTAAATAAAAACAAAACACCAATTCATCCAAATGTTTTCTATTTCTCTACAGAAAAAGACGGCATCGGCGTTGAAATTTCAATGCAATGGAATGATGGTTTCCAGGAAAATATTTACTGCTTCACCAATAATATCCCACAACGCGATGGGGGAACTCACTTAGTTGGCTTCCGTACTGCGATGACACGTACCCTTAATAGTTACATGGATAAAGAAGGGTACAACAAGAAATCCAAAGTCAGCGCGACTGGTGATGATGCTCGTGAAGGTTTAGTTGCTGTTATTTCCGTTAAAGTGCCTGATCCAAAATTCTCTTCTCAGACTAAAGACAAACTTGTCTCTTCCGAAGTAAAAACTGCGGTTGAAACGCTGATGAATGAGAAGCTGGTGGAATATCTGCTGGAAAATCCAAACGACGCTAAAACTGTCGTCAGTAAAATTATTGATGCTGCCCGCGCTCGTGAGGCAGCTCGCAAAGCGCGTGAAATGACACGCCGTAAAGGGGCGCTGGATCTGGCTGGACTGCCAGGCAAATTGGCTGATTGTCAGGAACGTGATCCGGCACTCTCTGAACTCTACTTAGTGGAAGGAGACTCTGCGGGTGGCTCGGCAAAACAGGGCCGTAACCGCAAAAATCAGGCAATTTTGCCGCTAAAAGGTAAAATCCTGAATGTCGAAAAAGCGCGTTTCGATAAAATGCTCTCTTCCCAAGAAGTGGCAACCCTGATCACCGCATTGGGCTGTGGTATTGGCCGTGACGAATACAATCCAGATAAGCTGCGTTACCATAGCATTATCATCATGACGGATGCGGACGTCGATGGCTCTCATATTCGTACTCTATTGCTGACTTTCTTCTATCGTCAAATGCCAGAAATCATTGAACGCGGTCATGTGTTTATTGCTCAACCACCGTTGTATAAAGTCAAAAAAGGCAAACAAGAACAATACATTAAAGATGATGAAGCAATGGATGAGTACCAGCTATCCATTGCACTGGATGGCGCTTCACTTTACACCAATGAGCACGCGCCAGCCCTAAAAGGTGAACCGCTGGAAAAATTGGTGACCGAATTTAATGGTGTTCAAAAAATCATTAAACGCATGGAACGCCTATATCCGCTAAGTTTATTGAATAACCTAATTTATCATCCGAAGCTGACCGAAGAAGCATTGTCTGATAAAGCGAAAGTTGAAGAATGGATTGAAATGCTGGTCACCCGTCTGAATGACAGTGAACAAAACGGCAGCAGCTACAGTTATCGCCTCCATGAAAATCGTGAGCGCCAAATGTACGAACCGGTTCTGTGTGTTCGTACACACGGTGTAGATACTGATTACCTATTGGACTTCGATTTTGTCCACGGCGGTGAATATCACCGAATCACTCAGCTAGGCGATAAACTTCGCAACTTGATCGAAGAAAGCGCTTATATCGAACGCGGTGAACGACGCCAACCCGTTAGCAGTTTTGAGCAAGCGCTAAACTGGTTGACTAAAGAGTCTCGCCGCGGGTTGTCTATACAGCGCTATAAGGGCTTGGGAGAAATGAACCCTGAGCAGTTATGGGAAACGACCATGAACCCGGAAACTCGCCGCATGATGCGTGTGACAGTAAAAGATGCCATTGCAACTGACCAACTGTTTACAACTCTAATGGGTGATGCTGTTGAACCTCGCCGAGCATTTATTGAAGAGAATGCCCTGAAAGCAGCCAATATTGATATCTAATTGATATTATTATCAATTTAAAAAAGCGCTCATATTAATTCTCTATGAGCGCTTTTTTTATCTGTTATTTATAACCAATAAAGTGTAATTTATTTAATGTTTCTGTAAAACATCACTTAAATATAATCTAAGGGTACAATATGGCTGACATGATTTACATGACAATAAAGGGAAAAAACAGGGATTAATATCTGCTGGATGTTCTTCTGTTGATTCTATTGGTAATAAATATCAAGCAAACCATCTTGATCAGATATTAGTTTATACCCTATGGATTTCAAGTTGCATCGCGGCGGCAAGGGAGTGAATCCCCGGGAGCATAGCAAACTATGTGACCGGGGTGAGCGAGTGCAGCCAACAAAGAGGCAGCTTGAAAGATGACGGGTATATAGCTTAAGCCATGCGATAACACAAACTCAAAATGTCGATCATCAACCCATTATTATCCAAAAACCTATCGACAAATCATCACCATTACTCGGTGTTGCTATTTCTGAGAATGAGTCTCTTGAATGCTCTATTGATTTTTACCGAACTAACTCAAATGGTGCTCAAGAACGTTATTACAATATAAAAATCACTGGCGCCACAATCACTGAAATAAGTGTCTTACATCCACATTCATTGAATCATAATGAGCTTCCACCACAGGAAAGTATCTCGTTAAAATATACAAACATTACCTGGAATCACCTTATCGCAGGTACTGGCGGTTATAGTATTTGGGATGATAGAATTTATTAAAAGAGCAAAACAAGGCGTTTTAATTTAACGCCTTGTTTCATTGACGAACTTTCTTGGTAGAACCAAAGCATATAAAATAGAAAACATCACACTACCTACTCTAATTACCTCACTATTTAAATTAATAAACATTGATATAATTTCATGATAACCACCATATTTCACAATAAACAATTGAATTGAACCCAACATTACTATAATAAAAAACCCAAGAACAGAGAGAATATAACTTCGTCTTTTCTCTATAGTAATTTTCATGAAAAGAAGAAAAAACAAAAGCGTTAACGATAAAAGATAGTACAGAAAAATATCCTGCCAAGTAGATTGAGTGGAAATTGTAACATCTATATAGTCCATTATTCTTTTTCACCAGTAATTTATTGTCAACATTTAAACTTCCTTGGGAACATCATCATGACTAAAATTGAAAATATCACCGCACTTACTCTTATTACCTCATCATTTAAATTCAAAAATATAAATGGTGGAATCAAGGAATAAATAAATTTAGATATAATTAATTGATCTGTACAAAAAGAAAATAAAAACAAAAGATTAATTACAAATAGAGAAATACTCTTTTTACTTTCCGTGTATTTTTTAATAAATAAAAAAAACATAGAAAAAATCATTATAAATAAAAAATATAATAAAATATCCATATCAGATGATTGAGTAGATATAATTAGTTCCTAACCCATATTATTTGGCTCATATAACGAGAAGATAACGTCCTTGCCAACTCCCTTAATTCTCTAACCTTTAAAGCTAGTAGTTTATCTTGTTCCATTCCTACCATCTCCATAAAAACGATTCACTATACATTTGGATAGAAGATCATAAATATAGATTATGAATATAACAAAAATAAACCAATAAAGAAACAATGAACAGAGCTATATGGATAAATCCACCCAAACAACGAGTGGATTTTTACATAAGTAAATGTATTAAAATAATTAAACCAAGATACGCAGCATACGACGCAGAGGCTCTGCTGCTCCCCACAGCAATTGGTCACCGACAGTAAAAGCAGATAAATACTCTGGACCTATATTCAGTTTACGTAAACGCCCTACAGGAGTATTCAAAGTTCCCGTTACCGCCGCCGGGGTTAATTCGCGCATACTCAATTCGCGATCATTTGGAATAACACGAACCCAGTCATTATGCGCAGCCAGTAATTGCTCAATTTCAGGAATAGAAATATCTTTTTTCAATTTCAGAGTAAATGCCTGACTATGGCAACGCAGCGCCCCAATACGCACACACAAGCCATCCACGGTAATGATGTTATTACCAGTATTGAGGATCTTGTTGGTTTCTGCCTGACCTTTCCACTCTTCACGGCTTTGGCCGTTATCAAGTTGTTTATCAATCCACGGAATCAAACTACCTGCCAACGGCACACCAAATTGCTCAGTTGACATAACTCCGCTACGGGTAAAATCCGTTACCTTTTTTTCAATATCCAGAATAGCCGATGCCGGATCTTGCAGCTCTTTTGCTACCTGGGTATGTAAAGCTCCCATCTGCACCAGAAGTTCACGCATATGACGAGCGCCCGCACCAGAAGCTGCCTGATAAGTTGCAACAGAAGCCCATTCAATCAAATTATTAGCAAACAAACCACCCAAAGACATCAGCATTAGGCTAACGGTACAATTACCACCAACAAAAGTTTTTATGCCTTCATTAAGACCTTGCTGAATATGCGCATGGTTAACTGGATCAAGAATAATGATAGAATCATCATTCATACGCAGTGCTGACGCCGCATCAATCCAATATCCCTGCCAACCCGTTGCTCTTAACTTTGGATAAATCTCATTAGTATAATCTCCCCCCTGACAGCTAATAATAATATCCAAAGCACCAAGAGCTTCGATATCGAAAGCATTCTGTAACGTACCTTGCTGACCAGTAAAATCAGGTGCTGGCTGTCCGTGTTGTGATGTCGAGAAGAATACCGGACGAATAACATCAAAATCCCGCTCTTCAATCATACGCTGCATTAATACTGAGCCGACCATCCCGCGCCAGCCGATAAAGCCCACATTTTTCATCATTATTGTCCTACTTCGGTGAGTGTTGATTCAGTGATTCTGATTACACCAAAGCTGACAAAATATGACCAAGGACGCAAGTGAATTTATTAACTAATTCACAAGATATTTAGCAACGTAGCTAGCAGCAAGATATATAACAAATCTGGCATCTGAGTAAAAAGCCACCGGCTGGTGGCAAATATTTACAATTAACTTTTAATTTTCAAGTCACATTCAATTGAGTTTTAGTTTTTTCTTTGGGATGCGGCTTAACACTTATTACTTCACCAGGTTTGGAAATAAAGCGGACAAACGTTTCATGGCTAACGAAAGTTGCGCCACAATTGATGTTTTGACATTGATTATAACGTTCTTTTGTATGGCTGGAATGCTCAAAGCTACTGCGTGCATGAGCCGCTTTACCACAAAGAGGACACTTGATCATATTTTCTTACCCTTAACTAAAACATGAACTCTCATAATGTGAACAATATAGCAATGAGATCTCATTTAAAGAACATTTATTTCATGTCGAGATCATCAATTTTTAATTCCAGAGTCAGTGCTGTTGTAAAACCACCAGATCCATTCACCGTGTGGGTAACTGTCGTTAACGTCCATTCGGCAGCATCTATTTCTGGTTTAAATCCAGTAACTTTGATGGGTATTTCAGGGTAGAGATCTGCACGCCCCTGAGCCAATTGAATCGAAAACGTCGCTGCTCCACGTTGCATTTTTTCCCAGGCAACCTTGGCTGCACGTTTAGCACTAGCCTCATCAGCATAAGTACGAGAAAGCTCTAATACGTTATCTTTGCTACCGATCAAATAAGATTTTAATTTATCAGCATTTTCCTGATTTTTTCGTTCAACGGTTAAGGTATGTTTTTTCTCCGGTTTACGGACATCCAACCAGTTTGCTACCACGCCGGTATAAGCCTCACGATCAGACAGAGTAAAATTGTGGTTGTCACCTGACCGACGTGTAATCACTAATGCAGGGATAACCGCACCACTGGCTGTTTTATTCTGTCCTTGCCGGATAAATATCAACTTACCATTTTTTACGGAAGCAATCGCCCCTTCCTGCCTTGCCAGGCGGGTAAGAAAACTACCATCTGACTCATTCGTCTGATCAATATGGTTAATAAATATCTTCGCAATATCCTGATGTAAATCAGCAGTAAGATTATTTCTAGCAGCGATAATATGGACAATATCACCTATCGTTTTCTTATGATAAGACTCTTCACGTCTCATATTAAGAGATTCACGGAAATCAGCACTACGGGCACGAATTGTTAATTTATCCGGTACTCCACTGTGGCCAATTTCATCCACAGTAAAACGTCCTTTACTAATCAGTGGTTGATCACGCCATCCCAACGCCAATGAAATCACATTACCTCTAGAAGGTAGCACCAAACTTCCATCTGCATCATCCAGTTCAATATCAAGCTGGTCGGCTTCAAAACCTCGATTATCTGTCATTGTTAGTGATATCAGGCGCGATTGAATGCGCCCGCTGATATCTTTATTATCAATTTCCAAAAGAAATGCCGGTGCATTGCCTTTTTCAGTTCCCCTGCCAAATTCAGACGTCATGACAATACCTCTCTGACTCTATTTGACAAATTGTCTGTAAGCATAGAGAACTGTTCTTGAAGATCACCGAACATTTCACTTAGAGAACTATCTACTCGCTTCAATGTCAACGTGAAATCAATTTTGCGTGCAGAACCATTCGACATAAATTCAGTTTTTGTCTGGTCGATACTCTCAATGACAAACATACCGTAAACCGTGCCGCTGCCATCTATAAAAGACCAAGCCTTACCGCTGTCAGCCATAACTTGTAGTACCGTCAATGATAAACGGCCACCAGTAATTTCTGGATATAACGAACCGGAAAGTGTCATTGTGTCGTTATCCGGCCCCAGAAATTGCCAGGCAGGCCGCACCCCGATACGGCTATTAAAAGCATGTCGCCATGACTGAGTATATTGCATACTCTGGTATGGCGTGGTTTTCAACATAAAAACAAATAAACCCAGTGCAGCCATCATAATTAGAATTCTCCTCTATCAGAGAATGAACTGCGTAAACGAGCCTGCTGTTTACGTTCCCGATCATCCAATTCGCGCCTAACTGCTGCTGCAATATCCTGCGCAGATTGCCCCGGCGCACCATAGATATTTATATGATAGACCGGCGATTCACTGCGGTATTCAACCACCTGACGTTTGTCCGTTTTCTTTTCCTGAATCTGAGGATAAGCATGAACCGGTAAACTCTGAACATGCAATGGCGCTGTTCTGGCGGCGGTAGAAGGCGCCATTACGCTTAAAGAAAATGCCGCAGCGGCAGCAAGTTTAGCAGTCTGTCGTCGGCTAATAACATTAACAGGGCCAGTGACAATCTCTGGTCCATATTCACCAACAATACCAAATCGACCAGCCGGAATAATGCCCCCTTTGTCATGTTTGGGCAGAACCGAATTAACATTAGGACTTACATTATTACTGGCATCTCTTGAAATATCTTCCTTTGACCGCATCCAGTCAGGGAGATACTCAGACAATGAAGTCAGTTTCTGTTTCAGGGCTTCCCATTTTTCATTAATCCCCTCCAATAAACTGTTAATTATCGCTGTGCCAACCTCTTTAAATTTACTAGGAAGATTCATTACGTCAGTAATAATTTCATTCCATTTATCCGAGATCGATATTTTAATATTCTCCCAGATATCCAATGTATTCTGTTTAACTAATTCCCAGGCATTACTAATATTAGTTTTAATACTTTCCCAAGTTTGCAGAACACTCTGTTTAATGGATTCCCATTTCTCACTGAGGCTAATTTTAATATTTTCCCAAAGCTGAGAAAATTTCGGCCCCAATGTTTCCCAATTTTGCCAAATATAAACAGCAGCCATCGCAATTACACCAATAATGGCGAGGATTGGGTTAGCCATCATCAAACGACCAACGATCATCATGGTGCTACCCAACATTTTCAGAGCATTCCCGACTAATCCGAGCGCTCTCACACCAGTACTACCAAAGAAAGTAAGACTATATTTCGCTACAGCTAATGGAAGCAATATCGAAGCGAGCGCCTGTGCCAATGCGCCAAACACAGTTAACATGCCTCCGACTACCACCGTAATAGTCGCAAGCGTTGCAGCCAAACGTGGATTAGCTTCCATCCACTCGCTGACTTTATTGACTACATTGGTTACTTGTTGAGTGACTTCTCTTGCAGGACCTTCTACGCCAGAAAACATCTGAACGCCTAGATTACTCCAAGCGGCATTAAGCTTTTGGATATCACCAGTAAGACTATTCGTCATTGCAGATGCAACTTTTTGAGATTCACCTTGAGCACTTTTTAGTTCAGCGATAAAAGATTGCAACCCTCCCTGCCCTGCCTGATTCGCCAACACATCTAGAGCAGGAGCAGACTTTTCACCACCAATTGCTGTGAAATAACTTGTACGTTGTTTACCGCTCATTGAACGGGTTTTATCATCTAGTTCAACGAGAATATCAGGTAACTGCCGTAAATTACCTTTAGCATCACGAGTTTTAATATCTAGTTGTTTCAATGCGACAGCAGCAGCTTTAGGTGGTTCAGCCAACCGGCTTAGTACACTACTCAGAGCCTCTCCAGCTTCACTTCCCTTGATATTGGCATCACTTAGCTTTCTTGTAGCAGCCGCAACGGTTTCAATATCAACCCCCAAAGAAGTAGCCGCTGGAGCGACAGATTTCATCGTATCACCCAATCCCGCCAACGTTGTTTTTGAACCAATAAACGTTGCCGTCAAAACATCACTAACATGCCCCATCTCTTTGGATTGTAATTTAAACCCTTCCAGTACCTCAGTGCTAATATCAACCACATTGGAAAAATCTGTACCACTTGCCTGAGACATTAGTACCGCACCAGGCATCACATTCTTTATCTGCTCAGGAGAATAACCCTTAGAGGCATACAGGCTCTGTCCCTGTGCAATCTGGCTGGCAGGAATCCCTGTACTTTTGCTCAACTCACGACTTTGATTGAGCAACATGACATATTCAGGAGAGTTTTTTTCAATATTGGTTTGTGCCTGAATTTTGGACATTTGAACATTAAGATCATAACCCGGCATCAGAAAGTTTTTACTGGTTGTCAGTATTTTACTACCGGCTGATTTTGCACTAACACCATATTGGCTAATGCGGTCACGAAGCTCTTTGATTTTGCTATAACGACCTTCACCGCGATTTTCTTCCTTTTTGTTACTGATATGCGCAGTTTCCTGCGCATATTCAGGAGCAGAATAAGGTTTAATTGCTTCATAAGTCTGATTTAATCGCTTGAATTCATCACGATTTTGCCGGAGAGAATCCGCCAACCTTTTATTATTTCGCTGGGCAGATTTCAAGGCGTTGGTCAGCTTATTAACGGACTGTATTACCAATTTAAGCTGTGACTGTGTATTACTCATTTTCTGCACCACTTCGTAAGATGGCCCGATGTCGCCAGTCCAGTAATTCCGGTAGTGACATTTCATCTGTCACTGCCGGAGACCAGTGGAAAACGGTGGCAATATCTGCCACCAATTCATCTACGGTTAGCCGGTCTGGAAACCGGACTTCGCCGACTTCGGTAACAAAAAATTGACCACCTCAACACTGAGATTAATCAGATCGCCGGGTGTCATTGACAACAGATCGCTTTTAGTGAGCGCTGGTGTGGTAACACGTGGTAAAACCAAAATCATTGAATCCACATCCATCTCCAGCAAAGCCTGTAGCCGAGCACCACGCAACGCGCCACTGTTCGGTTTGCGCACCACCACCTCAGTGATGTTGCTACTACCACGTGCAAGCGGTTCTTCTAATACGATTGTGCGCTGCTCGTCGTTTTGAGTAATTAGTGTTTCTGTCATGGTTCAACCTTGTTTATCCGATTAGATTAAAGACCCATAGCGCGACGGTGATCTGCCAAGCGATCTTCACCATTAACGACTTCAACCATGTTAACGGTATCCACTTCAATCAGAACTTCACCATCCCATGTCAATTTGAAATAGGTGTTTTTAGCACTGATTTTGGTCTGAGTATTATCACCCTGCTTATAGGTACCGTGGTCAAACTCATGGAAACGGCCGCGCATCACGATTTCAACAGCAATCACATCGCTGGTATCATCGCGCTGGCAGGAGCCTGCAAAGCGCAACATTACGCCATCGGCTTTGGTCAGACCCCATTGCCGATAATGTTGAGCTTCCATACCACCTAGAGTAAATTCAACGTCCAATGCACCTTCATCCAAGCCTAAGTCCACGGTTGCGCTACCGTTCATACCACCGCCACGATAGGTTTCCAGTTTACGACTCAGCTTAGGTAGAGTAAGTTCTTCCACTATTCCCTGATAACTATTGCCATCATTAAACAAGTTCAGGAATTTAAGTTTGCGAGGTAATGCCATCTGTGTCCCCTTAGCCGTTTATGCTTTTCGCGAAATCCATCAGGTAACGATCTGTAATACGCTGGCGTAACATCATGTTTTCCAGTGGTGGTACAGGTGTATAGTCGTAATCGAGGGTCAATTTACCCGCTTTCAAGGTGTCTTTATCATTGGCGTTTTCGTCATACCAACATTGACCGTCAATAATGTAGCCACCAGATTTCAGTTCACGGAACTTAGCATTGATACCTTCGATAATGTCTCGTACCAGTGAAGGAGTTAGTGGCTTATCGATTGCCCACATATGTGCTTCCGCCATAGTGTCAGCCAATACTTGGGCAGTACGAGTGTAACTTTCGAACTGGAACAATGGATCATCAGCGCAAGTACGTGAACCCCAGAAACGGAAGCCATTTTTACGGATAAGTGTCGTAATACCATTTTGGTTTAGCAGGCCTGAATCTGTTGCTGGATCTTGAAGATCCCAGAATACATCTGCTGAAAGACCGGTCACACCATTGACACCAATGTTCGACAGTGTTTTGTGCCAACCTGTTTCTTCATCAATTTTTGCACGCAAACCCAGTGCACGAGCTGTAGCGTAGGCGATAGTTTCCTTATTAGAAACAGTATCCCAACTTAAGAAATCAGGCCAAATCAGCATTAATTCGCGCTGACTGAAGTTTTTGCGATATTCGATAACTTCTGAGATAGTCTTACTACCATAGGCGCTGATATAAGCCATTGCTCTCAATTTTTGCGCGATACTCGCCAACTCAACAGCAACAGCCTTCGTATCCAGCCCAGGAACCCCCAGAATACGTGGCTTCACACCTAATTGGCTTTGTGCTGCCAACAATGCCTGTATACCGGTTTTCTTACCTTCATTAGTTGTAGTACCAATGATGTTGCTGGTAGTTTGCTCTTCCGTTTCACCTTGTGCTACACGGACAACAACAGTAACGGGTTTAGACTGGTCTGAGATAGCTTTGAGTGCCTGAGGCAATGTACCGGTTTTACCAGCTTTGCCAATGGCGAGTGAAACATCAGTAATCAAGACCGGAGTGTTTAGTGGAAAAGTTTTTTCGTCTGCTTCAGGACCAGTACACACCATACCAACAATAGCAGTGCTAACTGTGGTAATGGTACGTGTGCCTTCGTTAATTTCCTGTACACGGACGCCGTGATGATAATCTTGTGCCATATTAGCGGTTCTCCTGTTAAGGTGTCCCGCTATGTTGAAGTATCCGAATTATTAAATCATTTGATGGGAAATGTGTGAGAGATGATACAAATCAGGTTGCTTAATTTATTATTTTTTCTAATTATTTAATTATTTGTACTTCATAGATAGTGGAAAAAGAAACCTCTATAAATCAATATCTATTTCTTCTGGCGTGAACTTTTAGCTCTGTTCATTGATTATTTTTTCACAGATTTTTCCTACAAAAATAGATGATAATTTATACACATCAACGCATTTCTCTGTAAATCATTGTTCTGGTCATTTATTAACACCCGAACATAGCCAATCTTTGCCATATGTAACCCTGATTAATACCAATATGAGACTATTATTATAGAAATTATCACGGATTGGCGAGTTTTTAAAAACCTTGGTTTGATAGAAACGGTAAATTTGGCTCAGGGAGCAGTACCGAATAGCCGAAAAGTGAATGGCAAAGTTCTGACTGAGGATATCAATATTACGTCTCAGGATATTTTTCATGGGCAGGCTGTTTATTTGGGTGATAAGGCAAATTTGGATAACTACAAAATACCAGGAATTTATTTCCAAGATTACAATATTTATGCCCAAAATGGTGCTAACTACCCTGAATCGCTTGCTGGTTCACTTGTCGTTTTACAGGCTGCTGGGATCATTCAGCGTTATTTTGTTTATAACAGTAGCCGGATATATACACGCAGCCAATATCACAATTTACCCTGGACACCTTGGGCACGAGAATATAATACCCTGAATAAACCAACTGCGAGTGAGCTCGGTTTAATGGAAACCGTTACTAAAGCCGCGGACGCGTTGCAACGCAGCGGTGGCAATGTAACAGGCGACATAATTATTACTACTGACTCTGCACTGAGTTGGATCAGAAACACCGACTTTGCCTCTATCGGTTTTAAAAACACCGGAGATGGTGATGCAGACTCCTATATGTGGTTTAAAACGGGGGATAATGGCAACGAATATTTCAAATGGCAGCATGCCCTATCTGGGGGGCCAACTAATGAATGGATGAGCCTTAGACACGATAATCTTCGAGTTAGGGGGTATCAGGTCTATCATGAAGGATATAGACCAACCGCAGCAATTATTGGCGCTTATACAAAATCAGAATCAGACACGCGTTATATTCAAGACATTCGCTTTGGTGCCAAAGAGCTCGCGCAAGTACGGAAAAGTTCTGGTGATACAGACTCAAGTGGGTATGCCATCACTGCTGTAATAAATGGAAATAGAGATGAGTTAATTGACACCGTAAACCGTAGGCCAATACAGAAGAAGATTAACGGCATGTGGATGAATATATCCAATATTTAGTAAGGTGATAAATATATGCAAAACATTAAAAATTTTTCCCAATATACACCTGACTCAAAACAAGCCAGAAAAATCATCGAAGATTTTAATGTCATCTATTTGAAGTCAGAAGATGGTCAAGACTGGTATGAATGCCAGAAAAGCTTTAATCCTGACACAATTAAAGTAATGTATGATTTTAATAATGTAATCCGTTCTATATCAGGAGATGTATCAGCTTTTAACCCAGATGGAATGAGTGTGGCTGAGGTAAGTAATCTACCTGATTCTTGTGATATTTCTGGCAAATGGCAATATATAAACGGTGCTATTGTTTCGCGTGAGTACACAAAGGGTGAGTTAGTTGTTCAAGCGGAGAGACGCAAAGAAGAATTGCTAGTCCTTGCCAGCAATAATATTGCTCCCTTACAAGATGCCGTTGATTTAGATGAAGCAACTCAGGAAGAGATAGAACGGCTCAAAGCTTGGAAAAAATACCGAATGCAAGCAAACCGCATTGATCCCACCATAGCACCAGATATTGAGTGGCCCGCACAACCTGTGTAAATAATATAGGCCCGCAGTTCACAAACCTCGGGCCTTTTTTTATTCTGGTTTTTAGGGCAATCAATAAGTGCTTACCTAATGCGTCAGACCTTACTGGAATGGAGAAAATACCAAGTCATACTTAACCGGATTGATACTTCAAAAGCATCGGAAATCGACTGGTCAACATAACCTATCATAACTGAAAAAAGACCGGGGACAGAATAACACCCGGTCTTGATAATTGTATTATTCTGGTATTTGTGGCCACTCAATATTTGAAGCCATTGAAGTATCAACACGGCTCAGTAATACCACATACTTCTTCCAGGCAAGTAATAATGCTTTCTCTGTGTCTGAGGCCATCTCAGTCTCAATAGCATATTGTAATAAAGTCATGGCTTCATTAGCCTGTTGGCGAAGAGTGACACGTTGTTGTTCTGCCTGTTTAATCTGATTGGCTTTTTGAGCTTTAATGTCCGTTACCCATATTTCACCATTCCACTCATCAAAATCGGTGCTTGGTTGTTTTAATGTCAGCGTTTCTGGCAATTCACCCGGTTTAATGATTTCCTTCTGTTCCCCAGTTTGGGTGTCGTAAGCTATTTTTCCTCGATAATCCGGTACCATTTGCCAGCCGGTTAAATCAGATGAACGGCAAGCGATATATCCCTCTTGGGTATCAGGCGGCGCGTCTGTACAGGAATTAGCAGGAAGACCGATACCGACAGGAAGGTACTCATCAGAACTGTTTAAATATTCCAGCGTAATCGCATCGTAATTAAACACAACGATACTTCCAGTACTAATTGCAATATTATTTTTATCCAGTACAGCCTTATTCATTATGCAGCCCTTACAATGAAGTTAAACGCTACGTTACGTGGTCTTGATACCCCTATATAAGCAGCATTCGTAGTCCAAGTCGTTGCTGAGCCTCCAGAAGCTCTAGCTCTTAATTGAATATCTTTATTCTGGGGAGTATCCCACTGTAATTTCGTGCGTTCATTAACTGAGAAGTTAACAACATTATCAGCAGGTTGGTGAACTTCCTGTACTAAATAAGACCCTTCTTGCCATACCAATAATGTACGGTCTGGATCAACGCCACGCTTGTCATCCCAACCGCGAATAAATTCACCCCGTAAATCGGGCAAATTACCACCAGGATAAGCCTTGGCTAATTCCGGATATTTCGCTTTATCAAAGGCTGCACCATTACATTGCACCCACCCTTCCGGCGGTGTGGCGGTCGGCCAAGGAAGTGGCACCCCTATCGGAATTAGCTTTTCCAATAAACCAAGGTTTTTCACAAAAGCATTTTTATCTGGGATATCTGCGCCATTTTGGTTTTTTGCCAATTTACTATTAGCATTATCATAAGCTGCTTTTACCGCTTTGGGTGTTGCCGCTGTCGTTTCATCATTACTGTTAATAGCACTGTTAAGTTTTGTAAAACCTTTCTCTGTCAACGTGGCGTCTGGGTGATTACGGCTTTTTTCATGTTTCTGAATAGAGCTATCTACATAATCACGAGTCGCCAGAACGACAGAGGGATCGATTTTCAGCGTTACCGAATCCGTATTGCTAACAATCAAGATCATTCTGATAGTTTGTGTTCTGCCCGAACCTTCCTGTAATTGTGGTTTATAGGTTTCCGGGCAGTTTGCTACTGCAATCAAGTTACCTTCACTGTCAAACAGACCAATTTCACGCATCCACCAACCACCCTCACTTTCAGGGATAATTTGTTCAGCAATAATTTGGTTGGTGTTTACCGGATCAACGCCTAATGTATTAATTGCAGCACGACGCTTTTCATTAACTAATTTTGTCTGATTGACGTCAGGATCTGGTAATTTACCGCCACCGTCACCAACAGCCATGTGAGTAATATCGACTTTTGTCCCCAAAGCAGCGGCGTTCGCCAGTTTCGCCGCTCCCAGGTTAGTTAAAATTGCAAAGTATTTCATGGTGAAACCCTCAATGTATCTGTCTCGATCAAATGAATTGCTACCCCTAAAGGAGCATTGTCGCTAGTTGTGATGACGTCAGGGAGATATTGGTAAACAGTGAGGTCATCTCCACTATAACCTGTCGCAGCGCAATAAAATTCGCCTTTAACATCCAGATTGATTGACAAACCTATCAAATGACGACTTACAGGCTTGGCATCAGAAATTAGCCGTTCCAGCTCTAAAAAAGTTTCTTCGGTGATCCCGTTTTCCTGTACCCCTATCGCTAACCGGAATGTGCCCGGTGTTTCGTTGTTCAGCCACCATTCCTTTATTTGAATGAGATAGCCAAGCGGTTCTACTACACGACGGACGGCGCCAATGGTTCCCTTATGTTTGTGCAGAAACAGCGAGTTTTTTATCACGTCACGCTTAGTGCTTACCGACCACTTTTCGTCCCAGCGATCAACCGACCACGCCCACGCCAGATAGGGTAATAACTCCTCAGGGCAAGTATCAGGATTCCAGAGTTGGCGGAGCGGTACTGGAATATTCTGCAATTGCGAACATGCCTTAGCAGCAGCCAGCTCCAAAACCGTAGAACCTGTTGGTAACAGGCGGTCATTCATCAGAACCTCCCACTATCAAACCTGGATTTGGTTTGGAACAATCAGCAGTTTGTGTTTTCCCTATTTCCAGTTTTGCGCCAGTACAATAAGGAGCTTGATCTTTACACAGAGTTATGTCTTTAGTTGGAGCTCTCAGCTCTACCTGCTGTACTCCTGCGACATGCAACGCAGCATAAATGGCAGATAACCGAATATCTCTCCCCAATTTATGTTGATCTAGCACGTACTTATCCATATTTTGTTGAGCCAATTTACGGATAGGTTCAGATTCAGGTGTCGGGTAGAGATAAAGCACAGCATCAATTTGATATTCCACTATGTTGGCTGACTGCACTTTTACCCGATCGGCAACTGGTCTGACGTTTTCGTCATTAAGTGCCGCAATCACTTTATCCAGTAACTCTTGTGAAGCTACACCTTTGTGCTCTTTATCTTCTTCGTCTTCTTTATCTTTTTCCCATTTCCATTTCCGCGACAAAATAGTCACAGTCACATTGGCTGGTGATGGGCTGATGACGGAAACATCCGAAACAGTTTGATATTCACCTTTGTATTCATTTCTATTAGCATGAATACCTTCATTAACTTTAAGAGCATGATATTCATACGCACCAATCGGCCCTGCAACACTTAACCCTTCAAAGGCTCTTTGGATACGATCACGGAAGGTACTATCAGGCTCCATAACGGCCCGGGTAACGTTATAGTTCGCTCCTAATTGGTCCAAATCGCGATTGGTTGCATAGGCCAACATTACTGCACGGGCAGCTTCATTAACCCGTTGGCGCAATATCAATTCCCGGTAAGCGTTTTCCTCAAGTAACTTAACCAGAGGTTCGGATTCCAATTCCAATGTTCGAGTAATAGCATCCCGTTGTTCTTCAGGATAAAGAGATATTAATTTGGCTTTACGTTCAGCCAACAGGCTTTCATAATCTAGCGGCTCGACTACATCAGGTGGCGGCAACTGGCTTAGATCAATGGTCGGCATTGTTTTACCTCACAGGGATTGATAGAGAAAACCCCCCAGGGGACAGCTGATAATGACCAGATATATCTACTGTCATTTTGCCGTCTTGTTGGGTATTTATGGTGATAGCTGTCAGATTAATTCGTGGTTCCCAGCG
Organism: Photorhabdus hainanensis; assembly: GCF_018448965.1. NCBI lineage: Bacteria > Pseudomonadati > Pseudomonadota > Gammaproteobacteria > Enterobacterales > Morganellaceae > Photorhabdus > Photorhabdus hainanensis. The sequence continues at coordinate 34,151 of NZ_RCWD01000029.1, read as the reverse complement.
GCTAATAGCTGTATAGGTGGCCGCCATAATTTGCAGGCGTAGAGCCGCATTCTGTGGCCAGTCAATTAATTCGGGTAACAGAGAGCCATAAGTGCGCCGTTCCAAACGACTACCAACAGGGGTTAGTAAGATGTCGCTGACAGACTGGCGTACATGATCCAGATCCGTCAGGCTACGACCGGTTTGTCGATTCATTCCAAGGTACATCATTATACTGGACCTCCTGTTGTCGCACCGCCTGCCATGACGCCGGTGTGCTGGTGCGAATGTAGGGTTACGCCGTTAGAACTGAGTTTTCCACCTGTGTTTTCAACATCACCTTCCAATTTAATTTTTGACGCTTTCAGACCCATTTCTTTTCCTGCTTTGAGTCCAATCTCGTTTTTTGAGTCCAATCCAATTTTATTAAGCGCTTCTAGTCCAATTTCGTTTTTTGAATCCAATCCAATTTTGTTGAACGACTCTAATCCAACTTTGTTGTATCCACTTATCCCAATTTCGTTGAACGACTCCAATCCAATTTTGTTGTATGCCTTTAGTGTTATATTCGTTGCCTCAAGTGTTATGGAATTTGCAGCTTTCACATTGGCAGTCTTAATACCTGTTACCGTTAAAGCACCTAATTTCGGCTCATACTCCATTACTGCCCCATCAGGGAAAACAATATGAACAGCTTGTTCAGAACGACCCGATGGTGCCGCAGATTGATCAGAATAAATGGCTTGTAATCCATCATCAGGAAAATCAATATGGCCAGCTTCTGTAAAAAGAGTCGATGGTTCTGGAAATTGATCAGAATAAACAGCCGGCAATACAAAGGAGGTGGTCAATTCACCGCCAACAGATAATAGCAAAACTTGCTCACCACGGCTGGGAGCCCACCAAGTTCGGGAATTACCTGCTCGCATTGTCAACCAAGGCCGCCAGTCAGTTTCGAGATTGCCTGTTGCAATCCGGCACACTCCCCGGTTGGTATCTACCTCGGTAACAACACCAGTTCTGATCAGATTACGCAATAAGCGCAAAAGTTCTGTTAGTTGTGTATCCATGTTTGGAAAAATGCCATTTGGTGGTTGTGGGTTTATGTATGAAAGAATGCCAGCAAAGGCAGTTGCCAACATCAAAGAGGAATTGTAAGAAAGACAAAACAAGTTTCTTGAAAATAGAAAATGTAACAACATAAATTAAAAAGCCCTTCTCGCAACCGAGAAGGGCCTTTATGTAATCTGTGCTATTTTATTAAAGCTTGACTCAAATAGTTCAAAAAATTCAGATTTGTGTTGCTTGACTATATATTAAGTATAATGTTCCAGTTCAACTGCTTATTTATCTACCCAGAAGAATAGATAAGTTTAATTTCCTGATATAGAGTGATAATTCTGTTTAAAAAAACATCAGCTTAGTATGGATATATTTAATCCCATAGTTGCAAAATAGGTTTCGTTGTAGCTGTCATAATTTCCGGCATCTCAACTTCGGTGCCATGTGGCAGGATTACACCGTATTCAGCCAAACCTGGGTTAACTAACAGTACCTGTTCTGTCATGCCTTGAGTCCGACCATAATGACGCCAGCATAAAGCATCAACAGTATCATTCTGCTGTGCAATTATTTTCATTAGGTATACCCTCTCTAATTTAGTCAATATTGTTAAGTTAAAGTGTTATGGTGCGCTGAATAGTGGGAGAGAACCAGTGAAACAATATTGTTAAGGAAACAGTACAAATGAGAAGCAAGAAGCCACTTTTCAGTGGCTAATTTAATAATTAATCATATTTTCCAAAATTTGCTGAATTCATAGGGAAAATCTATTTTTCAGCTCATTTTCCAATGCAATCATAATCAACTTAGAAACTTTAGATTATTTATCATACAGAATTTCCACATTTATCTACCGCATTTATTCTTCAAGCGTTTCGTGGTAGTTAATAAGTTGTTTTGCAAGTGGTGTCGACAACTCAGCAATCCAAACCAAAGCAAGTTCTTTATCCTCAGCATGATTACATTCACAGCTCGTTGCCATTCTAGCTATAAAATTAATACGTTGCGCTATTACTGATTCCATAAGAAAGTCCACTGACAAACTTACCTCCGCATAACATAACTGTATATAAGAACAGTACACTTTGATTAGAAAAATTTAAAGTGGTTTTTTATCTTTTTTGGGAACTATATTTGATAGTGTTAATATATTAATTATTGTTTTTACTGAAATAATTAATGATTAAAAAGGTTTCTTTTCGATCACAATTCGTTGTAATTAATAAATTTTTCTTATTTTATTGCTTAGAAGATTTTTTCTTTTTATTTAGATGATATAGTTTCACAAAGTATATAGATTGAAATTTATATGCCTATGATGCAATATCCCTTATCGGATCTAATAAATTTATTTGGGATCACTATAGCTCTTAATCAGAGGGCTTTGTGGAGACGGCAAACTCACTAAACTGTACTTTCAATGAAAAAAAACATAACTGAGATAAAAATGGGTGTAGATAGTGGAGGAAAACAAGCTATCGAACGCCTTGTTAGTGCATATGGGTTTAAATCACGTCAAGCATTGAGCGACCATTTAGGTGTGTCTAAAAGTACAATGGCGAACCGTTATTTAAGGGACAGTTTTCCAGCAGACTGGGTTATCCAATGTAACCTTGAAACCAATGCTTCATTGTTATGGCTAAGCACAGGACAAGGAGAAATGTTCCCTGATGGAGAAAAGAAAAAGGGATCTTTAGAAAACATTATTGTTCCGACAATACAACGCGTTAAATTGATTGGTGGAAAGCTGAACGATGACTACCCAGTGATCTTAGATAATCAACTTATTGCTAAAGAAATAAAAAAGCCTCTGATTGTAGATAACAATAACGCTTGGTATTTGCTAGATACAGAAGAACCTGATGTTCAGGATGGTTTATGGTTAATTGATATTGAAGGTATGCATAGCATTAAAAAAATCACAAAAATCCCAGTTAGTAAGATCCGGGTTTGTGATAACGACGTAACTTTTGATTGTGCAATTAATGAGATCAACTTTATTGGTCGCGTTTACCTAGTGATTTCTAGGTACTAACACACTTCTCAAGTGTAAATAAATTAACTTACTTAGATATGTAAATTCTATTCTGATGGCAATTCGTTACCCAAAAACCTCCAGATGCAGTGGATTTTATACACAATAAGTTCTCTTGCCAGTAATAGCTAATTGTTAACTTATTCTGTTGTTCCTTTATAGTATGTATAGTGCGGCGGAAGTTTTTTGCATAGATAAATAAACTTGATATATTTTGCATAAATTAAGAACCAATTACTTGGGTATTACGAATACAAAATTAAACGTTCAACTAGCCGCACTTTAAATACTAGTTTGATCGACAATTTGCTTTATTTACTGGGAAATATTTATATATTGTGGATAACGATGTGTTGTAAATTAATGATAACTGTTTCCGTGTGTGGCCTTTTGCCAACAATCTCGCTGCTTGTTGTTGTTCAATGAATGAAAGTGACACTGGTCTACCACCAATTCTCCCTTGGGCACGAGCAGCTATTAATCCTGCATTTGTTCTTTCAACGATTAATTCCCGTTCCATCTCAGCCAGTGCACTCATAACATGAAAGAAAAATCTCCCCATAGAAGTGCTGGTATCAATGCTATCAGTCAAGCTTTGAAAATGAATACCGCGTTCACTCAAATCAGAAATTAAAGTTACCATATTTTTTACGCTACGCCCCAATCTATCCAGTTTCCAAACAACTAGAGTGTCACCTTTTTTAAGTTGTTTTAAAGCTCGCTTTAAACCTGGTCTGTTGGATGTTTTTCCGCTAATTTTATCCTCAAAAATTTGCTCACAATTTATACTTATCAATGCGTTTCGTTGCAAATCACTGTTTTGGTCATTTGTTGACACCCTAACATAGCCAATCTTTGCCATATGTAACCCTATCTAATACCAATATGAGACTATTATTATAGAAACTATCACGGATTAGCGAGTTTTTAAAAACCTTGGTTTGGTGGAAACGGTGAATTTGGCGAAAAATGCTCTTCCTAAAGACTCAACTGAATCACTCATATCAGGCAATCACAATATTAAAACAGGTGGAAATTATTCCAACTTGTCACTAACAAAGAGCGATGGTCGATATGTCTTCATAGAAACCACTTCTCATGAAGCAGATTCTTTTTGTGCAATAGGATATCGTGAATCTGATTCCTCAAATATAAATGTTGTTCAACTCCCTCGAAAGAACGGCTATGTTGCAATAGCGAATGAGCATTATTCTAAATCAGAGTCTGACAGTCGATTTATTCAGTTAAATACGGATACAAAAACATCAGGTTATATATTAGCTAAAACTGCAAACTATTATGATGATCCTAATTCACGTCATTTGGGCCATTCGGGATTTTTGAGACCTAATGGAATTGATAATCTGGGGGCATTAGCAATTCATATAGCTCACCCTAGATTTGATAACTCTCAGCACGCTCGCGGGCTTTCTTTCGGATATGGGGGTTATTCAGAAGCATTTAGCATTTCTACTTACGCTTTCGATGAAAGTGGTAACTTCAGGGGGAAACGTAAAATATTAACAGAGGATGATATTCTGATTGGTATTCCGCTACCGTGGTCTAAGCCAACCGCACCAGTAGGTTATCTTATTTGTAGTGGTCAGCAGTTTGACAAATCTGTATACCCTAAATTAGGAGAAGCATATCCCTCTGGCACACTCCCTGATTTACGTGGTGAATTTATTCGAGGTTGGGATAATGGGAGAAGTATTGATTCTGGGCGGGAGATATTATCTCATCAGAATTCAACAAAGTTACCTAATCTTTACACCTATGCATCCTCTGAAAATATAGGACTACTGGTATCCCCTCCTATTAATCGTTTTTCAAGTAGTTATCCATCAGAAATTATGGCTAGTGATTTTGAGGAAGCAGAATTCGGGAGCGGCCAATATTTTTCGACCCCATTAAATCCTACTGGTGCAGTTTCATTATCTACATTTAGAGTACGTCCCCGTAATATCGCATTTAACTACATAGTGAGAGCAGCGTAATGACAACACAGAAACAAAAATATTCCCTAGAACCAGAAATCGCAATATTGGGAAATAACAGATTATCAACCAAGGCTGGTTGGTTGATAATCTACCATGCGGAGCCTTATTCCAGAGAATTTATTGGCGTTAGACCAGAATATCTAATGGAAGGAGTGGGACTTCCTGCCAATTCCTATCCAGATGCACCAGAACTTCCAGATTCTGATGATATGGCTATTTGCCGCAGTGAAGATAAAAGTTGTTGGCAAATAGTACCTGATCACCGAGGAAAAATAGTTTATAACACGCAAACCCTAGCACAATATGAAATTACAGAGTTAGGTGAACTACCAGAATCTCTGACATTCAAACAACCTGCCACTGATTTTGATAAATGGGATGGTAAACAGTGGGTAACTGACAAAGATGTTATAAAGGATAACCAGATTAAACAGGCAGAAAATCAGCAGGTAGCACTATTACGACAAGCAAATGAAACAGTTACATTGCTACAACATGGCGTAGATACTGAGCTAGCTTCAGAAAAAGAAAAGCTATTGTTGATAGATTGGAAAAAATATTTAGTATTGCTGAGTCGTATTGACATTTCATCAGCGCCAGATATTAACTGGCCTGAAAAACCAGAATAAAATAAGAACGGCCTGTTTTTCAGGCCGTGAATTTACTAAATTGTAATTATTAGTCGAATCCGCCTCTTAAACTTAATTACGCTAACTTCATTCCCAAACAAAGTTTAGGTCAGTTATTTTCAAGATAATCAGAAGTAAAATTAAATATGGACAATAAACCCGCAGTTATAAGCTGCGAGTTCTACCATTAGTAATTGAGCATCAGCGTTTCTTTTTCTTCCCTTGAACTGCCTTAAAACGCGGATTAGATTTACAAATAACATATAATCGACCACAACGGCTTACGATTTTGCAATCCGGATGGCGAGTTTTTGCTGTTTTAAGTGAACTTAACACCTGCATTTTTATAATCTCTCAATTTATTTATTACCAATAAAACGCCCGAATTTTTTCTGGAATCGCGCAATACTTCCTTCCTGAGATAAAGTTTTCTGCTTACCCGTATAGAAAGGGTGTGATTCCGATGACACATCAACAGTGACATATGGATACTCTTCCCCATTCAAGGTAATTGTCCGTTCTGTGCGAATCGTGGAGCCAGTTGTGAAATAAGCATTAGCACTGGTATCGTGAAATACAACTACCCGGTAGTTTGGATGGATATCTGGTTTCATAATTTCACCATATTGTAATAATATAACATTACAATGGCGTGATTTATTTTTATCGGTAAGAAAATAATGATAAATTTTCTCAGTTCAAAAAAAGCCTCTGTATTTTTAATGTACAGAGGCTTATTTCAATTTCTTATTATAAAACGATTATTCTACGGTCACTGATTTAGCCAAATTACGAGGCTGATCAACATCAGTTCCTTTAATCAGAGCAACATGATAGGAAAGCAGTTGCAGTGGCACGGTATAAAATATTGGTGCAGTCAACTCTTCAACATGTGGCAACGGAATAATCTTCATTCCTTCACTATCGGTAAAACCCGCGTCCTGATCAGCAAACACATATAGCAATCCACCACGGGCACGGACTTCTTCGATATTAGATTTCAGTTTTTCTAGCAGTTCATTGTTCGGAGCTACAATGATAACCGGCATATCTGCATCAATCAGTGCCAGTGGACCATGTTTTAATTCACCAGCAGCATAAGCCTCAGCATGAATATAAGAAATCTCTTTTAATTTTAGAGCGCCTTCAACCGCAATCGGATATTGATCACCACGGCCAAGGAACAAAGCATGGTGTTTGTCAGAAAAATCTTCCGCCAACGCTTCGATAATTTTATCCTTCGACAGCATACTTTCGATACGGCTTGGCAGTGCATGTAATGCATGGACAATTTCTTGCTCCTGCTCTGCATCAACACCTTTCAAGCGTCCAAGGTAGGCCACCAGCATCAGTAATACTGTCAGCTGAGTTGTAAACGCCTTAGTTGAAGCAACGCCAATTTCTGCACCGGCTTTGGTCATCAGAGCAAAATCAGACTCACGCACTAAAGAAGAACCCGCTACGTTACAGACAGTCAATGATGTGAGATATCCAAGTTCTTTGGATAAACGCAGCGCTGCTAATGTATCTGCGGTTTCACCCGATTGAGACAAGGTGATCAGTAAGCTTCCTGAACGGCGTGCTGATTTGCGGTAACGGAATTCAGAAGCAATTTCCACATCACAAGGAATACCTGCCAATGCTTCAAACCAATAACGGGAAACCATACCTGCGTTATAGGATGTACCACAAGCAACTATCTGAATATGCTCTACTTGAGATAATAATTTAGCTGCGTTAGGACCAAGTTCAGATAGATCTACCTGCCCATGACTCAAGCGTCTTTCCAAAGTGCTTTTAATTGCCATTGGCTGTTCATAGATCTCTTTTTGCATGTAATGACGGTAGACACCTTTGTCACCAGCATCATACTGAATATTGGATTCAATCTGTTCCCGCTCAACCGGTTTACCCTGAGCATCAAAAATGCGCACAGTACGACGAGTTACTTCAGCAATATCCCCTTCCTCAAGGAAGATAAAACGACGAGTAACAGGCAATAGCGCCAACTGATCAGACGCCAGAAAGTTTTCTCCAACACCCAAGCCTATAACCAAAGGACTACCCGATCTTGCAGCAATTATTGTTCCAGGATCACGGCTATCCATGATGACTGCGCCATAGGCACCTCGCAGCCGAGGAATAACTCGTTGAATAGCTTCTAACAAAGTACCACCCTGTTTTTGTTCCCAATGAACAAGGTGGGCAATAACTTCTGTATCAGTATCCGAGATAAATTGATAACCGAGTTCAATTAATTGAACTCGCAACTCTTCATAGTTTTCAATAATACCGTTGTGAACAACGGCAATATAATCAGATATATGCGGGTGAGCATTTTTCTCGTTTGGTTCACCGTGTGTAGCCCAGCGGGTATGAGCAATACCTGTCCCACCAAGGACCGGCTGCTTATCAACTTTATCAGCAAGTACTTGTACCTTGCCGACTTCTCGCAGACGGAGCATATTTTTTTCGTTATCAACAACCGCTAAGCCGGCGGAGTCGTAACCACGGTATTCCAAACGACGCAATCCTTCAATCAGGATTTCTGCAATATCTCGTTGTGCTACTGCACCAACAATTCCACACATCAGTTTTATTCCTAAAAATAGGGCTGATGAAAGCCCTTTATATGTCAAGAGCCTGATTGTTTTCCGGTTTTTCCGGTCCCCGAGCCTGTAGAGTGGGGATTATTATTTTATTTTTTTTCCTTCACAGGGCGTTTCCACCCCTGAATATGTGTTTGTTTGGTTCTACTTACTACTAGTTCATTTTCAGCTATGTTTTTTGTCACTGTTGTCCCTGCTCCGATTGTAGCGCCTTTAGCAACAGTCACTGGAGCAACAAGCTGAGTATCGGAACCAACAAAAACATCGTCACCAATAATGGTTTTGAATTTATTAGCGCCGTCGTAGTTACAGGTAATAGTACCTGCACCAATATTTACATCACGACCAATGTCTGCGTCGCCAAGATAAGTCAAATGTCCAGCTTTAGAACCTTTACCTAGATAAGATTTCTTCATCTCAACGAAATTCCCTACATGGGCTTTTTCAGCGAGCTTAGAACCGGGACGCAAACGAGCAAAAGGCCCAACAGTACAACCCATTTCCATTTCAGAATCTTCAACAATTGTATAAGGGCTAATAGTAGAATCATCACCAATGATGCAATTCTTTAATACACAACCGGTACCAATCTGTACGTTATTACCAAGGGTTACATTACCCTCAATGATGACATTAGTATCAATAACCACATCATGGCCGTGAATTAGTGTGCCACGTAAATCAAAACGAGCAGGATCCAACAACATAACACCCGCTAGTAATAATTGTTCCGCTTGCTCAGATTGATAAATGCGCTCAAGAACAGAAAGTTGAAGGCGGTTATTTACACCTTCCATTTCACTCAAGCGAGTTGGGTGCACCGCTTCAATTTTTCTGCCTTCTTTATAAGCTAGCGCAATCACATCGGTCAGGTAATATTCACCCTGAACATTGTTGTTATCTAACTGGGACAACCAACGTTTTAAATCACCACCATTAGCAACCAAAATTCCTGTATTTATTTCATTGATTTTACGTTGATCTTCAGTTGCGTCTTTTTGCTCAATGATGCCAGTTACTTCCCCGTTTTCACGAATAATACGACCATAACCTGTTGGATTATCCAAAATTGCTGTCAATAAACCTATACCACCCTCAGGTTTAACCGCCAGTAAGCGTTCAAGAGTATCCGCACCAATAAGAGGTACGTCGCCATACAATATTAAAATATCTTCATCATCAGCGAAATGTGGTGCTGCCTGCTGCATTGCATGGCCAGTCCCTAATTGCTCTGCTTGTAATACCCAATTCAGTGTCTGATCAGAAAGGGTTTGCTTCATCAGGTCACCACCATGTCCATAAACTAGGTGAACATTTTCAGCGCCCAATGCCATTGCAGTATCAATCACATGCTGAACCATCGGTTTACCGGCCAGCAAGTGCAACACTTTAGGGAGATCAGAGTACATGCGGGTTCCTTTACCCGCGGCAAGGATCACAACACTTTTTGCACTGTTAGACATAAGAAACCCGATAACTCCAATTTAAGATAGAAAAGTAAACCTGTTTGTAAGATAAATTACTACATATTTCGCAATACAAAAAAGCCAGTTAGTTTTCACCAACTGGCTTTTTTATTTAACCGCCTGTATTACATCGCTTTTTTTGTTAATTCGATTACACGAAGTTTTGCAATCGCTTTAGACAATTCAGCAGATGCCTGAGCATAGTCAACATCACCGTGAGAATTACGGATGTGTTCTTCAGCTTTACGCTTAGATTCCAACGCCTTAGCTTCATCCAAATCTTTACCACGGATCGCAGTGTCAGCCAGCACGATAACGCCGCTCGGTTGTACCTCAAGGATACCACCAGAAAGGTAAATGACCTCTTCTTCACCGAACTGCTTAACAATACGTACCATGCCAGGTTTTATGGCAGTCAGTAGCGGAGCATGTCCCGGGTAAATACCCAGCTCACCTTCACTACCTGTCACCTGAATTTTCTGCACCAAACCTTCAAACATCTGGTTCTCAGCACTGACAACATTCAGATGGTAAGTCATCGCAGCCATGTCAACCTCCGGTCAGCCGTATTAAAGTTTCTTCGCTTTTTCCACAGCTTCTTCGATGGTGCCAACCATGTAGAACGCCTGTTCTGGCAAGTGGTCATAGTCGCCGTCTAAGATACCTTTAAAGCCACGGATAGTGTCTTTCAAGGAAACGAATTTACCTGGTGAACCTGTAAAGACCTCTGCAACGAAGAATGGCTGAGACAGGAAGCGCTGGATCTTACGAGCACGCGCAACTACCAGCTTATCGTCTTCTGACAGTTCATCCATACCCAAGATAGCGATAATATCTTTCAGTTCCTGATAACGTTGCAGGATAGACTGAACGCCGCGAGCAACGTTATAGTGCTCTTGACCAACAACCAGTGGATCGAGCTGACGGCTGGTCGAATCCAACGGATCAACCGCAGGGTAAATACCCAAAGAAGCGATCTGGCGGCTAAGTACTACGGTCGCGTCCAAGTGGGCGAAAGTCGTCGCCGGAGATGGGTCAGTTAAGTCATCCGCAGGTACATAAACTGCCTGTACGGAGGTAATAGAGCCGGTTTTGGTAGAAGTAATACGTTCTTGCAGAACACCCATTTCTTCCGCCAGAGTTGGCTGATAACCTACCGCAGATGGCATACGACCAAGCAGTGCGGATACTTCAGTACCTGCCAAAGTATAACGATAGATGTTATCAACAAATAGCAGAACATCGCGGCCTTCATCACGGAACTTTTCAGCCATTGTCAGACCAGTCAACGCAACACGCAGACGGTTTCCTGGCGGCTCGTTCATCTGACCATATACCAGAGATACTTTATCCAGTACGTTAGAGTCCGTCATTTCGTGGTAGAAGTCGTTACCTTCACGGGTACGCTCACCTACACCGGCAAATACAGAGTAACCCGAATGCTCAATAGCAATGTTACGGATCAACTCCATCATGTTTACGGTTTTACCTACACCCGCACCACCAAACAGACCAACTTTACCACCCTTAGCGAATGGGCAAATTAGGTCCATTACCTTAATACCGGTTTCCAGTAGTTCTTGAGAGTTAGATAACTCTTCATAGCTTGGAGCCGGACGATGAATGGCCCAACGCTCTTCTTCACCGATATCGCCTTTCATGTCGATTGGTTCACCCAATACGTTCATGATACGACCCAATGTCGCTTTACCAACCGGAACTTCAATTGGGTGGCCTAAATCAGTGACACTTAAACCACGGCTTAAGCCATCAGAAGTACCCATTGCAATACAACGAACAACGCCGCCGCCCAACTGCTGCTGAACTTCCAGCACCAGCTTAGCTTCGCCGTTTTGAACCTCAAGAGCATCGTATACTTTTGGTACGGTATCTTGAGGGAATTCGACGTCCACCACGGCGCCGATTACCTGGATAATCTTTCCAGTAGCCATCTTGAATCCTCTACGTAATTCATAAACCTAGCTGTTAAACCGCGGAAGCGCCCGAGACAATCTCGGTCAGCTCCTGAGTTATGCTGGCCTGACGAGCTTTGTTATAAACCAACTGCAACTCTTTGATCAGGCTGCCACCATTATCAGTTGCGGCTTTCATCGCCACCATTCGTGCGGCCTGTTCACTAGCCAGGTTTTCAACGACGCCCTGATAAACCTGCGATTCTACATAACGACGCAGCAATATATCCAGCAACGCCTTAGGATCAGGTTCGTATAAATAATCCCAGGATTTCTTCTTCAGTGTCTCATCATCTCCGGCAGGCAGAGGTAATAACTGAGTAATAGTCGGTTCCTGGGACATTGTATTGATGAACTTGTTTGTCACCACATACAATTTATCCAGACGCCCCTCATCGTATGCCCGCAGCATGATATTCACTGGCCCGATCAATTCGGATAGTGAAGGGTTATCTCCCATGCCTGTTACCTGAGCAACAACGTTGCCCCCAACAGAAGCAAAGAAAGAGGTAGCCTTAGAGCCGATAAGCGCCAGATCACACTGGACACCTTTATCAGACCAATCTTTCATTTCTGAAAGCAGTTTTTTGAACAGATTAGTGTTCAAACCACCGCACAAGCCACGATCGGTAGAAACAACCAGATACCCAACACGTTTGGTTTCACGTTCTTCAAGGTATGGATGTTTATATTCCAGATTACCTAACGCAAGGTGACCAATCACATTGCGTATGGTTTCTGCATAAGGACGGCTGGCCGCCATGCGATCCTGCGTTTTACGCATTTTGGACGCTGCAACCATCTCCATCGCTTTAGTGATTTTTTGCGTGTTTTGCACGCTGGCGATCTTGGTACGTATCTCTTTTGCGCCGGCCATTCCTGATTCTCCTCATTAACCAGACGGCCCATGTTTAATTAAACCGGGCCGAATAGTGTTACCAGGACTGAGTTGCCTTGAAGGAATCCAGCAGAGCTTTTAGCTTTGCTTCGATCTCTTCATTGTAACCACCAGACTGGTCAATCTCTTTTAGAAGATCAGCATGTTCACGGTTGGCATATGCAAGCAACGCAGATTCGAAATCAATAACCTTAGCAATTTCGATATCTTCCAGATAACCACGTTCCGCAGAAAACAGAGACAACGACTGCTGTGCAACAGACATTGGGGCATATTGTTTCTGTTTCAGCAATTCAGTTACTTTTTGACCATGATCCAACTGCTTACGGGTTGCATCATCAAGGTCGGAAGCAAACTGAGAAAATGCTGCCAGTTCACGATATTGAGCCAGAGCAGTACGAATGCCCCCAGACAATTTCTTAACGATTTTAGTCTGAGCAGCGCCACCCACACGGGATACGGAAATCCCTGGGTTAACTGCTGGACGAATACCCGCATTGAACAAACTAGATTCCAAGAAAATCTGACCATCAGTAATTGAAATAACGTTTGTCGGTACGAATGCTGATACGTCGCCTGCCTGAGTTTCAATGATAGGCAGGGCCGTCAGAGAACCGGTTTTACCTTTCACTTCACCATTGGTGAATTTTTCCACATATTCAGCATTAACACGTGCCGCACGTTCCAGCAAACGAGAGTGCAGATAGAAAACGTCACCTGGGAATGCTTCACGTCCTGGCGGACGACGGAGCAACAGAGAAATTTGACGATAAGCTACAGCCTGCTTAGACAAATCATCGTAAACAATCAGCGCATCTTCACCGCGATCACGGAAGTATTCGCCCATTGCACAACCCGAATATGGCGCCAGGTATTGTAATGCCGCAGATTCTGAAGCAGTCGCAACAACCACAATAGTATTGGCAAGAGCACCATGCTCCTCTAACTTACGAACAACGTTCGCGATAGTAGAAGCTTTCTGACCAACCGCGACATAGACACATTTTATGCCTGAGTCACGCTGGTTAATGATTGCGTCAATAGCCAGTGCTGTTTTACCCGTCTGACGGTCACCGATAATCAGTTCACGTTGACCACGACCAATAGGGATCATAGCATCAACGGATTTATAACCAGTTTGTACCGGCTGATCAACAGATTGACGGTCGATAACACCTGGAGCAATCATTTCAACAGCAGAGAAACCATCATGCTCAACAGGGCCTTTACCATCAATTGGCTCACCCAACGTGTTTACTACACGACCAAGCAGGCCACGACCAACAGGTACTTCAAGAATACGGCCAGTACATTTAACCTTCATACCTTCTGCTAAGTCAGCATACGGGCCCATCACAACCGCACCTACGGAGTCACGCTCCAAGTTCAATGCGATTGCATAACGATTGCCAGGCAGTGCGATCATCTCACCCTGCATAACTTCGGCTAAACCGTGAATACGAATGATACCGTCGTTAACGGATACAATCGTACCTTCATTGTGAGCTTCACTCACTACATTGAACTGAGCAATGCGCTGCTTGATCAGTTCGCTGATTTCGGTGGAATTCAGTTGCATATGCTCCAGTCCCCTTAAGACTGCAAGACGTCTGTTAAGCGATCTAAACGGCCACGAATACTACCATCGATCACCAAATCACCTGCGCGGACAACCACACCAGCAATAACAGACTTATCAATTTTGCAATTCAGCTTAACTTTGCGTGACAGACGTTTTTCCATCGCTACAGCAATTTTAGTCAGCTGTTGTTCTCTCAGTTCGGCGGCAGAAATTACTTCAACATCAACGGTTGATTCAAGTGATGCACGCAATTGAATAAATTGCTGCAAAACTTCCGGTAACGCCAGTAAGCGACCGTTCTCTGCCATAACACGAATAAAGTTCTGAGCATGTTCATCGACCTGTTCACCGCAAATTGCGATAAAGGTATTAGCTAATGTTTCCGATGCCAATGAACCGGAAAGCAGCTCGCCAACTTGCTCATTACGAGTCACTTCAGCCGTGAACGCCAGCATATTCTGCCATTGTTCAAGCGATTGTTTTTCCACAGCAAAGTCAAAAGCTGCTTTGGCGTAGGGGCGAGCTACAGTAGCGAATTCAGACATGCCCCTCCCTCCTTACAGTTCAGCGACCAGTTTATCAACGATGTCGCTATTAGCAGCTTCATCCACGGAACGTTCGATGATTTTCTCGGCACCTGCGATAGCCAACATAGCGACCTGCTTACGCAACTCTTCCCGAGCACGCTTACGTTCGGCATCAATTTCTGCCTGAGCTTGCGTTACGATTCTGTTACGTTCCTGCTCAGCTTCCGCTTTTGCATCATCAAGGATCTGGGCTTTTTGTTTATTAGCCTGTTCAATGATGACCTGAGCTTCCGCTTTCGCTTTCTTCATTTGGTCGGTCGCATTGGCTTGCGCTAAGTCCAGGTCCTTTTTGGCACGTTCTGCAGAAGATAAACCGTCAGCAATTTCTTTTTGACGTTTTTCTATGGCCGCCATGATCGGTGGCCATACGAACTTCATACAGAACATAACAAACAAGACAAACGCAATGGCCTGGCCGAGGATTGTTGCATTAATATTCACAGCACAATACCTCTTTTAAAATTAATGAGTTGACGTAGTTTCAGATTATTTCCACAAACTACGCGACAGCAAACATTACGTACAAGCCAAGGCCCACAGCAATCATTGGGATGGCGTCAACCAGACCCATAACGATAAAGAACTGTGTACGCAGAAGAGGGATTAAATCTGGCTGACGAGCAGCGCCTTCCAAAAATTTACCTCCGAGGATGCCGATACCGATCGCAGCACCGATTGCCGCTAGGCCCATCATTACAGCGGCAGCCATGTACAGCAGATCCATATTCAGGTTTTCCATGACAGTCTCCAGTTTGTTTCAGTTAAAACACAGTTAGTTATTGTGGTAAAAAATTAATGTTCTTCAGACGCCATCGACAGATAAACAATCGTCAGAACCATGAAAATAAAGGCTTGTAACGTAATAATCAGTATGTGGAAAATAGCCCAAGGCAGGCTGAGTAACCACTGCGACCACCACGGTAACAGACCAGCTATAAGAATAAAGATCAATTCACCCGCATACATGTTACCAAACAGTCGCAGACCGAGTGATACCGGTTTTGAAAGCAGGCTAACTCCTTCCAGAATTAAGTTAATTGGAATGAATAGCGGATGATTAAAAGGCTGTAAAGTCAGCTCCTTTGTAAAACCACTAATCCCTTTCATCTTAATGCTGTAGTAGAGGATGAGGACAAAGACACCAATAGCCATCGACAAGGTAATACTGACATCTGCTGTTGGCACGACACGCAGAGCCGGTAAACCAAAGAAATGCTCACCGATATAAGGGAGAAAATCGATTGGCAATAAGTCCATCACGTTCATTAATAACACCCAAACGAACAC
Source organism: Photorhabdus hainanensis (assembly GCF_018448965.1). Taxonomy (NCBI): domain Bacteria; kingdom Pseudomonadati; phylum Pseudomonadota; class Gammaproteobacteria; order Enterobacterales; family Morganellaceae; genus Photorhabdus; species Photorhabdus hainanensis. The sequence continues at coordinate 18,044 of NZ_RCWD01000029.1, read as the reverse complement.
TGTCAGTGCCAAAGGGGCAATAACTTTGCTCTTCCCGTGATACATATCACGAACGCTGTTATCAACAAAACCCATGATCAATTCTATAGCAGTCTGAAGTTTGCCAGGTACGCCACTGGTGGCATTAACCGCAACCTTTCTGAATACATACAGAAATAAGATCCCTAATACGACTGAGAAAAAAAGCGAGTCAATGTTCAACGTCCAGAACGTTGCAGAACCACCAGAGTTGGGATCGACCAACTCAAAGGTACGTAGGTCCAACTGAAGGTTATTCAGGTGGTGGCCTATGTAGTCCCTTGCAGTTGAAACTTCTCCTGATGCAGACATGATGCCTCTTACCCTTTTATTGTTGAAAACCTAACCGTTTATCACAGCAGGTGCGATGATTTGCACAATCAGCACCGCTAAATAAGTTAAACCTAGTGGTGCAAACGCCGCTTTAAACACGCCTAAAGCAACAACCAGCACAGCTATTGTAATAATAACTTTCAACCCTTCGCCAACAGCGAAAGACCATGCAATACGTACAGGAACCTCTTCTTCTTTTGCTTTTTGAAAACTGGCAAACAGCATAAATATGGCATTAGGTAACCAACATGCTAGCCCACCAGCAAAAGCAGAAGCGCCCCATTCTATACTTTTGGTACAAAAAGCCACACTGAGAACAACAAAAGTCATTAACTGCAAAAAAAGCAGCTTCAGTGCAATTTTACCGCTGTAAAGGGATACAGACATGACTTTTGTTTTCTCCCCTTGCACGTCTTGCATATCAGGTTTTGCTAAATGTTGTATAAAACTGCCTTTGCTTAAGAGTGTCAAGTGACAAAAACGTGCAAATTATACGGGCCGCCAAAATGAATTCAATCCATAAGTAGCGAAAAGGTGAACAATTATTTAAATTTTTTATTTTGGCGCCAGATTGCAAGCTAATGATTGTACTGATTTCTTGTTTTTAATCATTTCATACATTTCGGACTTAAACGTGACTTAAATCACATAAATTTTTCATTTGTTAATTATCTTTAACATTCACAGTTAATAAAAATAAAACAAATTAATAATAAAATCAATTCGTTAATTTAATTTCATACAAAAGCGTGATTATATTATTGACTTAAATCACCTAGCTAATTTCTGGCTAGTTAAAAAAGTGAATCTGATGAAAAAACGCTTTATTTGATTTTAAAAGGTTCAACTATCTTAATATCAAGATAACGTTATTTTTGTGTAATAACTCGGTAAATTAAAGCTGAAACGAGGCAAACCATAATTAATGATGCTGATTACAGTACAATTGTGCTCAACATCACTAATTATTTATAACTTTATTGACAAATAACAAAATCAGTTTGATTTAAGGATAACCAAATGACGTTGCCCTTCCAGTTCAGGAACATCTAATTTAATAACCGAATCAACGGAAATTCCAAGAGGCAACATAGTCAGTTCCTCTTCTGGAAGCACACCTTTAAGCGCGTAGAAACGCCCATGAATAGGCTTAGGCAAATGACTGCACCAAGAGACCATATCTTGTAACGACGCAAAAGCACGGCTTACTACGCCATCAAAAGGTGGCTCAGAAGAATATGCTTCAACTCTACTTTGTACTGGTTCGATATTTACCAAATTAAGTTCATGCTGAACCTGACGCAAAAATCTCACCCTTTTACCTAAACTATCCAATAACGTGAAGTGAGAATCGGGACGAACAATAGCTAACGGGATACCAGGCAATCCCGGGCCTGTTCCCACATCGATAAAACGATGACCTTGCAAATAAGGACTGACAACAATGCTGTCCACGATATGACGTACCAACATTTGTTCCGGATCACGTACTGATGTGAGATTGTAAGCTTTATTCCACTTATTGAGCATGTCAACATAGGCTACAAGTTGTTGCTTCTGCTGTAGTGACAGCTCTATTCCTGCTTTGGTCAGCAGCAATTCTAGTTTGTTAAGCACAATTAAAATCCTCTCAGGCACTGCGGCGCAATAATCCTTGTTTTTTCAACCACACAAGTAAAATTGAAATTGCAGCAGGTGTTACCCCTGAAATACGAGAAGCCTGACCAATTGAACTTGGCTTATGATCATTGAGTTTAGCGACAACTTCATTGGAAAGACCACTGATTTGACGGTAATCAAGATCAACCGGTAATGATGTGTTTTCATTACGTAGCTGCTTTTCGATTTCTTCTTGCTGGCGTGCAATATATCCCTCGTATTTGACTTGAATTTCAACCTGATCAGCAGCTTGTGGTTCTTCAAGTCCCGGAGAAAACAGGGGTAATGAGGTTAAAAGTTCATAGTTCATTTCAGGACGACGCAGTAGATCTTCACCATTAGCCTCTTTCGACAATGGCATTTTCAATATATTGTTTATGTCATCAAGATTATTTGAATTAGGGTGAATCCAAATATTACGTAAACGCTGACGTTCCTGTTCAACCATTTCGACTTTATGGCAATAATGTTCCCAGCGTGAATCATCTACCAACCCTAATTCACGGCCTTTTTCTGTTAAGCGCAGGTCTGCATTATCTTCACGTAGCATCAAACGATACTCAGCTCGGGAAGTAAACATACGGTATGGTTCTTTAGTCCCTAAAGTACATAAATCGTCAACTAAAACGCCAATATAAGCTTGATCACGGCGAGGGAACCAACCTTCTTCTTCTGAAGCATGACGAGCTGCGTTAAGGCCAGCCAAGAGTCCTTGAGCAGCAGCTTCTTCATAGCCCGTGGTGCCATTAATTTGCCCAGCAAAGAATAGACCGTGGATAAATTTACTTTCTAGTGTTTGTTTCAGATCTCTTGGATCGAAGAAATCGTATTCTATTGCATAACCAGGACGAATAATGCAAGCATTTTCCATTCCTTTCATGGAGTGAACAATTTGCATCTGCACGTCAAATGGCAAGCTGGTAGAAATACCATTTGGATAGATTTCATTACTAGTCAGTCCTTCCGGCTCAAGGAAAATCTGGTGAGCGTTACGATCTGCGAAACGCATCACTTTATCTTCGATTGAAGGACAGTAGCGTGGACCGATCCCTTCAATGATCCCTGCATACATTGGGCTACGATCCAAATTATTTCGGATCACATCGTGAGTTTTTTCATTCGTATGAGTGATGTAGCACGGTATTTGTTGTGGATGTTGCTTCACACTTCCAAGGAAAGAGAATACCGGCGTTGGGTTATCACCTAGTTGTTGTGTTAACTGACTAAAATCAATAGTTCTGGCGTCAATGCGTGGTGGCGTTCCTGTTTTTAATCTGTTTACACGTAAAGGTAATTCACGTAAGCGTTGTGCCAACGAAATTGCAGGAGGATCACCAGCCCTTCCACCACTGTAATTTTCCAGACCAATGTGGATCTTACCGTCAAGAAATGTTCCTACGGTTAGAACAACAGCTTTGGCTCTGAATTTAAGCCCCATGCGTGTTACTGCGCCAGTAACTGTGTCATTTTCAACAATGAGATCTTCTACAGGTTGTTGGAAAATCATCAGATTAGGTTGATTCTCCAATGCCATGCGCACAGCTTGGCGATAGAGAACTCTATCCGCTTGAGCTCGTGTTGCACGAACTGCTGGCCCTTTACTGGCATTCAAAGTTCTAAATTGGATACCCGCTTGATCAGTGGCTTTAGCCATTAAACCACCAAGCGCATCAATTTCTTTAACCAGATGTCCTTTACCGATCCCGCCAATAGCTGGGTTACATGACATTTGGCCCAAAGTGTCAATATTGTGGGTCAGTAATAAGGTTTGACGGCCCATACGAGCGGCTGCCATAGCAGCTTCAGTACCGGCATGGCCACCACCGATAATGATGACGTCAAATTGTTCTGGATAAAACATGGTGATGAACCTTTTGTTATAAGAATGCTCAGTGTTGCATTAGGGAAGAGAATTCTACTCAAGTTTTAGCGATAGACCAAGTAGGTGAGATCACCGGTAATTAAAAGAAGATCTTTTTTATTTAAAGATCTGTTTATTAGATCTTTTATTAGGATCATGATCTTTTGTGGATAAGTTATTTTTCCTTAGAAAGATCATAAAGCTGCAAAGGATCATTTGTTGTGAATGATCCGTGATCCCACAAGGTATAAACTGGGATCTAAATCGGTGGTTATTCACAAGGCGATCATTGTCAGAGAGTTATACTATGGATAACTACGGGTTAACCCCGGGTTTTTAGATAAGTTATCCACAATCGTTTGCTGTTTTTTTGTTCTTATTAGAGTAGCTTTGCCCAATTTTTGACCCATTCTTCCGCGGGATCTTCGGGGATCTCGTGTTGTTGAATATCAATTTCCAGACGATCACCGAGGCGTTTAGCTCCGTTTTCTATTAATAATTGGTCAAATGATCTTATTGCACCGCAAAAAGTATCGTATTCAGAACTACCAAGGCCAACAGCGCCAAACGTTACCTTGTGGAGATCAGGTTTTTGTTCAGAAATTTCTGCGGCCAATGGTTGTATATTTTCCGGCAATTCTCCTGCTCCATGTGTGGATGTGACGACTAGCCAGATCCCTTCCTGAGGGAGTTCATCTAAAGAGGGGCCATGTAGCATTTCAGTGGAGAAGCCTGCATCTTCCAAAATTTCAGCCATATGTTCAGCTACGTATTCAGCACTGCCCATTGTGCTACCGCTGATTAAGGTAATAGTGGCCATAGTGATCCCAACAGATTTCAAGAGCCGCTATTGTACGCTGTGAATCTGTTGGGATCTACCTGTGGATAATGTGGTTATAACAAATTTTATTTTATGGCTTGATTGTCCGCATGATCGGGTTTTGTAAGGAGATTAGGGTTTCTGTTGATTGAATTTCATCGATAGTCTGTATTTTGTTGATAAGTACATCTTGAAGGGATTCAATTGAACGGCACATAACTTTAATAAAGATGCTGTAGTGGCCTGTTGTGTAGTAAACCTCAACTACTTCATCCAGGTTGTCTAGTTTTTTCAGGGCTGATGGATAATCTTTAGCACTTTTAAGAATAATGCCAATAAAGCAACACACATCATAACCAAGTTGTTTCGTGCTGATATCTACTCTGGTGCCGGTGATGATTCCCGCTTGCTTCATTTTTTCCACACGAACGTGAATTGTTCCTGGGCTGACCGCAAATTTCTTTGCTAGTTCGGCATAAGGTGTACGTGCGTTGTCCATTAAGGCGTGAAGTATGTCACGGTCTAAATTGTCGATCTGATAAATTTCTGCCATTTTCAGCCCCATTTTTTAATGAATTTTCATTTTTTGCATCTTAAAAATGAATTTTATGAATCATAATGGCTATTTTTATTAAAGTATATTGAATTTATCCATCGTTTTATTGCTTAATGTTTCCAACAGGACATCAGGGCTACCTAAAAAATTAGAGAATAACATTATGAAAAAGTCGTTTATTGAAAAGCAGCAACAAATCAGTTTCGTGAAATCCTACTTTTCCCGTTTGCTGGAAAGCAAACTGGGTCTGATTGAAGTACAAGGGCCAATCCTAAGTTGTTTGGGAGATGGTATTCAGGACAACTTGTCTGGTCATGAAAAAGCTGTTCAGGTAAAAGTAAAAACTTTACCGGATTCAACTTTCGAAGTAGTGCATTCATTGGCTAAATGGAAACGTAAGACACTGGGACGTTTTGGCTTTCAGCCTGAACAAGGGCTTTATACTCACATGAAAGCATTGCGTCCGGATGAGGATCGCTTAACGCCAATCCACTCTGTTTATGTTGATCAATGGGATTGGGAAAAAGTGATGGGAGATGGGCAACGCTCACTTGCTTATCTTAAACAGACAGTAGGTAAAATTTACGAAGCAATAAAAGAAACAGAAAAAGCTGTCAGTAAAGAGTTTGGTCTGGCGCCGTTCCTGCCAGATCAAATTCACTTTGTCCATAGTGAAACGCTTCTGAGCCGTTATCCGGATCTGGACGCAAAAGGTCGTGAACGTGCTATTGCTAAAGAATTGGGTGCTGTCTTCCTCATAGGTATTGGTGCGAAATTATCTGATGGTCAATCTCATGATGTGCGTGCGCCTGATTATGACGACTGGACGACGCCAAACTGCGATGGTTTTTTTGGTCTAAACGGCGACATCATTGTCTGGAACCCTGTTTTGGAAGATGCGTTTGAGATCTCTTCTATGGGCATCCGTGTTGATGCAGAAGCACTGGAGCGTCAGTTAGCACTGACTGGTGATGAAAAGCGTTTACAATATGATTGGCATCAGGCGTTACTCAAAGGTGACATGCCACAATCGATTGGTGGTGGTATTGGTCAATCTCGTTTAGTGATGTTACTGCTGCAAATGAAGCACATCGGTCAGGTTCAGTGCAGTATCTGGTCACCAGAAGTACGCGAAACTGTAGAAGATATGCTTTGATTCAATTAGTGACGCCATTTTCGCAGTAAACGACTTTTAAGTCCGGTATCAAAGCGCCAGATATGATCGAATATCTGCATAATATCTGGCTTACCATATTGGGACATGGAGACCGCATGGAAGCGGTGTTGCTGATGCAGTTGCAGATTTTTTATCTGATGGATTAGTGAGTCCGGCAGGCGCTGGGCAATGAAATCTGAGATAACAACAGCATCAGCGTCTTTCCAACGTTGTTCTTTCATTTTTTCTATTGTGCTTGTCAGACAGAAAGCGAGATCTGTTCCTCCTTTGAAAGTCTGGCTGAGAAAACGAATAGCTTGCTCCAGACCATCTGGTGAGGATAGTTCATAGTGCACAATTTCTGTCGTAAATAGCATGATATGACAGTTGCGATTATCAGCTAAAGCAATGCGTAACAGTGCCAGACAAAAAGCTTTGGCGCATTTTTCATTAAATCTCCCCATAGAACCGGAAGTATCTACACAAATAATAAATGGTCCTCGAGGTTTTTCTTCCTGGCTATAATGAGTGACTGGCCGTAATGTTGTTTTTTCTTGCCAGTTATCACCTTGTAATCGATAGGTCAGGAGTTTTTTTTCCACTAATTTGCGATAAAACTCATATTCCAGATCTTCAATTCCTAATATCGCCAATTCTATTGGCAGTAGGCGTAGAATATCATCACTTTGTCCGATTCCATTTACCTGTTCAGGAACGGTATCAGGTGTTCGTTCGATTGTGGTAAATGGTTCGAAAAAATGATTTTCCTGTGGTTTTGATTTTACAGATTGGCTGCGTCCGAGTAATTGAGCTAATTTTTCCAGTTCCGGCTGTTGGCGAAGAAATTCGCTATAGCGAATCAATAACTGTTTATCATTTGGGAGATGATTTAACTGACTTTTACTCATGTCCCATAATCGCCCTGCCGCCCTATCATTTTCACTAAAAATAGGATCAAGATTACCGCTTAGTGCCAGCCTTTGTTGCAGTTCTGCCAGTAATTGCTCTTTTTCTTGTTCCAGCAATTGTTTATGGAAGGTTGTGGTCTGTAGGATCAAACTCATCCTCCATTGTTGAATAAATAGGGCTTGCAGTGTATTTGAATCAGCAATGGTGTTGGTTGCGAGTTTCTGTGCTTCTTCACTAAAAGGGGATTCAATTCGGTTCAGAATTTCTAAAATATCGGGAAGCTTAAGGTAAAAATGATTTGTATTGGCAGAGAGCAATTGTTGATATAACTGAAATTCTTCTGCCAGAGTTGCAGGAATGAGCGCTTCTTTAATCCTTTGTTGTAAATCGAGTTTCCAACCAGGGATATCTTTTAGTAGCGCACGTTTCAAACGAGGATATTTTTCAAAAAAGATAGCTAACTGAGGTGAAGCTAGAAGCGTTAATATGATCTCTTCTATCATCTCTCCTTCATTTATTGATAGTAAAAGATCAAGGGTTGTCAGACTAATCATTTAATTAGTTGCCCATTTTAATTTTCAATTGATTAATTTTATCGGCTAACTGGATAAAGCTTTGCTCTATCGTAGCAAGCCAATGACTTTCAATAAACAGACATGGTTGATGGTGATTAAACAATTGGTGTTGGCGATGGATTTCTTGATTAATTTTTTCCAATCTTTCCAGCCACTCGTTGTTTTCTTCATTTTGCTGATGCTGGCGGTCTGGTAAATATAGCGTGGATGAACGACGGCTGATATCAAAAATCTCTGGCTGGTGTGTTGAATTAATTTCGGCTGCTATATTTTGTGGGAAACCAATACCATTCAGACGAGCTGATAGTTCTCCGCCTTTGTTTATCCAGTTATTCAGCGCTTTTTTATCCAATTCAATGAAATTAACTTTAATATCATGGAGATGAAGAGGTGTGTGTAGGAATAAAATTAATTTTTCTTCATTGATATGATCGGGTAGCGAATATTGTATTTTATGTCCAAACAGACTAGTTTGTTTTTCCAGCTTTAACGCTTGTTGATCATTTTTATTCTGACTGGCTTGAGTCCATTGATGATAGAGCGAATCAATTTGTTGAGATAATACTCTTTGCTGATATGCCTGTTCGGTCATGATAGTATTCAGGTACCGAGGTAGTAATTTAAAAGAGTGAAGATCATGCCACAAACAATCTTTCAGCAATATTAAGTCAATAGGGGATATCTCTTTTCTACCATTAAAGAAAGCACTGGCTTGTAATAAATGAATGGCTTTCTTCCAGCGTCGATCTGAAATGTAAGGTGAATGTTCTGCCGTATCAAGTTGCTGGCGTAGATGATAGATAATATCAAAACAACTATCTGGTAGAACTACTTTATCAATCTCCTTTTGCCATTGATGAAATTCTTCACTTGTGATCTGAATGTCTACTGGGACAGGGTTATCATTTTCATTTTTGTGGCTAGTGAGTAACGCTCGGAAATTCTTTTTTTCTTGAATTTTGTCCAACCAGATACGAATTAGCATTCTGTCATAGAGAGCTTCCAGGCTGTTATCTGCTTCAGGCAGCTCATTGGATGCTGTTACAAGTAATCGCATTGGAATTTTCTCTTCTGTATCGCCATTTCTGAATTTTCTTTCATTAATTGCGGTCAGTAGGGTATTAAGAATTGCTGGACCGGCTTTCCATATTTCATCAAGGAAGACAATTTCGGTTTCAGGTAAATATCCGTTAGTTAGACGTTGGTAACGTCCTTCTTCTTTCAATGCCTGAATAGAAAGAGGACCGAAAATTTCTTCAGGAGTTGAAAAGCGAGTCATCAGATATTCAAATGCTCTGGCATCACGAAACGCAAATTTCAATCGTCGGGCTATCAGGCTTTTTGCGATACCAGGAGGACCGAGTAGAAAAACACTTTCCCCACACAATGCCGCTAGCAAACATAAACGAATAGTCTGTTGTCTTTCATACAGACCACTTTCCAGATAGTGACTTAAGCAAACTATTTTTTCTGCTAACAACATAATTCGTACCAATATTATCTGTTGGATTAGATGAAACCTAATTGGCCTTCTCCATAGATTTTAATCATTATTTGTTGATGTAGACAATATTTACCTTAAAAATCGATTCAGCGTCAAATATTCAATAAGTTAGCATTTGTTTTCGTTTCTTTCATTATCGAAACGTTTCGATAGTGATCACACTTTTGTATCACTAATGTTGTATTTTAAATATTACTTTCTATATTACTAAATAGCGAAACGTTTCGCTAATGGAATAAAAAAATGAAAAAAGGCGTATTACTTAATTCTGAAATTTCAGCCGTAATTTCTCAGCTAGGGCATGCTGACCAGATTACAATTGGTGATGCTGGATTACCAATTCCTTCTTTAGCCCAGCGGATTGATTTAGCGCTAACCCAGGGAATTCCTAGTTTTATATCCGTTCTTAATGTTGTTACACACGAAATGCAGATTGAAGCTGCATTTTTAGCTGAGGAGATCATTGACCATAATCCTTTGATACATCAATTAATATTGACTCAAATTAAAGAGCTTGAGAAACAGCAAGGGAATTCAATTACTGTAGACTATATTAGTCATAATATGTTGAAAGAGAAAACAGAACATAGCCGAGCGGTGATTCGCACAGGAGAGCATTCTCCTTATGCCAATATTATCCTTTGTGCTGGCGTGACTTTCTGAGGTGATTATGCAGCCTGTACTGGAACTAAAAGGAATTAGTAAATCTTTTCCTGGTGTCAAAGCATTATCTGGCGCGGCACTACGTGTTTACTCGGGTAAAGTGATGGCACTGGTAGGGGAGAATGGTGCAGGTAAATCCACTATGATGAAAGTGTTGACTGGGATATATACCAGAGATACAGGCACGGTTCATTACCTGGGAAAAGAAGTAATTTTTTCTGGTCCTAGATCCTCTCAGGAAGCGGGGATTGGGATTATCCATCAGGAATTAAATCTTATTCCCCAACTGACTATTGCTGAAAATATTTTCCTGGGACGCGAATTTGTTAATAAATTCGGTGCGATTGATTGGAGAAAAATGTATCTGGAAGCAGATCACCTGTTAAAAAAATTGAATCTGAGTTACAGCAGTCACCGTTTAGTCGCTGAACTTTCTATCGGTGATCAACAAATGGTTGAAATTGCTAAGGTACTGAGTTTTAAATCCAAAGTTATCATTATGGATGAGCCAACTGATGCGCTGACCGATACAGAAACTGAATCATTATTTAGTGTAATACATGAACTAAAATCTCAGGGATGCGGTATTGTTTATATCTCCCATCGTTTGAAAGAAATTTTTGAAATTTGCGATGATGTGACGGTATTCCGTGATGGACAATTTATTGGTGAAAAGCCGGTAAAAGAGTTAAAAGAAGAAGCTCTGATTGAAATGATGGTTGGGCGAAAACTGGAAGATCAATATCCTCGCCTGAATTTACCTCGGGGTAAAAAACGACTTGAAGTTAAGCAGATTTCTGGCCCCGGTGTGACAAACGCTAGTTTTTCCCTTTATAGCGGGGAAATTTTGGGTATATCAGGGCTGATGGGGGCTGGTCGCACTGAATTGATGAAAATTATTTATGGTGCGTTGCCGAAAACTCAAGGACAAATCACACTGGATGGAACACCCATTGTAATTCGTAACCCTCAAGATGGGCTAGCTTGTGGGATTGTGTATATTTCAGAAGATCGTAAACATGATGGTTTAGTTTTGGGAATGTCAATTAAAGAGAATATGTCTCTTACTGCCTTACGTTATTTCAGTAACCGGTTAGGGGGTCTTAATCATAAAGAAGAACAGAGTGCAGTTAGTGACTTTATTAAATTGTTTAGTATCAAGACACCTTCAATGGGACAAACTATTGATTTGCTTTCTGGTGGTAATCAGCAAAAAGTAGCCATTGCCCGTGGATTAATAACCAGACCAAAAGTTCTTATTCTGGATGAACCTACACGTGGTGTAGATGTTGGCGCAAAAAAAGAAATTTATCAGTTAATTAATCAGTTCAAGAAAGAAGGGCTAAGTATTATTCTCGTTTCTTCTGAAATGCCAGAAGTGATGGGAATGAGTGACCGTATTTTGGTTATGTGTGAAGGCCAGATCAGCGGAGAATTTTTTGCTGAACAGGTAACTCAAGAAGTTTTGATGGCGGCGGCTGTAGGCAAACAATATGGAGCAATTCAGGGGTAATTCAGTATGAATTCTAATATATCACCGACGTTTAAACGTTGGTTTACTAAAGAGTGGTTACTGAAACAAAAGTCACTGATTGCATTGTTAGTGCTGATAGCAGTAGTTTCTTCTCTTAGCCAAAATTTTTTCACTTTAAATAATTTGTTTAATATTCTGCAACAAACATCAGTCAATGCCATTATGGCCGTTGGGATGACATTAGTTATTCTGACATCGGGTATTGACCTGTCTGTTGGTTCATTGCTTGCGTTAACAGGTGCAATAGCTGCTTCATTGGTTGGTACGGAAGTTAATGCTCTGGTGGCTATCGTGAGTGCTTTGGCTTTAGGTGCTGCAATTGGTGCTTGTACAGGAATAATAATTGCTAAAGGTAAAGTACAGGCCTTTATTGCCACTCTAGTCATGATGTTATTACTTCGTGGAATAACCCGTGTCTATACTGATGGTAGCCCAATAAATACAGGATTCAGTGATAACGCAGATCTGTTTGGTTGGTTTGGTATCGGTCGTCCACTGGGAGTTCCTACTCCAGTATGGCTGATGTTGATAGTTTTTATTATCGCATGGTATATCCTGCATCACACTCGCTTAGGTCGTTATATTTATGCCTTGGGGGGGAATGAATCGGCTACCCGTTTATCTGGTATCAATATCGATAAAATTAAAATTATCGTTTACTCCTTATGCGGTTTACTGACGGCATTGGCAAGTATTATTGAAGTCGCTCGTCTTTCTTCTGCTCAACCTATGGCGGGAGGCGGTTATGAATTAGATGCTATTGCTGCCGTAGTACTGGGAGGAACCCGCCTGGCTGGTGGTAAGGGATTAATTATTGGTACTCTGATTGGTGCGCTAATTCTCGGTTTTTTAAACAATGGCTTAAACTTATTAGGTATTTCTTCTAACTATCAGATGATTGTTAAAGCAATTGTAATATTGTTGGCAGTTCTGGTTGATAACAAAAGTGGTAAATAACCTCACCCTACAGGAAATAACACGATGAAAGTGAAGAAATTAGTAACAATTTTATCTGCTGTTGCGCTAAGTATGACTGTAAGTGTAAATGCATTGGCGAAAGACACTATCGCGTTAGTCATTTCTACACTGAATAATCCATTCTTTGTCACAATGAAGGATAGCGCTCAAAAGGAGGCGGATAAGTTGGGCTATGACCTAATTGTGTTGGATTCTCAGGATAATCCAGCGAAAGAATTAGCTAATGTTCAGGATTTGACAGTACGTGGTACGAAACTCATGTTAATTAACCCGACTGACTCCGATGCTGTTGGTAATGCCATTATGATGGCTAACAATGCCAAAATTCCGGTCATTACTCTAGATCGGATAGCGAATAAAGGTGCTGTTATCAGTCATATTGCTTCTGATAACCGCTTGGGGGGTAAAATAGCGGGTGATTTTATCGCCGAGAAACTGGGGAATGAAGCCAAAATTATTCAGTTGGAAGGTATTGCCGGCACTTCTGCCGCCCGTGAACGTGGTGAGGGGTTTAATAAGGTAGCACAGGAACATAAATTCAATGTGCTGGCTAGTCAGCCTGCTGATTTCGATCGTACCAAAGGACTGAATGTTATGCAGAACTTACTGACGGCTCATCCGGCTGTACAAGCTGTATTTGCTCAGAATGATGAGATGGCGTTAGGTGCCTTACGTGCTTTACAGACCGCAGGTAAAAGCGATGTATTAGTTGTTGGTTTTGATGGTACTGGAGATGGTATCAAAGCTGTTCAAAGTGGAAAACTGGGAGCGACGATCGCTCAGCGGCCTGATCAAATTGGTATCGTTGGTGTTCAGACTGCAAATAAAGTGCTGAGAGGCGAAAAAGTTGAAGCCGTCATCCCCGTGGAATTGGAGTTAGTTATTAAAAAATAAATCGGTATTTATGCCGTTACTCATTGATGGTGGTGACGGCATAATTGAAAAGGAATAAATGTAATGAGTACAGCAAAACTTGCGGTGCTTGGCAGCATTAATGCTGACCATATTTTGAATCTTAAGTCATTCCCTCGTCCGGGGGAAACGGTGATCGGGGAGCAATATCAGGTTGCTTTTGGTGGTAAAGGTGCTAATCAGGCGGTAGCAGCAGGCCGCAGTGGTGCTGACATTACATTTATAGCTTGTGTTGGTGAGGACGATATTGGTTTTCGCATCTATCAGCAATTAGCAAAGGATAATATTAAAACTTCTGGCATTGAAGTGATTAAAGGAGAAACAACGGGTGTAGCGTTGATTTTCGTTAATCAGCAAGGTGAAAACGTTATTGGTATCAATGCTGGTGCTAATGCAGCGTTGACACCGGAATATTTCTATCGCTATCAAAATATTATTGAAGAAGCTGATGCATTATTAATGCAACTTGAGTCTCCATTGGAAACAGTACAACTTGCTGCAACAATAGCTAAACAAAATAATACAAAAATAATACTCAATCCGGCGCCGGCCCAAAAATTATCTGATCAATTGCTTTCGCTGGTGGATATCATTACACCGAATGAAACTGAAGCGGAGTACCTCACTGGAATTAAAGTAGAAAATGATTTAGATGCGGAAAATGCGGCTCGAATACTGCATGATAAAGGTATTGAAACGGTAATTATCACATTAGGTAGCCGTGGTGTATGGTTGAGTGAAAGAGGTCAAAAAGGAAAAATTGTTCCGGGATTTAAAGTTAACGTTGTAGATACTGTTGCGGCAGGAGATACTTTCAATGGTGCGCTGGTGACAGCTTTGTTGGAAAGAAAATCCATGTTATCTGCCATACGATTTGCTCATTCTGCTGCTGCAATAGCGGTAACACGTCAGGGCGCTCAGCCTTCTGTCCCGTGGCGAAATGAAATTGATGCATTTTTAACTGAACAGGACTAACTGTGGCTACAATGAAAGATGTTGCTCGTTTTGCAGGCGTTTCTACATCGACTGTATCTCATGTTATTAATAATAATCGTTATGTCAGTGATGGTGTGAAAAAGAAAGTTAATGATGCAATTGAGCAATTGAATTATGCGCCATCAGCGCTTGCACGAAGTCTTAAGATCAAGCAAACCAAAACCATTGGTATGCTGGTGACAACCAGTAATAATCCTTTTTATGCTGAAATTGTAAGAGGGGTTGAACGAAGCTGTTATGAGCGTGGTTATAGCCTTATCTTGTGTAATACAGAGGGGGATGCCAAACGAATGGATTACAGCATGGAAACTTTGCTGCAAAAGCGAGTAGATGGGGTGCTGATTATGTGTACTGAAAATCAACACAGCTCCTGTGATGTTTTGCGTCGTTATCCTCCTTTACCGATGGTTATGATGGATTGGTCTCCATTTGATATTGTCAGCGATATTATTCAGGACAACTCCTTGTTGGGGGGTGAGATAGCGACTAATCACCTTATTAGCTGTGGTTTTAAAAAAATAGCTTGTATTGCGGGTCCACAAGATAAAACACCTGCTAATCATCGATTGAAGGGATATAGAAAGGCAATGGCGAATGCTGGCCTTATTATTCCTGACGGATATGAAATTTATAGTGATTTTGAATTTGCTGGTGGTTTTAAATCAATGCAGAGATTACTACAACATCCAGAACCGCCAGAAGCTGTTTTTGCCGGAAATGATGCAATGGCTGTTGGCGCTTATCAGGCTCTGTACCAAGCAGGGCTTTCTATACCGGATGATATTTCCATCATAGGTTATGATGATATCGACCTTGCTCCTTATATGATCCCACCGTTGACAACCATTCATCAGCCAAAAGATAAATTAGGAAAGCTAGCTGTTGATACTTTGCTTTATCGGATGAATAACCCAGAAAGTGATCCTAAATTATTAGTATTAACTCCGACACTGATTGAGCGTAGCTCAGTTTCTCGTACTTAGGTGTTCTTTTTCTTGATCATGTTATCTCCATCTTCCTTATGTAATAGCAGGAAGGTGGACGAAGAGAGTAAAGTGATTATTCCTACGGTAATAAAAGTGTTGTGGAAGCTATCAATGGTTGTTCCATAATGTATGGATTCATAGAAACGAAGAATAGCGGCACTTACCGCAACACCGAAGCTAATAGATAACTGCTGAGTTACAGCTAATAAACTATTTCCTGAACTGGCATTATTATCGGTCAGATCAGCAAGAGTAATAGTATTCATCGAAGTAAATTGAATGGATACAGCCATGCCCAGTAAGAATAGTGGAATAGACAGAAGGACAGCGGACATTTCTGGTGATTGCAGTGAAAATTGAGAAATCATTAATCCAATAATGATTGTTATGCTAACCAGCGTCTTACGATATCCAAAGCGAGTTAATACATTAGTAACGAAAGATTTGGCTATAACAGAACCAATAGCTGTTGGCGCCATCATCATTCCGGCAATGACTGCTGAATAGCCAAATCCAACTTGTAGCATCAAAGGCATTAGGAAAGGAATGCACCCAGTTCCCAAGCGTGTAACAATATTACCTATAATACCGATAGAGAATGTACGAACACGGAATAATTTCAGACTAATAAGGGGTTGGGTCTGTCTTCTGGCATGCATTAGATAACCAAATAATATCATAAAACCACCGACCATCATTGTCAGAGGTATATAACCTGGTAACGTACTCTCCCCTAGTAAATCTAAACTGACAGAAACCATTATTAAACTCAGGCCAAAAAGTATAAAACCGAAAAAGTCAAACGAACGTTTTGGCATTGTAAAATTAGGCATATGTTTTTTAGCATAAATAATTCCCAATAAACCGATCGGAATATTGATAATAAATATCCAGTGCCAGGTAGCATAAGTGACTAATAACCCACCGAGCATAGGACCAAGAATTGGCCCTACTAACCCGGGCATGGTGACAAAATTCATAACGGGTAGAAGTTCGCTGCGTGGGTATGCACGTAATAAAGCAAGGCGAGCAACCGGCATCATCATTGCGCCACCAATTCCTTGAATTACACGGGAAGCAACTAGGAAAGCTAAATTACCTGACAAAGCACAGGCAAGAGAGCCTAAAGAAAACAAGGATACAGCAAACATAAATACCCGGCGGGTACCGAAACGATCTGCTAACCAGCCGCTGACTGGAATTAGCAAAGCAACAGTCAGAGTATAGCTGACAACAGCAGATTGCATCGCCAGAGGTGAATGTTTGAGGCTTTCAGCAATAGCGGGCAATGCTGTGTTGAGAATTGTTGCATCTAAAGCTTGCATAAAGAAAGCTATTGCAGCAATCCAGGGTAGCCCCGCCATATTACGAGCGGTTTTTACCATTAATAATCCTACTTATTTTATCTAGTTAATGTTTGGTTAGATATTAATCTAATACACTACTATATAAGATCATTCGCGCTCTGTTAATAACTTTTGGCAAGCGAGAAGTGCACTGTGACTGTCACCTTGGATGATAGAATTAACAATTGTTTTATGAGCTTCCAGTTGTACAACTTGATCGGAAATAATAGCTTCAAAGTAGTTCTGGTAAACTAGATGAAATAAATTGGCAAAAGAGCATAAGAGTGGATTTCCACAAGATTTGTAAATAGTATAGTGAAACTGGTAATCAATCTCTATCCATTTTTCCCGGTTAAAATTTACTTTTAGTAGATACATTTCATCTATTACCTGTAAGAGCTGCTTCCTTTGTTTTTGTGTGGCATTTTGTGCAGCAAGAAAGCAAGCTTGTGGCTCTATTGCTAATCTTACTATATGGAAATGTTCAACCACTTGGTTAAGGTTGTCACGACTCATCCACCACTTTAATAAATCCTGATCAAGGAAATTCCAATGAATGGTTGGCATGATTCGAGTACCAATACGTGGGCGAGGTAATAGCATACCTTTGGCTGCAAGTATTTTTATTGCTTCACGAACAGAGGTTCTGCTGACGTTAAATTGTTCAGCGAGTTCTATTTCACCAGGAAGGATAGTTTCAGCTTTATATTCACCAGATAAAATCTGTTGTCCGATTTTTTCAGCTAGAAGATAAGAAAGGTTTTTCTGGGAAGCTTTTCTTTGTTCTTTAAATTGCATAGTGGATTTGAACCCTTTCCCGTATTTGTCTACTTAATAGTACCTTAGTTTGGGAATAATTATTGTCGACGCCATCAATCTTGTATAAAAAAAACGCAAAAATGCAGGTTTTGTTGAAAAAATCTGCGAATGGCAGTTTTTTTTCAATAAATACTTGCCAGCGTCAAAGAACTCCCTATAATGCGCCACCACTGACCGACACAACGCTGATAAACATTGTGAGGTCAGGCAGAAGGAAAGCGAATAAGCGCTTGACTCTGCGGGCGAAAAGCGTAATATACGCAGCCCGGCTGAGCGAGAATGTTATTTTTTGATTCAGCCTGCTCTTTAACAATTAATCAGACAATCTGTGTGGGCACTCACAAGACCGTATCACAAAAAAATACGTTTTAAAGTCTTGAAGAGTGAACAACAGTTAATTCATTACGAACTAATTAGTC
>NZ_RCWD01000028.1:0-79309 GCF_018448965.1 Photorhabdus hainanensis | reverse complement strand
CTGGGGCTCAGTTGCCTTCCCTGCAATTATTAGTCACCGCCGGAGAGTCACCTTCTCCAGATTTTCTTGACTACTTCAGCCAACACAACGGCATACTGAATGCTTACGGCCCGACAGAAGTGACCGTTTGTGCGACAGGAAAGCAGTATCAATATGGGGATATTGCAACAAACATTGGTAAAGCGATTAACAACGTCCGC
This sequence comes from Photorhabdus hainanensis, assembly GCF_018448965.1. Taxonomy (NCBI): domain Bacteria; kingdom Pseudomonadati; phylum Pseudomonadota; class Gammaproteobacteria; order Enterobacterales; family Morganellaceae; genus Photorhabdus; species Photorhabdus hainanensis. The sequence continues at coordinate 79,109 of NZ_RCWD01000028.1, read as the reverse complement.
CTTTACGTTCTTGATAATCACGGCAATCTGTCTCCTGTCGGCGCGCCGGGAGAACTCTATATCGGCGGTGCCGGGCTGGCGCGGGGATATTTGAACCAACCGGAACTGACGGCCGCATGTTTTGTGGCGAATCCCTTTGCCACCGCAGAAGATAAGGCACTCGGTTACACCCGCCTGTACAGAACTGGCGATTTAGTCCGCTGGCGGCCGGATGGCAATCTGGAATATCTGGGCCGCAATGATTTTCAGGTCAAAATCCGTGGCTACCGCGTTGAATTGGGTGAAATTGAAATTGCCCTGACTGCCCACCCACAGGTAAAACAGGCAGTGGTGATTGACCATGAGCATAACAGCCATAAAGTCCTGGCGGCATATCTGGTGACGACGGGGGAATTGTCTGATGACAGCCTGACTGAGCATCTCTCTTCCCGTTTACCGGAATACATGCTGCCGGCCAGCTTTACCCGTATTGAAGCAGTCCCCCTGACTCTGAACGGCAAACTGGATCGCCGCGCCCTGCCTGAGCCAGTCTGGGGGGATCGTAACAACTATGTCGCGCCCCGCAATACGCTGGAAAAACAACTGTGTGCCATTTGGCAGGACGTGTTAGGTGTGGAACGAGTAGGCATCGAGGATAATTTCTTCCGTATCGGGGGCAACTCCCTGACGGCAATTAAGCTGACCGCCGCCATCCACCGCATACTGGCAACCGAGGTCTCACTGGCGCAGTTGTTTGCGCTGAAAACCATCGCGGGCCTGACAACCCAGATGGAACAGCAGATTTATACGGTTATTCCTCATCTGACACGGGAGCGTTATCCCTTATCGTTCGCTCAGGAGCGGATGCTATTTATCGAGCAATTTGAACAAGGCTCCGATACCTACCATATCCCTTATCTGGCTCAACTGGATAATGATGCCTGTCTGCCTCTGTTGGAGGCCGCCATTAACCGGCTGGCTGAACGCCATGCTGTAATGAAGATGGTGTACCGCAGCAATGATGAAGGGCAGATTGCTCCTCAGGTGCTGGACAGCAGTTTGGTTATCCAATCCCAACCCTGTGAAAACACTGACATGCTGCGGAGCACGGTTCGGGCAGAAATAGCCACCCCGTTTAATTTGACCACAGAACCCAGCCTGCGCCTGCGCCACTATCAGCTTGCCGGTCAGCACTACTTATTAATGCTATGGCACCATATCGCCATTGATGGCTGGTCGGTCGATATCTTTATGGCTGAACTGGCGGAGATTTACCACTCCTTGCAGGAAGGCCGCGACAGTCAGCTTCCCCCGTTGGAGATTACCTACGGCGATTACGCCGCCTGGCAACGAGACTATTTACAGGGCGACATCGGTGAACGCCAGCTCGCCTACTGGCAACAGGCCCTGTCCGGCTACGAATCACTGGCCCTGCCCACCGATTATCCCAGACCCACACAGGTGAATTATCAGGGACGGGATTTTAATTTTGTACTGGACACCCGGCTGTCTGAACAGTTAAGGACGCTGGCAAAAGCGCAGGAAACCACCCTGTATACCGTGCTGCTCAGCGCCTTTTATCTCACGCTGGCAAAATTGTCCGGGCAAAACGATATCGTCCTGGGGACGCCGACCGATAACCGTCACCACGCCCAAACCCAGTCCCTGATTGGGATGTTTGTCAACTCACTGGCCTTAAGGATACAATTTCAACAAACCGCCAGTGTGGAAGCACTGATTAAACAGACCCATCAGCGGGTGACTGAGGCCAAGACCCATCAGGACATGCCGTTTGAACAACTGGTTGAGGCGCTGGATATTGAGCGTGACACCGCCCGCCATCCGATTTTTCAGGTGATGTTCGGGTTGCAGAACTTTGAAGAAAATCCGCCAGACAGTCGTCTGCCGTTCAGGCCGGTGACACTGGATGAATCGTTATACAGCCCTGCTAAGTTTGACCTGAGCCTGTTTCTATCCGATGGGCAAACCGATATTACCGGGTGTCTGAACTACGCCGTCAGCCTGTTTGCTGAGGCCAGCATAGAGAGACTGGCGGGGATTTATCAGCGGGTGCTGGCAGCTTTCGTGGCAGACCAGACACAATCGCTGTCCGAAATTGACATCCTGTCTGCCCAGGAACGTTATACCCTGTTGCACCGCTGGAATCAGACCGACGCGCCTTACCCGCAGGATAAAACCCTGCAACAACTGTTTGAAATCCAAGTGGAAAGCACGCCGGATAACGTGGCGCTGGTGTTTGAAGGCGAATCCCTGACCTACCGCCAGCTTAACCAACGGGCAAACCAACTGGCTTATGTCATCCGTGAACGCTGTCAGCCACACCATCATGTTCCTATACAAGCGGATACCCCCATCGCTCTCTACCTCGACCGCAGTCTGGACATGGTGATCAGTATCTTGGCGGTACTAAAAGCCGGAGGCGCTTATGTGCCTATTTCCCCTGAATATCCATTAGAGCGGGTTCGGTTTGTTTTGGACGATACCCAATCCCCCTGCGTCGTCACTCGGCAAAAGTATCTGGCAACGCTGGCGACAGAGACGCAAACATGCGCAGGACAACCGGTACTGATAGCAACGGATGACCCGACAATCACCGCAGACCAGCCGGTAAACAATCCGGCATCGGTAAACAAGCCCTCAGATTTGGCTTATATCATTTATACCTCAGGCACTACCGGCCAGCCGAAAGGCGTCATGATTGAGCACAAAAATGTGGCTCATATGGCGGCGGCACAGGCAGAAATTTTTGATGCCGCCAAAAGAAAAAAATCCTTAATGTTTGCCGCCTATGTGTTTGATGGTTCTGTTTTCGAACTCTTCCCCAGTTTATTTAATGGCCTGACGCTTTACCTTTGCAGCGAAACAGAACGTCACGCCCCGGCAATTGAAAAACTCATTCAACGAGAAGGCATTGAAATCGCTGCCTTACCGCCAGCCATACTCAAGCTGTTAATCGGCTCGCACTTACCTTCCTTGCAGTTATTAATAACAGCCGGAGAATCCCCCTCGCTGGATTTTCTTGACCATTTCAGCCGTCATAGCGATGTCCTCAATTCTTATGGTCCAACCGAAGTGACCGTTTGTGCGACCGAAAAGAGATATCAGCCTGGGGTCATCCCAACAAATATCGGCAAAGCCATTAATAACGTCCGCCTTTACGTTCTTGATAATCACGGCAATCCGTCTCCTGTCGGCGCGCCGGGAGAACTGTATATCGGCGGTGCCGGGCTGGCGCGGGGATATTTAAACCGTCCTGAACTGACGGCCGAATGTTTTGTGGCGAATCTCTTTGCCACCGCAGAAGACAAGGCTCGCGGTTATACCCGCCTGTACAGAACTGGTGATTTAGTCCGCTGGCAAGCGGATGGCAATCTGGAATATCTGGGCCGCAATGATTTTCAGGTCAAAATCCGCGGTTACCGCATAGAATTGGAAGAAATTAAAACCGCACTCACTTTGCACCCGCAGGTAAAACAGGCGGTGGTGATTGATCATGAGCATAACGGCCATAAAGTACTGGCGGCATATCTGGTGACGGCAGAGGAACTGTCTGATGACAGCCTGACTGGACATCTTTCTTCCCGCTTGCCGGAATACATGCTGCCGGCCAGTTTTATGCGTATTGAATCCGTGCCCCTGACCCTGAATGGCAAACTGGATCGCCGCGCTCTGCCCGAGCCAGTCTGGGGGGATCGTGACAGCTATGTCGCACCCCGCAATGCGTTGGAAACTCAGCTGTGTACCATTTGGCAGGCCATCTTGGGGCTGGAGCGGGTGAGCATTGATGATAACTTCTTCCGCATCGGGGGGAACTCACTGATGGCAATTAAGCTGACCACAGCGATACGCCATGAAATGGGGATTGATATTCCTTTAAATATTTTATTTAACTACAAATGCATTTCTCTGTTATCCCAATGGTTGGAAACAGGCAATACAAAATCCAGCTTGCTTAATTTATTAACACCAAAATCAACGGCAACAAATAAGCTGTTTATGGTTCATCCTGCTAATGCAGGTAGTGAAGTCTATGAATTTCTGGCAAATAATTTATCTAGCACATATAACTGTATAGGCATCGATAATTATAATCTCTGTACAGATAATCAGATAGATTCACTATACCAAATAGCTCAAATTTATAGGGAGTTAATTCTGACTGAAACTTCTATTGATCAACCTATTCGCATCTTAGGATGGTCATTAGGTGGGCAATTAGCGATGGAGATTGCATTTCAATTAGAACAGCTAGGCGCAAAAGAAATTCAATTGTTCTTGTTAGATACTATAATCAATAATGATGAGATAAAAGAGTTCAGAGATAACTTAGCTATATCAAGTGAACATGGTCCCATCATTGTAAAATTGCGAAAAATGGGGGCAAGTGATACCTATATTAATAAAGTTTTGGCAGCAATACCATTTGAACATAGAATGACTAACTGCAATTTAAGCGGGAAATTATCTTATACCAATATTACCCTATTTAAAGCAGGCCAAATGACACCATATTGCATAGATGAAATTCAATTAGCTATGGGTAAATTGATAACAAAAATATCAGATAATAATATCTCCCAATGGACAGTCAATCCATTAGTGATTACACTGCTTAATGATTATTATCATGAAAATATTATTGAAGCTGTTTCCATTATCAGCGAAAAAATAATCAACACGCGATTAATTAAGGATAATATCAATATAACTTGATTATGGTTTACGGGGCCGGCCTTGCTGGCCCGTCAGATTTCTAGTCAAAATGAACATTCAATCCCTAGCCAAACCACCAAACGCACAATCAATAACCTTATCGACAAATTCAGGTGTAATAGGAGAAAAAGAAACCATATATTTGTAGTAAATAGCACCGAAAATGCAGTCTAACAATAAGTCATGATCAGTATTAGAAGAAATTTCTCCCTGCTCGATAGCATGTAAAATGATCTGCTTTCCTAACTGTCGTCGTGGTTCAAGCCAGCGCTGAATAAAAACCTCCCTCACCTCAGTATCATACTGCGCTGCTCCCAACAGATACCTGAACAGCAACCCGCGCTTACTTTGCAACACTTCAATAAGTTTTTTAATGGTAACCCGCATGGATTCTATCACCGGCATCTGTTTGTCATAAATAATCAGAGGCTCAATATCATCAAAGAAAGCATCCATTAAAACCGCTGATACATTCGGCCATCTACGATAAATAGTCGATTTCGCAACGCCTGAATATAAAGCAATATGATTAATAGTGATATCTGCAATCCGTCCACTTTCAGTGAGAACAAGTGCAGCACTCAACACAGTTTTTGTCGTGTCACTATCGCGCGGGCGCCCACGTCTTAATGAGGATAGCCGCTCATGCTCACTCATAACTCCCTCCGTCTATTGCAAAAAGTACCTATATTTAGGTATTGACAAATAATACTAGAAAAGCAAGTTTAGACGCTCTAATTTCGATACCAATAGTTTCGTATTTAATAAGGGTAATCGGAATAGAGTGCTATTTCTAGTAAAAAACGGGATGTACTCCGTAAAACCGAACAAACAATTCAATGCTCAACTCATAGAAAATGTTCCCAGGAACATCAATTCTGACTAAAGAATGGAGGAGAGAAATGTCTGTATATGATGTCGCTATTATTGGCGCTGGCCCAGCAGGTTTAGCTGCGGTACAGAAATTGAAAGGAAAAGGTTTACGAGTCGTACTAATCGATAATGGCAAAGCTATTCATGAACGCGATAAAGATAATCTCGTTGAGATAACCGAAGGACACGGTGGCGCTGGGCTGTTTTCTGACGGAAAATTCTCATTTTTTCCTTCTGCCAGTGCACTTTGGGAGTTACCAAACGAACCGGAATTACGGCAAGCCTATGAATGGACGTGCGCCACACTGAATACATATGGCCTGGACACACCGCCATTTCCAACAAATCCTAAAGACTTTACAGTGGGTTCCGGAGAATGGGTATTAAAAGATTATCCCTCCAATTATATGTCTCTTGAAGATAGAATTAATCTTGTTGAAGATATGGTGCAAACGGCAGATGCAGATATCATCACACAAACTAAATTCCTGTCTTATAAATACGTCAGAGGAAAAGATTCTCTGATTATGAATTTAAGAGACAATAATGCTAATACTTATCAAATTGAATGCCGACGAATCATTTTGGCTAGTGGAAGATTTGGTCCATTAGAGATTGCTAATCTAGTTGAAAAACAATCTTTCAATCGGCTAGAAGTTGGATTCCGCATTGAACAGCAAGAAGATTTAGCATTCTTTAAAAATATGAAGCAACTCGACCCGAAGTTAAAATTTCGGTCGGATGATGGCGTTATTGAATGGCGTACTTTCTGTGCTTGCCGGGATGGAGAAACAGTATTAACAAAAACCCAAGATTTATGGACCGTTTCCGGTCATTCTGACGGCCCTTCTACAGGACGATCTAATGTTGGGTTTAATACTCGTATTCTCGATGAAGATATCGCGGACCGAACACTCAATAATGTTGTCTCCGCCATGAAGCAAAAGGATTCTTACTTTAGAATCAAAGTACAAGATGTATTAACAGGAAATGCCCACATCATTACACAACTTGTATCTATTTATGGCGAAGAGCTATTCGATAAAATGTTGCAAGGATTACGTAATATCATTAAAAAATTTCCTGAAATCGATCACGAGAATACGCATATCGTTGGTCCTACACTAGAAGGCGTCGGTTGGTATCCCAGTCTTGACGGCGATTTAAGCCTGGAAACTTCCCCTTATCCTGTATGGGTTGCAGGCGATGCTTGTGGAATTTTCAGGGGTATTGTTGCTGCAATGATTAGTGGTCACTATGCCGCCTCAGCGGTTCTTAAGACCTTGGCAGTAAAAGCCGCCTAATCCGTGAGCTAGCTGAATAAGCGGGGGATTACTAAGATAGGTAATCCCTATATGTTTACCATCACAAACAGACCTACCTATCCCTATAACGAAAAAATTACCTGGGTTTATTATGAAAGTATTACATGTTTTTGATATGGATGGCACTCTTCTCACAGGAACCACGGCAAGTCTGGAAATTGCCCGTACAATGAATTGCCTGACAGAGCTTCATCTGCTAGAAAAACAATTTTCTCAAGGAGATATCAATACCAAAGAGTTTGCCGCTGAATTACAGTTTTTATGGTCAAACTTGCAATACGTTGACGTTGCCGAAGTTTTTTATGCCTCACCGTGGATTGGGGGAATAAAAGAGGTTTTTGACGATATCAGAGCCAAAGGTGAAGTATCTATGGTTATTACCCTCTCACCCGATTTCTTTGCCCAACACTTAAGAAAATTTGGGGCTGATATCGTTGTTGCATCAAATTTCCCTGCTTTACCTTTTCGTGAACCGGTTGATCCAGAAAAGATATTAACGCCTGAAAGTAAATTACAGATAGTAAAAAAATATGTACAGGAATATGGGCTGAATTTGGAAAAGTGCGTTGCTTATGGTGATTCTGACTCTGACCTCCCTTTATTTAATGCCCTTACTAATACGGTTGCCATAAATGGGACGGATAAAATACGTGAAATCGCATTAATTCATTACGAAGGTAACGATCTATGGCAACCCTATCAGCTCATACGGAAAAAAATCAGTTGTGAATAATAAGGATATCGCTATGAGCTGAAACGCCCTTTCAATTTATAGCGGTTACCGGGAAATAGCAGCCTGGCGCTGGAAACAGTGTAATGAGTCGACCAAGTTCGACGACTAATTAATAAACAGGGAGCTTCCGACTCAATTTGCAACAACTTACAGGATCGAGGATCGCCAGCAATAGCTTCCACAATGTGTTCACCTTCCGTTAATGGGGCAATCATTGACAAATAATCGTGTGGCGTAAGCTTAGTAAAATCCTGTTGCAAATAGCCAGGAGCCGCTTGAGCATTAACATAACGATCTTCTATCTGAACAGGAACATCGTTTTCATAGTGGATAATAATCGAATGGTAAATCGGCGTACCGACGACAATATCCAATTCAGCGGCCTGTTTCACATCCGCATTCAGCTCGGATAATTTTAAGATTTTACAGCTATGCTGATGAGAACGAGCTGAAATCTCATCAGCAATGCTGTGAATTTCGAACAACGCAGATTGCCCCTTTGGTTCAGCGACAAACGATCCCACGCCTTGCAGCCGTACTAATAATCCTTCAGCAGTCAATTCCCGCAACGCACGGTTGGCAGTCATACGACTACAATTAAACTGTTTAACCAATTCAGCTTCAGAGGGAACACGATCATTTGATTTCCATTCACCTGTATAAATTTTTTCAATGATGGATTGTTTCACTCTGGCATACAGAGGCGCAGGTTTGGCAAATGATCCTGATAAGTGAGTCGTCACAATAAATTCCTTATGCTGTAAAAATGTTAAGTGATTAATTACATTCACTTTATCAGGCTATCTTCGCCAAAATAAAAAACACAATAGTACTGTTATTCTAGATAATCAATACCACCAATGTGCTAATTGCCAGGCAATACGCGCCGCTGCTTTTCCACCTATGCCTTGCATATCAAATATTGGATTGAGTTCAACCAAATCAGCCGCCTGTAGTTTACCGCTCTGACAAATTGGCTGAACTAATTGCAAAAGGCGTTCTAATGGCATCCCCAATGCGGCTGGCGCAGAGACGGCTGGCATCTGATAAGCAGGTAATACATCCAAATCGATCGTCATATAAATCAAATCAACTTGCTGGAGTATATCTTGTATCTGCTGTCGCACCTTGCCCAGCATAGTTTCACGACATTGCTCATCCCAAATAATCGTGGCATTCAAGTGGTTTGCCTCATCCACCAATGCCTGAGTATTAGACGCCAAACTTGCGCCAATGCAAGTATAGTGAAACTGGCGTTGATGTTGCTGACAATATTCAGCAAGTTGACGAAATGGTGTACCAGAAGTGGGCTGCGACGATCGCCGTAAATCAAGATGAGCATCAAAGTTAATAATACCAACACGTTGGTGTGGAAAAGCATCATAAATTCCAACACCATGAGCAAAAGCCGTTTCATGCCCACCGCCCAATACCAAAGTACGTACATTCTGACGCTGGCATTGGGTAACGGCGTCAGATAAGGCTTGCTGCGCCTCACATAATTGATTGGGGTTAGCACGAATACTTCCCAAGTCCACCAATCGATCATGCCCTTTATGACTCGCCATATTTGCCAACGATTGCCGCAAATAATCAGGACCTTGATTGGCGCCTGGCCTCCCTTGATTACGTTTTACACCTTCATCACATTCAAACCCTAATAGAGCAATATAGTGAGAAAATTCTTCCGGCGTAAAATACGGAGATAGTTTAACTGTTTGAAAAAGCCGAAGTGCATTATCCGCTTCTGCCAAATCATTTCGTCCTTGCCAAATAGTCGGCGAAGTAGCATGCCATAAATTCATTTACCGCTCCTTATCTGTTTATATATTGGAATGAGTTATAACACCACGAAACACTCTGGTATTCAAAGGGTTATGGCCCAACTCATAGAAAATATCAACGGGATTTTCCGCATCCCAAACAACAAAATCGGCGTAAGCTCCCGCACGCAACTGCCCGTGACTCTGCTCTCTGCCCAATGCGCAAGCCGCATGCCGGGTTACACCCAGCCATACCTCTTCAGGAGTCAATCCAAATTGGACACATGCCATATTCATAGCCATTCGCAAAGAAGCAAATGGGCTGGTTCCAGGATTAAAATCGGTAGATACAGCTATCGGCACATTAAATTGCCGCAATAAATCAATCGGTGGGCGCTGTGTTTCCTGCAAAAAGTAGAACGCGCCAGGAAGCAAAACGGCTACCGTATCACTGTGACTGAGCGCTTCAACCCCCGCCTGATCCAAATATTCAATATGATCCACAGAAAGACCATGATAGCGAGCGACCAGTTCACTTCCGCCTAAATGAGATAACTGCTCCACATGACCTTTTACTGGAATATTCCAACGTTGTGCCGCCTGAAAAAGCCGCTCAGTCTGCGCCAGATTGAACCCTACACTTTCACAAAAAACATCTACTGCCTCAAACAACCCTTTTTGCCAGAGTTGTGGGAGGATATCTTCGCAAATCAGATCCATATAAGCGTCAGGATTATGCTTATATTCAGGTGGGCAAGTATGAGCAGCGAGCAATGTGGGGCTGATTTCTATCGGATTATGCCGCGCCAAGTTCTGCGTAACTTGTAGCAACTTTTCTTCATTTTCCAGATTTAATCCATAACCCGATTTAATCTCAATAGTGGTTACGCCTTCGGCCATAAATGCAGCAAGACGCTGCTGCGCGGAACACTCAAGTTGTTCATGAGAACTGGCCCGAGTCGCAGAAACTGTCGCATTAATCCCCCCCCCTTGAGCACTAAGTTCAGCATAAGACATACCATTTAAACGCTGTTCCCACTCATAAGCCCGGTTACCACCAAACACTAAATGAGTGTGACAATCGATTAAACCAGGGGTAATCAGGCGTTGTTGGACATCAATAACCTGACAACAATTCGTCTGTAATGTTACGGTAGGCAAAATAGCTAAAATTTTGTCATCACGTACCAGAAGATCATATTCTTTTAATAATCCGTAAGCTGCATTGACAGCAGGGTCCATTGTTGCCAGTCTTGCATTGCGCCAGATGATATCAGTATCACGCAGTTCTATCGCCATGATTAGCATCCTGTATTGGTCTGTATCTGATAAATCAGGTTCTTAGTTGTATATACATTTTATTTTCCAACCAACGGTCATTGTCAAATTATTTTATTGACTACTTGGATATACCTTCTTATCAGCATTTTTAAACCACAAACTCGGTAAAATCAGGTTTCATTAAGCATAATTAGGTTTAATAGTTAAAAAGATGCAGTACACTTGTCACAAAATGGTTTAATTAACTGAGCAATGATGAAAAATAAATACTCCCTGAATGAGGAAGAAATTCACTTATTTCAACAATCGGTAGCAGGCGCCAAACGCATTAACCAGGATACTGTCTTACATTCTTCCAGAAGAAAAAAAACCAGCTATATCGCCCCTGAACGAGTCCAGCAAGAGCAAATTGACGCCAGCTACTATTTTTCTGATGAATTTCAGCCTAACCTCGATACCGAGGGCCCTACCCGTTACGTAAGGGGAGACACAAGCCATTACGAATTGAAGAAATTACGTCGAGGTGACTATTCGCCAGAGCTGTTTCTTGATTTACATGGTCTGACTCAAATGCAGGCCAAACAGGAAATTGGGGCATTGATCGCTGCCTGTCGTCGTGAACATGTCTATTGTGCCTGCATCATGCACGGCCACGGAAAACACATTCTCAAACAGCAAACACCTCTGTGGTTAGCTCAACACCCAGATATCATAGCCTTCCATCAAGCGCCAAAGGAATGGGGCGGCAACGCCGCACTATTGATGCTTATCGAACTTGATGAGCCTTAAGCCTATACCCGTTATCTTTCCATAAGGTATATACATTGCTGAATTATTAGGCTTTTTCTGCTAATTGTGACGGACTGACCTGCCAGACAAGAGTCCCTTTGCCAGTCTGGCTATTTAAATCTACACATATCATCGCAGCAGTCGCAAACATCGGTGGTGTTTCTGCCGGACATAGCTCAGCAACTAAGTAGCTGACTAATGGTAAATGAGAAACAACTAAAACAGCGTTATGACCTTGCTCAGCAAGAAACTGGAGATAACTACTCACTGTAGCAGCATCACCTGACGGCGTTAACCCCAACAACACTTCTTCACCATCCGGTAAAGATAAAGATTTACGAACAACTTGTAACGTCTGTTCAGCGCGAATATAAGGACTCACCAATATGAGATCAATCTGATGCTTTTGCTGTGCTAACCAGCAAGCCATTTTTTGCGATTCATCACAACCGCGAGGAGTCAGTTGCCGGGCGGCATCGCTCATTGCATCTAAAGCCGCGTCACCATGACGCATAATAAAAATTTGCATAGTCCACCGTATGAATGAGTAAATGCAGTTATTCTACCGCTAACAAATATCAGCAATCTCAACCTGAGTTATACAATAAAAATTGTTACTACAAAAACATTTCAAACACGGTGAACAAGCATTCTACTCAAAATAAATAGAATGGTTGAACAACAACCCGATGGATGTTGCTTGAATCTATACCCGTTATCCTTCAAGTTGCCTCTTTGTTGGCGGCACTCGCTCACCCTGGTCACATAGTTATCTATGCTCCCGGGGATTCACTCCCTTGCCGTCGCGATGTATCTGAAATCCATAGGGTATATAAAGAGATCCTTTTCATTCAAAAACACTCAGTACAATTCCGGTGCTTCAACAACACCGGAATTAATTTTTTCATCAATACAGTATAGGCCACTATGGATAAAAACTTTTATTCTGTTCAGCCATTTTCACTAAACATTCACAAGGTACAAATCTGTCTCCATACTGGCTTTCCAGCCTACGCAGGATCTCTACCACTCTGGCACAACCAAGGCTATCAATATAACGGAATGGACCACCAAAGAATGGCGGAAAACCTATGCCAAATACCGCCCCAATATCACCATCACGCGGACTTCTGATAATGCCTTCATCCAGACAACGAACAGCTTCATTAAGCATTAGCATCACACAACGCTGAGCGATTTCTGACGAGAGCATATGCGATTCAGGTGTTATATTCAGCAAGGTATAAATCGAGCTATCAACTTTTTTGCCTTTCTTACCAAACTGCCAGAATTTTCTGGCCTCTGATGCATACAAATAGAAACCACGGCCATTTTTCCTACCCTTGCGACCATCTTTCAATACAGCATCAAGAGATTCAGGCGCAGCAAAACGCGGGCCTAGTTGTTCTACCAGAATCGGCATGATTTTGGTGCCAACATCAATACCTACTTCATCCAATAAATTAATCGGCCCTACCGGAAAACCAAAATTAACCAGTGCTCCATCGATATGGTCAATAGGTTCCCCTGCTACCAGACAATGAGCGGCTTCACTAATATAAGGGACGAGAATCCGGTTCACATAAAATCCGGCTTTATCACCTACCACAATAGCGGTTTTACCCTGTTTCTTCGCCAAAGCAACGGCTGTAGCAATCGTTTTCTCACTGGTCCCTTGATGTGGAATAACTTCCACCAACGGCATCTTATCCACCGGACTAAAATAATGCAGACCAATAACTTGTTCTGGTCGTTGAGCTTTTTCAGCAATTTGATGGATAGGCAGTGAAGATGTATTAGATGCAAATATGGTCTCTGGTTTAGCATTCGTTTCAATTTCCGCCACCATTTGCTGCTTTAGTGACAAATCCTCAAACACGGCTTCAACAACAATATCGGTTTGTGCGAAACCACGGTAATCCGTCGTTCCTGAAATCAGCATCATTTGTTGAGCACGCTCTGCCGGGCGTAGTCGTTTTTGCTTCACCCGCTTGGACAACAAATCCCAAGTATATTTCAATACCTGGCTAATGCCCTTTTCATTAATATCTTTAATCCGCACCGGTAGTTTGCCGCGAGTGGCTGTTACATTCGCAACGCCTCCGCCCATCAAGCCACCACCTAATATACCAACGCGCTTGATTTCCGCCGGTCTCTCTGATGAACCCGTTTCATTCTTCAACGAAGTCGCAGCAAAAAACAGATTACGTAAAGCCGCAGATTCCCGTGTCATCGCCAGCTCGCCAAATGCTACCGCCTCAGCCCGTAAACCCTGACTCATGCCTTTTTCAAGACCCTCTTTGACAACATCAATAATTCGTTCAGGCGCAGGATAATGCCCACGAGTTTTCGCCAATGTCTTTTTACGAACGATATTAAACAAAAAGTATCTTCCCAAGGGGCCAACTAATAACCGCTGTTGCCACGGCAAAGGCTTACGCACAGGAATACCCTTTTTGACTTTTTCGATAGCAATGTCCAGCAGAATATCCAACGGCACAGCGTCATCCACCAACCCGAGCCGTAATGCCTGTTTCGCCCGTAGCTGTTTACCCGTCAGAATGATATCCAACGCTGAACTGACGCCAATAAGTCTTGGCAACCGCTGAGTACCGCCAGAACCGGGTAATAACCCAAGTTGAACTTCGGGTAATCCAAGACGAGTTTTATCGTCCAGTGAACATACGCGCCAATGACATGCAAGCGCCAATTCCAAACCGCCTCCCAAACAAGCGCCATGAATTGCTGCTACGACAGGCAAGGGATAATTAGCTATCTGGGAAAATAGTTTCTGACCCTTTTCAGCCAAATCGCGCGCGTCTTCTTTGGTCTTACATCCGGCAATCATAGAAATATCGGCACCGGCAATAAACGTATCCGGTTTACCGGAAATCAATATTAATCCTTTAAGACCCGAAGATTGCTGAGCTTGTTTGAAAACATTCAGAAACTGATCAACAAATTCTGCTTTCAGCGTATTTACCTTTTCTCCCGGCACATTAATGGTGATAACGCCGATCTTATCCGGCCTGATATCAAAACTGAAAACGGAAGCAGTTTGGTTTGTACCCGTAGTGATGGGTGCCGCATCATGCTGAGCCTGAGTCATTATTCCACCTCCAATACCATAGCCGTGCCCAACCCGCCAGCAGCACAAGCGGTAGTCAACCCAAGCCCACCGCCACGACGACGCAACTCATTCAGTACTTGCGTCACCATACGAGCTCCTGTCGCTGCGAATGGGTGCCCATAAGCGATTGAACCGCCTAAAACATTAAATTTGTCCATATCGACTTCACCAATTGCCTGAGCACGCCCTAATTTATTACGAGCAAATTCATCACTGGCGAACATTTTCAGGTTTGCCAGTGTCTGAGCCGCAAAAGCTTCATGCATATCGATTAAAGTTAGATCTTTTAGTGTAATACCTGCACGATCAAGCGCTATTGGCGTGGCGTATGACGGCCCTAATAACATATCTTGCCAAACATCAATGGCTGAAAATGCATAGCTACGCAGATAACCGAGCGGTTTTGTTCCCAACGCCTTAGCCACTGATTCACGCATCAATATGACCGCCGCGGCACCATCTGTCAGCGGTGTACTGTTTGCAGCAGTGACCGTGCCGTACTTACGGTCAAATGCCGGACGCAGCTTCGCATAAGAGGTCAGTACAGAATTTCTACGAATATTATTATCTTCAAGCAGCGCTTCACGGTACGGTGGGAAGTGAGTTGTCATGACTTCATCAGCCAACAATCCCTGTTCCCAAGCTTTCGCCGCCAGAATATGGGAGCGGTGTGCTAACGCATCCTGATCTTCTCGACTGATACGGTAAGTCTTCGCCATCTGTTCTGCGGTATCTCCCATACGCAGACCTGTCGAATATTCCGCTACCGCCGGAGATACAGGCAATAAATCGCGAAATTTAAGGCGACTAAGTAGTTTAAGGCGTTGCGATAGCGTTTTAGCCTTATTCATATCCACCAAAGTACGAGCTAGGGATTTAGTCACACCAATCGGCAATACAGACGAGGAATCCGCTCCGCCGGCAATCCCGATATTCACCGAGCCAGCCATAATGCTTTCAGCCACATTGGCAATCGCCTGGAAACTAGTGGCGCACGCACGGGATACACTATAAGCATCAGTACTCACACTTAACCCAGCACCAAGAACGATTTCACGGGCGATATTCGGCGCTTCCGGCATCTGCACTACTTGCCCAAACACCAGTTGGTCAATCTTTTCAGGGAGTAAACCACTCCTAGTCACAAGTTCGCTGACGACTGATTTACCCAAATCCACAGCCGGGATGCCGTGATACGATGTTGCCTGTTTAGCAAATGGAATACGCAGCCCACTGACAATGGCGATACGATCACCTTGCTGTGTCACTTTTGTTAAAGGACGACTCATAACGGCTCCTGAAAGATTATCGTTAACTGAATCAAATTACTGAAAAAACTTTTCAACCAATCTGGACAGGTCTGACCTGATAGATCATTGTTAGCGTAATGTTTATAAATAGCAAACCTGAATAAATCAAAAATGAGAGGAAGCGCAACTTTAATTTTTTTAATGGCTAAATGGTTTCAATACTTATTCGAACATGTTCGCAAGCTTTTATGCGAAATTAGCCTATTACCCCAGTCACAATTTCATTACTAAAATATTCATAATGAATTTTAATATTTTATCTCTCTTAAACTACCGGGAAACTCGTCCTACCCCCTAAAGAATATTTATTTGCCGAAATTTGATCTTAAAAAATCATTTTTAAACGTTTTTATTAATATCAAAAATCATTTTTTTGTTAACTGAGTCGCGTTTTTGATATCAACTTGGTAATATTTTGAAAACATTCTTGCAACACCAACTGTTATCAGACCTATACTTCACGACTGGTCTGATTTGTCAGCGAGACAAACCGACCCTACAATCCTGCGCTCCTTGCTAAGATTAAGTGGCATAGTTAAATAATAAACAAGAGGGTTTTGGTTATGAACCAGAAAAACCTGTTCACCCGTTCAGCATTAGCGGTTGCAGTGGCTATAATTTCATCCAACGCTGGCGCTGCTGGTTTCCAGTTAAATGAATTTTCTACCTCGGCTTTGGGCCGCGCTTTTTCCGGGGAAGGCGTTGTCGCTGATAACGCAACGGTAGGAAGCCGTAACCCAGCAGCAATGACGCTGTTTGATCGCCCATCATTTTCTATTGGCGCCATCTATATCAACCCAGATGTTGATATTACCGGTAAATCCCCAATAACGGGCAAAAGTACTAACGCTAAAAATATTGCGCCTACCGCTTGGATACCTAACCTACATTTCATTATGCCAATCGATGATCAATGGTTTGTTGGTACTTCGGTCACTACCAACTTCGGCCTGGCAACGGATTTTAGCAATAACTATGAAGCAGGCCCTATCGGCGGTAAAACTGACCTGACAACATTAAACTTCAACTTAAGCGGTGCTTATAAGCTGAATGATCACTTTAGCTTTGGTTTAGGGCTGAACGCTGTTTATGCGGATGCAGAAATCGTCCGTCATGCGGGTATTCTGTCACAGAAACTGCGAGGCGCCATAAAACCAACAGATGAAGTTGCTAATCTGTCAGGTAAAGATTGGGGCTATGGCTGGAACGCAGGCATCATGTATGAAGTGGATGAAAATAACCGCTACAGCTTGACTTATCGTTCTAAAGTTAAAATTAAGTTTAAAGACGGTGATTATAAAAATGACGTACCTGTTGCGCTAGGTCCAATGCTGGAAAGAGCGGGAGTGCCTTTACCTGCTACTGGAGGCCAAACCGTTGGCGGTAAATTGGATCTCAATTTGCCGGATATCTGGGAGATTTCCGGTTACAACCGCGTAGCACCTAAATGGGCTATCCACTATAGCCTGGCATATGCAGGCTGGAGTGAGTTCGATGAACTGAAAGGGACCAGAAAAAAAGATGGTTCAGTTCTGTTTAGTAAACATGAAGGCTTCAAAGATGCCTACCGTATTGCTTTAGGTACGACTTATTATCACGATGACAATTGGACATTCCGCACGGGTATCGCCTTTGATGACAGCCCGATTCCGGCTGAAAACCGTTCTATCTCCATCCCTGATCAAGATCGTTTCTGGCTGAGTGCGGGTGCAACTTACGCATTTAACAAAGACGCTTCCGTTGATGTAGGCGTTTCGTATATGCATGGTCAGAAAGTCACTGTCAAAGAGAGATTATCTGATAACAAATCTGATCCAACTAACGTACCATACGAATTCAGCGCTAAAGGCACTGCCTGGCTGTATGGTGTGAACTTCAACTACGCATTCTAATAATATGCCACTCTCAAAAAGGATAGCGACATTGCTATCCTTTTTTATCTACGCGGTTAAAAACCAAATAAGGAGTTATCAATCATCAATACTATCTAAATCATCCTGTATTGCTTCAGCATTTGGATTTTTCGTAGCTTCCAGTTTACCTCCGCTTGCCATAAAATCATGGCTCTGGAAATAAGCCTCACGCATCATTAAATAAGGATCTGACGAGTTCTTCAACAAGCCATCAGAATCCAGTAAACGAGCACGGTTTTCAATCCCTTCAAATGCCCACTTGCCGGCTGACATCCAAATAGTCAGATAACTCAGCATTGGATAAGTCATATCCGCCCAGTTTCCCCCTTCATCACGTAGGGTGAAATTGCCATAGCCCGGTAATACAACATAAGGGCCATACCCCACCTTATGATAGCCCAGAGTACTCCCAAAGCGTTTTGGCTCTTCTTTTGCCAATTTGGGGTTTGCCATCGTTGCAACATCAATCAGCCCCCCCATACCCAAAATGGTGTTCAGGAAAAAACGATTAAAATGTTTCATTCCCTGATATGGATTACCACGCAAGAAACTGTTTACCATACTAGCCGGCTCTTCGAGATTACTCAGAAAATTACCCAAACCATTTCGAGCAGGCATCGGCACATAATCACGCCACGCTACCGCGACTGGACGTAAAACATAAGGGTCAAGAACATCATAATTAAAGTTGAACATTGTACGGTTAAAACCTTCCAATGGGTCTGAACGCCCCTGTTCAACAGTATCAGATGAATTAGCGCATCCCACTAGTAATGCGGCGGTAAGAGCAATTCCGCCCAAACGATACTTCATACATCTCTCCAAGTAATAACCTTCTAGATCCGGCAAATTAGTTTGTTGCACGACTCGCCGATGATCATCAATAATGTCAATATTACTGACAATCTAACTTGAATGGTACTCAATTCAAGCGATCACTAAATAGGCAAACAGTTTATAACGCCTTATATTATGAATGAAAAGCCGTTATAATAAAGCTATGTCCCCTTAGTTAAATGGATATAACAAGCCCCTCCTAAGGGCTAATTGCTGGTTCGATTCCAGCAGGGGACGCCACTCTAATGCTAATAAACATAACCTTTCGCTAACGGAATTTCTTTAAAACAGCTCTTCCCCACCTTTGTCGTAGAAGATGTTTGTATGTCTGTCGAGTCACATTAAGCATAAAAAACCCCACCAGATAGTTGATGAGGCTTATTTTTATATCTCTGGAGCTGTCAATCGATTATTTAGATGAACCTGTAGACGACGGTTTCAAGATGATTTAAAGATCGTAACTCCACCATAACTCTATTTCTTCTAAGGCTCTTCTGTACCGTCAATCTCCAATGCAGCTTTATCAAATGTATAAAGCGGTGAAACCGACTCTTTGTTTTTTATTCCATACCGCTGAGACTTATTCACTATCAATGCGTCCGCAAAGTCGGCCTGCTTAGTCTTGCCTCCGCATTTAATCGGTTTTGCATTGATATAGTCATCCAATGCACACCAGAGCGCATGACCATCTTCGAAGACAACATTAGGCTCTTCAATGAGCCTATGCAACACTTTTATCAGCGACTCTTTAGGCAGCAAGTAACGCTTGCCCCTCAATGTCCAAATTGTCTCAACTAAGACTACATCTGTGATCAAGATTTTTTGATTACCTTCAAAGAGTGCATTGGCCTTTTGAGATTGGTTCGCATCATCTTGCAGCAGATACCTAAGTAAGACGTTTGTGTCTACCGCAATCATCAGTGCATGCCACTCTCAAGTGATTCTTCTTCACTCACCTGGTGATCGGCCAAGATACCCTTCAATATCCCCTTCGCGGCACCTTTGCGCTTTGTGACAATTGAAATGACCCCTTTTCGGCTGACAAAACTCTCATATTCATCACCTGGCTGAATGCCAGCTATCAAACATTGCTCCAGCGGTAACGTCACCTGCCTTTTTTGGCTAACTATTGGCATACAAACACCTCTTTACTAAATATAAAAAGTAAAGATATTCGCATCTTTGCATGTTGTCAACAGTATATACTGTATTTATCTTGGCATAATTACCAATAAACAAGTAAGTCTCTATTTCTTAAAAATTTCAAATAATAAAAATAAAACATCATCCTAAAATAACTCGATATATTTCATCATGAATAATATGAAATAATTTATATAGAATCTTTTTTTGAATTACATTATAACTCACTATTATCAATCAATTGAAAGTAAGTTACATATTCATTTTAGCAGGAGAATAGTATTAATTGATGACTGGTCTTCATTAATTGAAAATAATGCCGGTTAAAAGCCGGCATTATTTTATTAATCATCGAATAGATAAAAACCCAAAGATTTGCTTATTTAGCATTTAACACTTCGTTTAATTTGCCTTCATCAAGCTGACGACAACGTTTCGCTACCACAATCGTTGCAACACCATTGCCAATCAGATTTGTTAAAGCTCTTGCTTCTGACATGAAACGATCTATTCCCAAAATTAATGCCAGCCCCGCTAGTGGTAAATGCCCAACAGCGGAAATTGTCGCAGCTAATACAATAAACCCACTACCTGTTACACCAGCAGCACCTTTAGAGGATAAAAGCAATACAACTAATAGCGTTATTTGATGCACAATGTCCATATGAGTATTCGTTGCCTGAGCAATAAATACCGCAGCCATTGTCAGGTAAATAGAGGTCCCATCCAGATTAAATGAATATCCCGTCGGTATCACCAAACCAACAACAGATTTCTGGCATCCCACTTTCTCCATTTTATCTAACATACGCGGCAATGCAGATTCAGAAGACGATGTTCCCAATACGATTAATAGCTCTTCTTTAATGTAATTAATGAATCGGAATATGCTAAACCCTGTGGCTTTAGCAATTGTTCCTAAAACAAATACCACAAAAAGAATACAGGTGATGTAAAAGCAAACTATTAATTGTCCTAATTGTAACAATGTACCAATACCATATTTCCCGATGGTAAATGCCATTGCACCAAAAGCTCCTAAAGGAGCTAATCGCATTATCATATTGATAATGCCGAAAATAACATGAGAAAAACCTTCAATAATATTAAAGATTGGTTTCCCTTTCTCTCCTAAACGATGAAGCGCGAAACCAAATAACACAGCAAATAGTAGGACCTGCAAAATATTGCCACTGGCAAACGCTCCGATGACACTAGCCGGAATAACGTCAAGTAAAAATGCGATTATCCCTTGTTCAGCCGCCTTTTCCGCATATAGGGATACCGCTTTAACATCTAATGTAGAGGGATCAATGTTCATCCCCGCACCAGGCTGTACAACATTGACAACAATTAGCCCAATAATCAAAGCAATTGTGCTAACTATTTCAAAATATACCAATGCAATAGCGCCTGTTTTGCCAACAGCTTTCATACTTTCCATACCTGCGATACCGGTCACAACGGTACAGAAAATAACAGGAGCAATAACCATTTTGATTAATTTGACAAATCCATCACCTAATGGCTTCATTTCTGCCCCAAGCTGTGGGTAGAAATGCCCCAAAAGTATGCCGATAGTTATTGCAACCAAAACTTGAAAATAAAGGCTTTTTAGTAAATTTTTCTTCACTTCTTAATTCCCTAATCCATAGTGTAAAATCAGATTCTATTTATTCTTATTAGAACGGTGTAGTTATTGTTAAATGTACCTTATGTCTTCATTCATATAACACATAAAGTAAATTTTCATCATTTTTTCACAAAAAATTAAAATTAACACACAATTTTTCAAGATATAGATCACATAAACACACAATCAATAACCTCACTAAGATGATTGAACCGATAATCATCTCATAAGTTATTTAAAACTTTCCATTTAATAATATTATTTACTTGAAGAACATTTATTTTTCAATCCATTAAGTATTACATTGAAAAAATTAACAAGTTTTTGATACATGAGCGTTTTGAGAACAACTTAATCATAAGATATTATTAACTATAATTGTATAACCTGGTTGCTTTTTTATAATTTAAGCAACAATATACACGGTATGATATCAATACTTGAAAGAAAACAATTCTCATCATGAAATTAGACAACCTGTTAAATTACCATATGCAGGTACCGGAAAATCCGCTCTCTTCCACCCCTGTGGTATTCATCCACGGGTTATTCGGCGATCTCAATAATCTTGGGGTTTTGGCCCGTGACTTGCAGCAATACTACCCCGTCATTCAAGTCGACGTGCGCAATCACGGTTTATCCCCACGGGCAAATAATATGGATTACCACGATATGGCACAAGATGTTATTTCCCTGCTGGATCATCTGCAAATTCAGTCTGCCATTATTATTGGTCATTCAATGGGCGGTAAGATCGCGATGGCAATGACCGCACTAGCACCAGAACGGATAGAAAAAATTGTTCTTATTGATATAGCACCCATTGCCTATCAAGTTCGCCGTCATGACCAAATTTTTACCGCACTGAATAAAGTGACAGAAGCCGGAGTTAAAACCCGTCAAGACGCCGCTAAAATTATGCGAGAAAATATTCAGGAAGAAGGTGTCATTCAGTTTTTACTGAAATCATTCCATCAGGGGGAATGGAAATTCAATTTACCGATATTAATTGATCAGTATGAAAAAATCAGTGGCTGGCAAGAGATCCCTACATGGCCTCGTCCAGCCCTGTTTATTCGTGGCGGCCTCTCCCCTTATATTCAGGAAGAATATCGGAACGATATCGCCAGACAATTTCCACAGGCTAAAGCTTGGGTAGTCGCCGGTTGCGGCCACTGGGTTCACGCAGAAAAACCAGACGCCGTTTTAAAGGCAATTCATCGTTTTCTTAATACCGATACAGAATTAACGTCGGAAACCGATTAATTAGCAAGAAAAGTGGCTCACTTATTTTGAGCCACTTGATTATCAGGAAGTTAATTAGGCAAATTTCCCCTTGCCAATCGTGACATCTGCCCACGCTGTTGCGATAGCCGCTTTCGCTTGACTCTCCAGCCCCTCAATAAAACCATTATCACCGACTGTCGGCGCAAAACCACTCATTGCCTGAATCAAAGAATCCACCACATTATCTGACAGTGCGGTAAATTCACGCTCCCCTAATGCGTTCTTATCACCCATCTGAGTCACCAATTTGGCACGATTGCCATTAAAGTAATCATCAAAGGTAACCGAACCTACTGATTCAAATAACTCCTGAGCACTGTTGTCCCGAGTTTGGCGCTTCACTGACAGCACCAGATCATATCCGCTGCGCTGCAACCATAGGTTTTGCCAGTCAACACCATTAAGCAATATCATGTCTTCTGCGCTGATATCATTGACTGATGTATCAATCACCTCTCCGCTAACCACAAAACTGTCCGCCCCCAAACCACCCCGGAAGCGGTTTTGGTACCCGCCAAGCACCAGCAAATCCTGACCTTCACCGCCATCAAACTCACTGAACTTCGCAATCGCCGCGGCTATTAAGTGATCATCACCTTCCCCACCGTTGATTACCGCATGGTAGCCCATCAGTTTTATCGCATCGTTGCCGGAATGGCCGTCGAGCCGGTTGTCATTGCCAAATACTCTGGCAAAATCATTGCCTTCACCCAATTCAACCTGGTTATTATTGCCGATGGCGACAACGTAATCCTGACCTTCACCGCTATCTACCCGGTTATAGTTGCCGGAGATGGTGACGTAATCCTGTCCGTTACCAGCATCAATAAAGCCGCCTTCACCAAAGACAAACGCCTGATCATTGCCTTCCCCCATAAACACATGGTTAATACGCCCGGCCATCACCGCGGTATCATCGCCATTACCGCCAAACATCCAGTTTTCACGTCCCATCAGGACGCCCAGATCATCTCCTTCACCGCCGGTAAAGATGTTGGAAGTACCCATTGAATAATAAACATCATCACCGCGACCACCCCAGAAGTTGTTGTTATCTCCCAGATAAGCGCCAAGATCTTTACCATCGCCACCCCAATTGAAGTTATAGTTTCCCAACGATATATGGATATCGCCATCATCATGCAAATGACCACTGTTACGCAGGAAATCAAACGTTTTTTCCTCCATATTAAGCAAATCAACCGTCAGGTTTTCTTTCAAATGCGTGGCTAAAGACTTCATTTCTGTTTGCTTATCTTTACTGAACATCGTCGCAAATAGATTAGGCAAATTCAGTGAGTTAAAGCCAAATGCAGATTGGGCTTTATCATCATCGGTCTGAGTACGCTTTCTATCGACGCTCACTGGAGATTCCGGTTCATGATTTCCATCAGACGCTTTCTCTTGCAGGCCATGACTTTCCGCAAACGATCTGACGCCATCCTCGCCCATATCAATGCCCGCTTTCAAACCATCAAGCAACTTCTCTAGATTTGTAAAAGCTTTCAGTTGATCCCCGCTAAATTCTGCAATCACTGCCAGCATCTCTTGCAGAATCGTTTCGCTCTCAACTGGTTCCCCTGTACGGGAAATAATTTGGCCCTCTGCGGTGTAATTCACGCCAAAAATGTCCGCTAGGGTAGTCTCTGCATTTACACTTGCTAATCGACCAAGCAGCTTATTCTTAAGCTGACGCGGCAAGTCTTGCGGATGATAGGTAAAAGTGGTCTTCGCCATACCCGTTGCCGAATATTGCTGAGTCATCAGACCAAACAACGAACCCAGATTGGTATCCATAATCGACTGGATATGATCACCAAACATAAAATTCCAGTTTCCGGCTGTTACCTGGATATCCGCTCCTTGACCACCGACGGCAAAGTTAAAAGCCAGCTTCTCATTAGCTTGACGCAATTTATTTGCGCGGCTCATGGTGCCCATACCAGTCACATTACTGGTTAGCCATTGGTGATATTTTTTATTCAATGTGACTTCAATATCTCGCTTCAAACCACGGCTACTACGTTCATGCTGTGAATCCAGCTCAACCAACGTTTTGTAGTCCACACTGCTGGTTTGATCCAAACGGGACATATCTTGTACAAACTTGTTCGCACCGGCGATGGTCCACTGCTGATCTTGCGCGATTAACCAATTTTGTCCTTTGCCAGAGTAAGCAATACCTTGTAGCACGCCGGCAACATGCGCCACACCATCAAACGGGTTAACCAGTGGCGGCGTTGGAATGGATTTATCCATCATCACAATCAAGTCATTACTGCTGCCCTGATTGAAGCTCACGTTACGATTACCAATAAACATCTGCGCCCCTTCAAGCGCTTGATAACCATTGATATCGAAGCTGTGTTTACTGTCTCCGTCACCGATACGGACCATCACATTATTGTCACCGAAGGCCAATGACTTAAAGCCGCCGTTACCCACTTTAATACCGATATTTGATGTTCCCCAATTCAGCGCGGTAAACTCCCCTTCACCCACATTAACCTGAATATTGCCGGAGTAGCTAAGTTGATTATTCGATTTATCGTTGGCGTCAATCTGAATGGTATTTTCACGTTTCTTTGGCATAGTAAAAGGACGACGATAATCTGCAACCACCCCTCTCGTCACCGCATCATCCCCGGTGTATCCCACCTTGGAAAGGGTGATATCGCTTTCAGTGATACCGCGGATAACCCTTTCTGTACTCGCCGTCAATTCACCCTGTTTATTCCATTCGAATACAACTTTGTTATCAGGCAAGTTATTAACCCACTGGTTATTGGCATCACGGGTAAATTTACGGCCTGTTGCATCAATCGCGACTTCGCTACGGCGGGCGGAAACATTACTACGAATACCTTGTTTGTCTAACTCTGTAATAAAACGACGGGCAAAACCGTCCCGTTTGTCATCACTTATCAAAGAACAACCCACAATGCTGATATGGCCTAGTTTACCCGCCGGTTTAAGGTCGTGGCTGAACTGCTTGAGTTTCACAGCGAGTTGATCGGCGGTGTAACCACTCAGGCGAATGTTATTTTGCTCCGACGTATCACGGCCATGACCGACAATTTGCCAACGTAACTTGCCGGATAATCTGGCAGAATCGCCATAAACGACACGATATTTACCGTCAGCGTCCAGTTGCACAACCACACTGGAATCCGGGTGTTTACCGGCCAGATTGGCGGCGGCTCTGGCAACGACCGGATCATCCTCCATTTGAATAATGACCTGATGACTAAAACGAGTCGTACGATCATCAGCTTGTGGCGTGACAACCGCCTGCTCCCAAGTTCCCGCATCTTTGTTTTTGATGATGTCACTTGATGACAATTTTTCCAGTGAAGAACTCGCCGCATCACTATTAACCGGCACTTTAAGTATCAGCCGATTTGCTGCCGGATAAGAGAGGACTTTATCGATATTCGACCGCACAAAGCTGGCCGCTTGTTTAAAGTTGTTGCTCTCAATGTCAACCAGAACCTTCTTAGTTTGTTTACCTTGCTTGCCTGTCACTTCCAAGGTGATGTTACCTTCTCGGTAATCAGCTACACGCCCAGTGACGTTTGAACCTAAGTTAAATACTTTGCTCCGCTCTTTCAATGCACGCAACACGTAGTTTTGTTCACCATCACGTGACGTTTTCCAAACGCCGTCATATTTCGCAATGGTTCCCTCTTCAAACTTATTAAATTGAACATAAAAGCTTTGGTTGGATTCTTTACTTGCCTGAAATTTATAACTCGTTATAAACCCTTTATGAAACGTATCCATAAAACGGCGGAAATCGTTATAGTTAGCAAACGACTTGCCGCCATAGTTAGGATCATAAAATGACCAAACTGTTTGATTGATTTTTTTATGTACCACAACGGACATAGCATGTTCTTCAGACATGAATGTCATATAAGTCGATTTTCTTATATGACGCAGCTTATCCATGACGGATTCATAGCCTTCCGCAGAGTAATTCAGTGCGTTATTAATGTTCGGCCCGGCCAATCCATTAGTTTTCAATTTACCGCCATAGGCAGCATTCGCTTTTTTATAAGCTTCAAGAGTCGAGTCATCCATAAATTGGCTGTACTGCATCGATAATAAATCTTCAATAACCAGCCCAATATTTTGACGGCGATATTGGGTCAGCAAAGCCGATTCAATGGCGTCGATATCAGTTTTCTTATTGACTGATTTATCGTTGTAGGCTTTAA
This sequence comes from Photorhabdus hainanensis, assembly GCF_018448965.1. Taxonomy (NCBI): domain Bacteria; kingdom Pseudomonadati; phylum Pseudomonadota; class Gammaproteobacteria; order Enterobacterales; family Morganellaceae; genus Photorhabdus; species Photorhabdus hainanensis. Next base: position 52,159 of record NZ_RCWD01000028.1, on the reverse strand, counting down.
CCGAGTCCCTCAACCACATCATATAAGCTTTACCACCCCCTGAGCCATGTACTCGTTCTTCCATTAAATAACGGGCAGATAAAGCAAAACACAATCCTTTCATGAGCTTTTTAGACTCAGCGGTATCTCCTTTAGTCAAGAGCACACTGCCAATTTCCGGGATAACTTCGCTAAGTTTTTCTAACAAATTGCCATCCTGGCTAAAATGGAATGAATAAGCTTCCAGCTCTTTTCCATGTGCTATAAAGTCAAAAATTTTATTATCAATTTTTTGAAAAACATCCCCTTTTATTGCCCCACGATGTTGAGAAGATGTTGTTAGCAGATTTTTATCCAACAAGGATTGATTATTAACCTGCAATCGATTAATCATGTTTTCCGCGTCTTTCAGTATGGCCAGATCTTCTTCTATCAACCTTGCACTGAATCGCCCATCTGCCTGTGCGACAAACTCAGGGTTAACATGGCTGCTGGTTTCAGGCATAGCCGTGGACTGATAAGCCTCTCCCGGCAAACCACTACCAAGTGCGCCTATTCGCTGTGGCTTAGCATTGTCACTCTGTTTCGCGCTCTTCGCATCGGTTTGTGCCTGAATCACTTTCTCCTCAGCCACAGCAATATCACGTTTGCCTCGATTTTCTGCCTCTAGATAAGCAACACTGGCATTACTTTCCGCTCTTTCTGCTTGCCGCTGTTGTAACAGGGCCTCTTTTTCTCTCAATTCCACTTTTTTATGAGCGTCTATCATATCTTGTTGCACGCCAATACGATGCCGCTCACTTTTCGCTATACCTGCCTCCGATTGTGCAATCGCTTTTTTCACACTCTGTCGGTTATCGCTAATATTTTGCTGTACATTAACCAATGCTCTCTGTGCATTAGTGTTGGTGTTATCCAATTTACTTTGAGCATTGTTCAAGAATCCGGCAGCAAATTGATTACACCATTGGTCGCCTGACTTACCGTGGTAATTATCAAAGTCATTCAATGCATCCAGACCTTGAGTCATGGAGAGCAGTTCATCTGTTACTGCTTGTGATTCTTCTTTTATCGCATCACGCTGCGCTTGCCCATTGGTGTTTAGCGCTGCCTGATCCGTTGATCCCAATTGAGACTGCGCTCCTGCAATTGCTCCCAGTTGCTGCTCTTTCTCTTGTTCCAAGATGCGGCGATCTTCTCCAGCCTTATCTTTATCACTTAACGCATTTTGCGCCGCTTTATCCTGTTTTACCTGTTCGATAACGGCCTTGGCTGGTCGTGAGCTTTCAGATTTCGCAACAATATTATCGAGAACATAACCTACGCCATCATTTAAACCTGTACCTTTAAATGCAATTTGGTTACTACCGGCTTTCGCTGTCAACTCCAGCGTTTTGTTTTGCCATCCAGCGGCATCTCCAGAAGTTGAGAATACCTGTTCCCCGTTCCAGAAAACTTCCATGCCGTTGTTGGTAAGATAAGTATTATGACGATTGGCAAAATCAAAATTCAGTGAAATAACTTCTCCCTCGAACAAGTTTTGTAAGTCCTGATAAATCGCGGTGTTTCTATCCGCATCAAGCTCACTAACCCGCTCTCCATGCCCCTCGTTATCAAGACCGTAAGCACCAGCTGAGTGATATGCTTCAATACCATTGGTTGCCAACCAACCGTAATTACCTTGTTCAAAATTACCATTGATGATCAGATTAGCTCTCTGTTCCGGCGCATCGCTTTTATCAATGTTCAATGAATGATGGATATTTTCGAGCTCAGGCATTTCGATCGCTGTTATAGAACCATGTAGGTGGCTGCTTAAATCTGAATTTACCGTTGCGATTTTATCCATCTTAAAACCATCAATAGCAGAAACTTCGGCTAAATTAATCGCCCCTCTGCCTTTATGTGTCCCAGATGTACTAGCCTCACCGCCCTCAACCAGATAGTTGATCGCCTGACTGCCCCCCACACCTAACGCTGTCTGTTTGATATGTTCAAAGAAGGAAGAGAGTTTGTTGCTTTGTGTATTGCTTTCCGCAACAGAGAAACTATAGAAATCACCGTTACCGATCTTAATCGCCACGTTATTGCGTGCATACGAGGCATTCATCCCCAGACCATCACCAATATGAATATTGGCGTTATTTTTACCTTTCATCACCGCAACATTCAGGCCATTTCCAACTTTAGTATTAACATTGAAATTACCCCATGCCACGTTAACGGAAACACCCTCACCTACTTTGGTATTCACATTCAGGTCGCCATGCGTCGCCGTTACATTTAAGCCATTTCCCACGGTGGTGGTGATATTCGCTTTGCCTTTCGCCGCGGTAACCTGCATGCCATCACCCGCTTTGGTGACAATATTTCCTTTACTCCACAAGGCATTAAAACTGTCACCGTTACCCACCTGAGTCACAATATTAGCCTCACTCTTGGCAAGCACCACATTGCGCCCATCACCGACCTTGGTAATGACGTTGGCTTTACCCCAGGCGCCGGTGTAATCATCACCGTGACCAACATGAGTGATAATATTGGCGTCACCCTGAACGATCGTCACTTCTTGTCCATCACCCACTTTGGTTATGATGTTCGCTCCACCTTTCGCGAAGTTATAACGATCGCCATGCCCCTTTTGCGTCAAGATATTAGCTTCACCCCAAACCGCATTGATACCGGCGCCATTCCCCACTTTGATAATGATATTGGCTTTACCTTTAGCAAATCCCACCGTTGCGCCATCACCAACATGGGTCATGACATTCCCCACATTCGACACAAGCAAGCCGACAGTCGTCCCCTCTCCCACTTTGGTCAGAATATTACCTTCGCCAAGCAGTACGCCAGCAGTCATCGAATTGCCTACATGAGTAATAACATTAACTTTCGCCCCTGCGACAACCCCCATGAAATCGTTACCGGTTTTGGTGACAATATTCGCTTCTCCTAACGCCAAAACACCGGTTAAGCCATTGCCGACATGGGTCATAATATTGGCCTGACCAAACATTGCCGCCAACGTTGTACCATCACCGATTCTAGTCATCACGTTCAGTTCACCGACAAACAAGCCGATACTGGAACCATTACCCACATGGGAATAGATATTAGCTTTACCTATCATCAAGGCAGTTGTCAGATCATTACCAATCTTGGTCAACACATTGGCGCCGCCGATCATGGCGGCAAAGGTATTGCCATCTCCCATATGGGTAAAAATATTGGCGCCGCCAATCATTGCGGCCAACGTCATACCATTACCCGCTTTAGTCGCGACATTGCCTTTTGCCAGCATCAAGGCAACACTTCCCCCATCGCCAATATGGGTAAATACGTTGCCTGCGGCTATCATCAGCGCCAACGCATCACCATCACCCACTTTAGTAAAAATGTTTACCGCGCCTCCCATCAGCGCCCATACATCACCTTTACCGACATGAGTAAAGAGGTTGCCTGCGCCAATCATGGCTGCAACCACAGCGCCATCCCCGACTCGGGTAAAGATATTGCCTGCCGCCCCCATCACCCCCAAAGTCTGACCGCCACCGACATGGGTAAGTACATTACCTATCCCAAACAGAGTGCCGGTAGTATCTCCGTCGCCTATTTTTGTCAGGATATTGGCGCCACCAAGCATCACACCTGTCGTATTTCCGTTACCAATGTGAGTCAGAACGTTTGCACCACCGCCCATCACCGCCAACACATTGCCGTGTCCTTTCTTGGTAAAAACATTAGCCCCACCCAAGGCAATTGCCTTGGTATTCGACATTTCAGCATCATCACTGATATGCGTGATAATGTTAGCCCCGCCGAGCATACCGGAAACCAAATCACCGGCACCGAGCTTAGTCAGCACATTGGCGCCGCCCACCAATACCGAGGAGACATTGCCATTTCCTTTTTGGGTCATGACATTAAAACCGCCTACACCTAACCAACTCGCTCTACCATTGCCTATCTGCGTGTGGGTGTTGTAACCACCTAACATGAAAATCTGGCTGTTGCCATTGCCGTTGTGGATTGAAATATTGCCAACTGCCAGAAGACGCGCCAAATATCGTCCATCTCCGACACGGACGAAAACATTTGCCGCACCACCAGCATGAACATCCATATCTCCACGCTGACTTTGATGAACAACGACATTTGCCAGACCTGCGCCTTCAAAATTGACATTGCCATAGGTGACACTGGATGTAATAACATTTCCGCCGCCAGCGCCATTGAATTGAATATCACCGGAACTCTCGCCACTATTAGTAGATGAGTTCACCAGTGCTTGCTGACGGTATTCTTCGGTATGCGCCAACCGATCAGAACCATACCGCATCGTTGCATTAAGGCTATATTGAAGCTGACTTAACACGCAGCTACCCGCACTCACCGAGTGGTAACCGTTTGTGGATGAAATATCTTCATCAGCCAGATTGCCGGTATGATCACCCGCTTTAAGCCATGCATTGACAAGGTATTTGAGTTCCCGCGTGACAGGATCATTTTCCAATTCAACCACCACTACTCTCGTGTATGATTCCAGATATTTAGCATACACATAAGTATTCGGCTGACGGTTCGATCTCACCGCGGAAACATCAAACTTCTGACAATTGGCAAAGATCGAATGCCCTCCCATCTTTGCATCAGAGAGAGTGATATCTTCCGCTTTGACCGTTGTCCCACTCGCATGAATAATCCACTCGTTTTCAGATAAACCCGCTTCCACGGCATGAATAATTACCGGCTGATGATGTTCAACCATTAAATTGAACAGACGATAAGCATCATTGATGTTGATATTGACAAATCCATTACCGGAAGAAATCTCCGTTGAAGCGAGACCATTGAGGTGATTACCCTCCTTATACCAGGAGGAGGCGTAATAATTGAGCTTACCGGTTTCGGGATTATTTTGGAGCTGGATTTTGCTGATTTTCGTATACATTTCGTCAGCAAAGGCAAAGAGATAAGTATCAGGTTCAGTGGTTGATTTAATACCCGTCACTGGTTGGGCTTCTTGAATCCAAGTTCCGCCCATCGTCGCTGTAGTTAATACAATATCTTTAGCCTTAGCATATTCCAGCGCCTCATCACGGAAACCGTTATTGACACCTATTCTTGATATTTGGTTGTAGGCTCCGACACCGGAGAAATTAATATTGCCATGCGCAATATTAGAATAAATCTTGTTATAACCACCCGCACCTTCGAAAGAAATATCACCACGGGTTTGTACGTAAACATCTTCCTTTTGACGAATACGTTTAATTCGGTTCGACGCCCCGGCGCCACTTAAGGTAATATCACCCTCTTTACCTTTACGTACAATATGATTGTCAACCCCGGCACCTTCGAAAACAATATTACCGAGCTCTGTCCGCGAGCTAATACTATTTGCCGCACCTGCGCCATTAAATGTGACATCGCCACGGCTTCCGTGGTAATTGTCATACCAAGTGCGGTCAATTTTGTTACCCGCTCCAGCGCCATCAAAGAATAAATTGCCCTGATTGGTTCCATGCCATAATTTATTGTAGCCGCCAGAACCATTGAAGCTCATATTACCCGTTAAACCATCACGGTTCATTTCGTTATAAATGGCCGCACCGGTAAAATCCAGATCACCGTGATGACCGGCGTGATCCATAACAACGCCACCCGCGGCGCCAGAAAATGAAATATCACCATCACCATCTTTATCAATATCGGTGTAACCCGCACCACCTCTTACTATCAAATCACCTGTGGAATCCACAATGGATAAATATGCCGCACCACCGACTACCGTGTCATTACCTGTACCGGTATAAACTTTGGCGGCAATCGACCCCAGAGCAATATGGTCATTTCCTCCGCGGGCATAGATATAGCCACCAAATCCAATGGCATCAATGTCATTATCATTGTCATCAGCGAAATAATTCCCGGTAAAGAAATATTCCGCACTCCTGCTTGATGATTTACCCATAAACAATCCCTTAGTTTAATATACCCTATGGATTTCAAGATGCATCGCGACGGCAAGGGAGTGAATCCCCGGGAGCATAGATAGCTATGTGACCGGGGTGAGCGAGTGCAGCCAACAAAGAGGCAACTTGAAAGATAACGGGTATAGAAGTTAAAACCGTACTCGACGGATATAATGGTTAGGTTGAATGTCTCATTTTTTTGGCAATACAAATCCTTTAGCCTCTTCATGATAAAAAGAGACCAAATAACAGATTGTTAGCAACGTTAAAGCGGTGATCACGGGATATGATCATTTCGAAAAAAACAGATATTCCGGCTCAACGATTAAGCTTTATTTAAAATACTGAATGCAGGAAAATGCTACTCCACCATTATTTCACTCATCCGGCAATTTCGTTCTTAGCACACGGAATATAAGGTAAGCAGCTCTCCTGCTGATATGCAGATTAGAGAGAATTTGTACAAATCCTTTATACATAGCTTTACTCAAAAGACAATTTATTCATAAAAAGCGCACAATAAAACTTTAAAATTAAAAAATACCTAAACTGATGTATAGACAAATAATTTCAAATAAAACCAAGATTCCAAAACAATATTTAACCCAGAAAACTTCTTTCTTTCATATAAGATATAACGTTTCGCTAATTATGATCAATTATTTATTTTTTCTTTATTAAAATACCAAAAATATATTTTCACTAATAACATTAATTCTATATATATAATATATTATTTATATAATAACTATTTGAAATAATTAATATCGATTCTATTTAATGTAAAACTGCCACCTATCCTGACGTTAAAAAAATGCCCAGTTCACATTTGACTGGGCATTAAAGTTGTACATATGACACCTTAGTTAATCTGATAATAATGACCGCTATAGCTCAGATACCACAAATTACGAACTTGGAAGCTTGCAAGATATAGAAACAATCGTACAGTATGTTGTACGATCAATGGGTGTTTCGTTGTATTTTTCAGGTTATTTCTTGGCATAGGTAGGATAAATGAAAGAGTTAACTTACTCAGAAGCAAAAAAAAATCTTTCTAAAACGATGATAAATGCTGTGAACGATTATAGCCCAGTGATTATCACTCGTGAAAATGGCGAAAATCGCGTACTTATGTCATTAACTGATTTCGAATCTTTGCAAGAAACAGCTTATTTGATGAGATCGCCAACCAACGCGAATCGCCTTATGGAATCTATCTCTCAATTAAGAACCAACAAAGGGAAGGACAAGGAATTGGATTTAAGCTGATGAACCAGCTCAACTTATTGATGTTCAGTACAGAGCCGGGAAAACTCCCGGCTCTGACTGTTAACGAGGTTTTGGATAAAACGGTACGTTATCAACAATCCGATCTTATCCAGTAAGCTATTGATACTCGACCATCATATAATTCACTCTCTCAGGCGCCGATTTATCCATGATTCATTTTACCTTTTACTGCTGTGGCAAACGGTTTACCACCATCTAACGCAGTGTAGTGGAGATGAATCTGAATATCTTTCAACTGCGATGTGTAGAGGTTGGGAACCAAGACATCAATCACAGACTGATCGGGGAATTCCAATGTCCAGGTTGAAACGGCTCCTGTTCCTTCGAAAGGCAGATAGCGATCATCATCAAACATCAGGGTGCATAGCCAGTTCTCTTTAGCGACACCACCATCATCTTTTTCATTTAAGGAAGAGAGGGCAATTTGCTGTTGAGCGCGCAGATTCTTCACAATATTTTTATCGCTTCCGCTATTTCTGGTTGGGTCATAAAGCCAGGTTACCCCATCAATATCGGTATTGGTTAAAGTGAAACTGCTGGTTTGTGTCAGGATGGCGCTAATCTCCGTCGGTAATGCAGGGTAAGGGCTGGATATGTTTAGTGATATCGAAACGGAAATGCGCTTAATCTGGCGTAGATAATGTCCGGGATAATTCGTGTCGAACAGTTTAGAATCCAGCGTAAAACTCACCGCCTTTTTATTAATGATTTGAGTTTTCAACCCATTGTCTGACAGCAATTTACTGAGCGAGATGGTTTTATTGATATTCAAACGGCGTTCATTGCGTTGTAACCAAGCGCTTTCCATTTGTAATAGATCAAGCTGCAAAGATTCCCCTGCCAGCAAACCCTGGTAAGAATCATTCCACGCCGAGGTTTTGATAAAACCTTGCCGCTGATAATCCCCGACTTCATACCGCCAGCTTCTTTCCGCCATCAAACACATGGAAAGTACCGCATCATAAGCTGGCGCATACAGTGCTGCGAGACGCCCCATCAACCACTTATAGGTTGGGACAACCAGAAAGCCGGATGTTATAAACTCATACAGCTCACGGGCAGCGGATTGTTGCGCCTGAGCTTCTTGCAGGGCGGTTTGAGAGCTTTTGATAAGCAATTCCTGCTCTTTTAATTGCATCTCAATGATATTGATTTCACTTTGGGCTTGTTTGTACTCAATTTCCCATTCTTGACGACGGCGTTGATATTCTGCTCCGTCTTGCAACCTGTCGGCAGTACTGCTTAATGCGTCAGAAAGAAGGTCAGCAACGATGGCTGCATTTCTGATCGACGCTTCGTACCTAGATCCCCCAACTGCCATACCATAAATATTGGGTACGGTTTCCAGTACCGCGCTGGCGGTAAGGAAAGGCGCAGCCGTCATTTTGTATATTCCTGATGCCACTTTCACGCCGAGGGCTGCTATCTCCAAAGCAGAAAGGTTTTCTTCATATAGCGCGTGATAATGTTGGTAGCGCTCCTCTGCCATTTTTTTGCTGACTTCCAGTGTGGCTTTCCCCATTTGCGCAAGTTGCAAGGCTTGTTGTTGCAGTTCTACTGTAAAAGCAGATAACCGGAGCGCTTGCGATTGTACCAGCACGTCCTTTTCGGCATCAACTTCAGTTTCCATGATATGAAGTAACCGATGTCCCATTTCAATTAATTGTTTTACCGCGCTATTTGCGCTTTTTAACATCAATGGGAAGCGATAAGGGGGGATCTGTTGCTGCATATTGCTCAGCCCGCTGGTGAGATAGCCGGCGTTTCTTCGCGTCAAGCTCTCTGCACTCGCGGCACCAGCATAAAGTGGCAACGGTTGTACTTTGCCATCCAGTGTTAGGCCATGACGCAAGTTATAGAGCCGAGTGTTCAACGTTTTTTGAAATTCAATTAGTTTTTCATTGAACGGGGATTTAAATAAATTTTCAGCCGCACGTACCTTGGGTTTCAATTTTGCTTTGACCTTTTCCAAGGTATCCGGACGCCAATGACTGGCATCCAAACCTTCCGGTAATGCGCCGAGTAATTGCAGGGCTTGTTGATAACACAGACCGGCTTCGTTCAGGCTATCTCTGGTCAGTTGTCTGTAGAGGTTATCGCCTTCTTGTATCCACAAATTGATTAAGAAATGGAACAGAGCTTTCTGATAATAGACGGGTTGGTTGTAAGCGATAGTATCAGGATCGGCCGTTCTCATTATTGGAGGAAGATCATTGCCATTTTCGACAATGGCGCGAGAATTCCACATTCGAATATTGTTATAAGGGTCAAACAGGTAATTGATAAACCATCGGCGTGCATCATAAAAACGCTGCTCTTCATAAAGTCGGGAAGAGATTAGGAAAGGAAGATGGAAAAACAGTTCCCAGAAATATTGCCCGTTAGCACCATTAAAATCGACTTTTGTCGGTGAAGTTTCGTTATCTAACGCAGGCTCAAGCAAGGATTGAGTTTCCCATGCCAATACCTTGTCAATGGATTGCGCCGCTCGTGCGACCAGTTGTTTGCCAAATAATGTGTTTAATCTAATGGCGGTAGATTTGAATTTCAGGTTGGTTATATCTAGATATTGAACTTGCTTTTCATTTCTTTTCAACGTAATGGCAGGAATTTTATCACCTTCTTCGATCGTGAGTTCGTATATATTCTCGATAACTTGTAGTTTATTTTCTGATTCAATTAATCCTGCGGCTAAACTAAAAAAATAGGTATTGATATTTGGTTTAAGATTAAAAATGATATCTTGTATTACCGCGTTACCATCTAGTGGTAATTTTTGGCTGGCGTATTGTTCACCTTGTGGGTATGTTCTGAAGACCAGCACAGATGGTAAATATTCCCAACCATCTTGGATTTTGTATATCTCTTTACGTAAGGAAATATTCTCTCCCTCAATGGAGAGTGATAGGTTTTTATCACTGAGATTCCATTGTGTACTGGCCTGAAATGCACCGCTACCGATCCATGAAAAATCGTGGCTTTTGGTAATCTTATTATCTTTCCATTCAGAAGGTAATAACTTGAAAAGTTGTGTTTCATCATAGCTGATAATAAAAACATCCGTTGGCGCATCTCTTCCGGCCCACTCAAAATTAAACGTTTTTATTGCTGTATCACTGGCAGGAATTTGGACTTGCATTTGAATGTTCTTAGTATCGATCACCCAAAAAAGTGCTTCGGAGGGGAACCTGTCAGGGTTTGATGATGCTAATTGATAGCGTTTAACCAATGTGTTTCTGCCAGTTAACAGAAGATTAGTCCCGCCGCTTCCTACTTTGCCCTCTAATTGCAGAAAAGAAGATTTATGCGGTTTAATATAACGATAAATATTCTTCGTTTCCTCCTCGGTTTCTTTTATGGTGAGAAACTTCGCTGTACCTGCATAGTGATGTTGTAATGTGTCTGGATTGCTGAAAAATTTATACCACATCGTAACAAGTGTTTTTTCATTCTCTTGAGTCAGGGACTTCTTATCCAGCAATAATAAGTCGCGCAATTCAAGGTAATAATCTTTGTTTTTCTCCCACTTGCTGCTATCTTTATTTTCGGAGTCATACAATAAAACCCCCATCCATTGGTCTCCGTTCACTTGTAGTTGTACATCCACATCCACCATAGCTATCAATCCAGGTTTATATTTTTCATCTTTCAAATAAAGGTTATCTTTGTCAGGAACGCGCTTATTCTCTTTTGTCGGATATTCACCGTTGGCATCTTTACCATCCAGACGGAGTAATAGATTGGGGGCGCTCCATTCACCATTACTTTGTTTGAAGGTAAATTTCACATTGATAGCGCGATAATTAGTGGGTTTCTGATCTACATCCATCAATGGCGTTGCTTCACGCTCAACCCAGATTGCATATTGGCGGCCAGAAATCACGATTGGCCGAATTGCCAGCATGGTTCCGGATAAAGACAATGTGATTTTTTCCCATTCACTCCACGCCAGTGGGCTAATGACATCGTTGTTATCACGCAGCTTAATATCCAGTGTGCGCCAGTAATACTCTATAGGTTCGACATTACTTTTACCGATAAAGTGATAACTATCGTTTTTGGGGTCAGTACCGTCGATATAGCCGCACATCAATTGCAAATTGCTGATCCGTTCAAATTCGGTCAGATAATGCAGAATGGCTGTTTGGATCATATTGTTATTCAAACGTGATTGACCCAAATCGTTTTCCAGCGTGGTAAAGGCGCTGGTTTTACGCAGCCTGCTGGCGGGGGAGATAAAGTTTTCCGGGAAGTTTCTTTGCCTTTGCCAAGCTTGCCAACGGTTATATTGATTCAGAAAGTTCTCCCAGAACTGGGTTCGTTCATCACTGATGATTTGTCCCTCATAGCCGGTTTCCATCCGGGAAAAGAGACGAAACAGATAACGTTGTAAGCTGGCAATGCAAAAAGCCACTCTACTGGTATCGACTTCTTTAGCCACCAATATATCGGTCAGGAAATAGTTTGAAAGATCTTCAACGGTCGTGATATCCGATGAAGCATCGCTGGAAGGCGCCCAGCGCTGTAGCAGATATTCGACCATCGAATCACGCCAGCGTTCATTGAGTGAACCGCCTAGCTTGGATTGTACTTCGGAAGAGGTGGCGGCAAACAAGGCGCTGCTGACTTGATACCAATGATCATAGCTGGATGCTGTGGTCAGTTTGGCGATATCCAGTAATGGCTGGGCAGATACTTGACTCTTTTCGGCCAGTGCTTTTAGACGCATGACGGTACTAACGTCAACGACATTCTGTGCCACCTTCAGATTAAAATCGCTGGTTACCCGCAGAACCTCTTTACTTGACCAGCCAATTAATTCGGCCAGATTTGTGGCTGCCTGTTCAGCACTCCAAACTTTGGCGTCAGACGGTTGTTGCCCAATTTGACCGACTTGATACAGATAGTAGATCACATCAACTTCTGTTTTATTGGCGGGTAATAAATTCAGCCAATCACTATAACGGCTCAGGCGATGGAGAAACGTCAAATCAAGGGGGCGAAGTTGGTTATCTTTCTGGAGATTGAACCCGGCAGGGTAATTCACTAATGCTATAACGCTTGTATCTTTCAGCTTGAATAGCTTGCAAATCTCAGTATAACGGTTGAGATCGTACCATGTGCTCAGCGCTTGCTCTGTTTGTTGTTGAGAGCCGGAACGGCGCGCCAATGCAATGGTATTACTCAGAAAGTCAGCGTTGCTGTTCCCCGTCCATCGCAATAGTGGCAGCGCAAGTGAATCCTCAATATCAAAGACATGGGCGATGGCATTAACTATCAGATCCTGTTGGGCAATAAAGGCGTTGCCTATCAAGGTCGTTAACTTTTGTGTCCAGGTATCCCCTTGTTGTTGCCATTTATCATCTTGCACTAATTTTTTAAGAATTTCGCTGACTTTGCCGCTTAAGGCTTTTTGATCATCGTTTGAAACGACTTGAACCAAAACAACACCTAATTCTCCTATCAGTTGATTAAGCTCATTCATCCACTGGATCGGCGTCTTCTTCGCCTGAAAGTCTTGCATGACAGCGCCAATTTTAGCTTCACTCAGCAGCGCATCGCTAGCATCAGGGATAACAGTTCTGACTTTGTTAATCCAATCAATATTCTCAATATCAACCGTCACATTGCCGTCAGATCGATAAGGGGTGAGTAACGTGTTCAGCAACAGGGGAGATAAATTATGGCGCTGAATCCACTGTGCCGCATTCATGACCGCGATAAGTACATCAAGGATATCAATGGCCTTGGCATCTTGCGCCAATGTTGGAATACCCGCTAGCTGTTGCAGATAATTGTTATTATCACGGCTCAATATGACGAGTAGCCCCAAACCCTCTTTAATTGACATGCGTAACTGACAAGGCAATGCTACCAAGCGATACAGGGCGGAAACGACATTCAGTGAACACTGGGGTTTCTTCAACCCCTGAACATACATCACGAGCGTTAGCAGAATTTGGCATGTTTCATCATCAATATTCAGACCTTTGCATAGCTGATTAACGATTAAAGCATCAGGGCCTTCGGTCGCCATTGGGTCAAATTCACGATTATCCAGCACAAGCACAGAGGAAGAGGATGCCTGTTTTGACAGTCCTTGCGCATTGAAAATCCTGTCAAAGAAGGAGAGTTGATCGCCGAGAGCATAAGGCGTTATCTGGCCGATAAAAACAGCAAACTGCTCTGCGGTTATGTTGTACTCTTGCCGGAAATGCAGGAAGACGCCCAATGTGCGGATAGTTGCTTCTGTGATAACAAAACCGGTCTGTTTTTCTGCTTGTCGTGCGGTTGCCAGTAACAGATCCAGTTGCTCATAAGAGAGTTTCAGTGCTTTTTGCAGATGCAGGAAACGTTGGATACGGTCAAAGTTATCAGTACTGACGTCTGAGATTAGGATAACGCTTTTGGCGGTGTCTTTATTCTCGAATTTTTCCAGATAGAGAGCGGGAGCTTGGCCCGCATTGATATAGGAAGCGGCATAGTTAGCACCGGAAGGAAACCGTTTATCCACATTGTCGGGTTTGATGACATTCGCGGAATAAGTGACGGTACTGTATATCTCGTCTTCTTCCTCTTTTGATATGCCATTAACGGCAAACAGGCGTTCAGCTTCTTGGGAACTTAGCCCGGTTTGTTGAGTAAACACCGTGAGGCGAGACAAAGAGAGCGCCGCCTCGGCTGCATCGCCTTTGAGACCGTAGTAGTTATCGAAGAAATCTTTTTGGCTGCTTTGTGATGTTTCCAACAGCAAAGCTTGCAGTTTGGGCGCCAAGGTACTGCTAACCATCATGGCCGTTTGCAGCGAATCCACACTCAAATTGTCATCTATAAAATTGGGGTATTTTCTGTCGGCTTGTTGAATAAGATCCAGTAATGCGATCTGCTTTTCGGCCAGTACGGTTATCGTTTGCTGGAGTGGAAAATGAAATGGCAACGAAAGTGGGTAATAAATATCGGCCAGCGAACCCGTCAAAGGTTGGTCGTTATTAAGATATGTTTTGATTTTTTCGGCAAGAATTTCAACAACAAGGGGTAATGATTGACTGGTTTGATTGAGATTTGTGCCATCAAGCAGTAATTTTTCAATATCTGGCCGTCGTTGGCTAAGAAGCCGGGCACTCTTTTTATCGGCATCTTCTTCAAACAAGCAGGACTGTTGATACAGATCGACCAAATAAGCCAAAGGGCCATCGTTGGCTTCAGGTAAACCGGGAAAACAATAGAGATCTTGGTTATCGTTAAATAGCGTTTTATAGCTAATTCGTGATTCTATTTTATTTGCCATAAGTAATTACCTTTTTAATAGAAAATAGGAGTATTCATCAAACATCATGATGCTTAGATGTTTGATGAATAGAATTACACTATGGCCTATCACGGTGAATCATCCAGCCTAAAATATATTTCTGCTTTAATCGTTTTTAAAAAATCATTTCATTTCAACTCACCCTATATATCTCAATTAAATTAAATTTAGATTTTATATATCCAATTTACACAAAAATTAAAACTACTCTCAATCATCATATAGATAATTAATCTATTCAATAAATTAATACTAAACTAGTAATGCAACCAATTAATAAACACAATGGAATTAATTAAAAGATAATAAAAAAATCACCTTGCTACAATAGTTATCCAATAAAATATTTATACTATTTTCAATTTCAAAAAAAATAATTAAAATTTCACACAATACCTTTCATACCAGAAGAATGCCAGATTCACCACTTTTCCACTACGCTTTAAGTTGACATAGGATGGAAAGAATAGCAGCATCGCAGCACTCCTGTGGTTGCCATATTATTAGCCTCTCAGTTTACTTATCAATTTTCGGTAATGGCCCCAATTTCACACCTTCTGGGTAATATTTCCAGCCATCACGAATACGGATGTTTTCATCCCAAGGCAATTTATATTCACCGTTTGCCAAATCGCGCACCCAAGTCAAATAATTAGCTCTCTCTCCGCCAGGTTTACCAACATAACCTCGGCAACCGAGATTAAAAATACTGTTCTCAAGCGCCCAATTCTCACGAGCCTTATCCGCCAGACGCGGGAACAGTTCAGCGGTAACAATTTCCCACGGATTACGTTGGCCTTGCTGGATAACGTTACCGTCATAATTACAAATCGTACCTTCACCGAAATAATAAAAAACTTCATCGTAACCTGCCAGATTAACCGATACGGTATACATTAAGTTCTGCCAGGCATTAGTGCGATTAGTCCAGATCCATTGATCGTTGACTTGGGTAGAATAACCAGAAATACGGATAAAAACGTTACAACCTTTATAGGCTGCTTCACGCGCCAACTCAGGAAACATACCATCATGACAAATACACACCGCCAGCTTCGCACCTTTAGGCCCCTCACAAACCGGCATACCCAAATTACCCGGCATCCAAGGCTCAATCGGCACCCAAGGCTGCAATTTTCGGTAATGCAATGCAATCTCACCATTATTGTTAATAATAATTGCAGAGTTATAAGGTGGCTGAGACGGATCTTCATTACGTTCCATGACTGAAAACACGCCCCAAATATCATTGCGGATACAAGCCTGGCGAAAACAATCCACTTCTGGACTGTCCAGCGATAACAACATTTCATCGTAAGTCCAGATCTTGGTATTTAATCCCTGAGCGGAATATTCAGGAAATACAATAAAATCCAAGTCAGGATAACCGGCTTTAGTTGAATCGATTGTTTTACAAATCTGCCGCACTTGAACCTGAATATCTTCAGGCCCCTTAATAATAGGAACAGGATATTGAATAGCGGCAATTAATAACGCTTCATCCCACGCACTGACACTTCCGGTACTGCCCATAAAGACCTCTGAATGAATAGTAATTATTAGAATTGAATGACAAGTTTCATCGTTATGCAGACAAAGAGAGCGTTATCTTTACCCGTCGTTAAGCGATTTCACTAATGCATAATAGCGTCTCTTTTATTCACAAAAATGCGATCTGTAACATTAAATAAAAAAATTAATAACTTTGTAGTAAAGAGTACTGTTATTAATATTAGGGTTAATTTGTCCTGAATCACTTTACAAAATAGTCGAGCACTTTGAAGGAACTCAATCCGGTTTGAGTGATCTTAGGAGTTATCAAAAGATCCCAAACTACCTGTTTGGCCTTTGCCTCATATTGACCATCAACAATCAGTTAGTAGGACTCAGATTCACTGCATTTGAGTGTAACAGCTAATAATGCAAGTTCGTAAAAGCTAGTAATTCAATATCGTAATAGCTAATATTGCATTCCCGTATTAGCTAATACTTGAACATCTGCTGGAAGAAAGACATGGCAAAAACTGGAAACGAAAGGTTGGCAGAAGCGCTGAGAGCTGCAAGCGATGTGGCCGTGGGCAACGTGCTGAGTTCTAAGTCAATCACTGATAAACAACGCACACTTCTGGTCAATAAAGGCTATTTCAAGCAAATCATCAGGGGATGGTATCTCCTGGATGCAGATCTCACGACTGAAAAAGCGGGTGATTCAGTACTTTGGTATGAATCCATCTGGTCTTTCGTTGGGCAGTACGTCGAAAGTATCTTCGGAGATGATTACTGGCTAAGTCCCGAATCCTCTCTTGATTTACATACAGCAAACAATGCTTTACCAAACCAGATAATTGTCTACACCTCAGACACGACGCCTCGCACACTTAACCTACCTAACAACATGAGTATGGTGATCATCAAGGGAAGGGTTCCCTGTAAGACTGTCAGAGTAAACGGTATAAATGTTCATTCGTTAGAAAGCGCACTCGTTGAAACTGGCCCACAAACTTTCAGAGCCAACCCTATAAGCATTCAGCTAGCGCTCAGGAATGCTGATCTGAGTCTGCTTTCAGAAGCAGTACTGACAACCAAGAATGTTGCCTCAGGAAACAGATTAATTGGCGCCTATCAGCAGCTAAAGATGAGAGCCGAAAGCCGGAAACTACAAACCATCATGGAAGGAGCCGGTTTTGAAGGTATTAAGCAGGTTAACCCATTTGACCATATTCCGATGATAGTAGGCGGTAGTCGGGGAGAATCCCCAAGCGCAGTTCGTGTGAGGCTCTTGTGGCAGGAGATAAGACAAGAAGTCGTCGAGGTATTTGATGACTTTCCACCACCTTTTGACTTCTTTGAGCGCTCAATCGAAAAAACACACGCCATGATGAGCAGCCTCTACATAAGCGATGCCTACAACTCACTATCCATCGAGGGTTACAAGGTTACGCCAGAATTAATCGAGCGTCTGTCTAAAGGCGACTGGTCGCCGGATACCATCCAAAGGGACAAGGAGCAGAAGGACGCAATGGCTGCCAGAGGCTATTACGATGCCTTCAACAAGGTGAAAGAGCTACTGCGTGAGGCACATGAAGATAAGGAAGGCTTGGACATCCACTACCTGATTGACGTTGGCTTGACTGACTGGTTCACTGCGCTGTTCAATCCCTGTGTAGATGCCGGAATTATCAACAGACTGGATTTGGCGGGATTTCGCAAAGGACCAATCTATATCCGCACTTCAATGCATGTACCGCCCTCCAGCGAGCAATTGATGGACTGTATGGAAGCACTGAAAGAGTTGATCGCTAATGAGAAGTACTTTGTGGTAAAGGCTATCTTGGGACATCTTTTTCTGGGTTACATTCATCCGTTTCCCGATGGTAATGGCCGCACCGCCAGATTCTTAATGAATTTCTTGCTGGTAATCGGAGGATACCCTTGGACGGTAATTAAACTCAAAAATAGAACTCAGTATCTATCAGCGTTAGAATCAGCTTCGGTAGGAAAGAATGTGAAGCCATTTGCGGAGTTCATAAGGCAATCTATGCAAGAAGTAGAACACAATATCGCAATATGAACTAAAATCGGGGCTGACAGGCCCCTTAGCAAAAACCGCCGTAAACCGGCAGTCACGAAGCAATCCCGCAAATATGCCTGGCTCAATGAGAAAGAATCTTTCGATGATTAAGTATCTACGCGATATTAATATCGTGATTTTCGCGATAAAAAACGCCATGAATTCATTACAATAAAATCAATTAAACGTTTTAATTAACTCTATTTAATAACAAAATCCTAAATTTAACATTAAAATAGTGATGATGA
This sequence comes from Photorhabdus hainanensis, assembly GCF_018448965.1. Classification (NCBI taxonomy): domain Bacteria; kingdom Pseudomonadati; phylum Pseudomonadota; class Gammaproteobacteria; order Enterobacterales; family Morganellaceae; genus Photorhabdus; species Photorhabdus hainanensis. The sequence goes on along the minus strand of NZ_RCWD01000028.1, from coordinate 33,784 downwards.
ATTAATAAAAGCATTAACAAATAAAACTCAGAAATAGTTTCTGAATAAAAGCTATTTACGATTTTGTATAATCGCTCTTCTATTTAAAGGTGACGGTTTACGTAGTCACCAAATTCAATCATAAAACGATTCATTGCCATATGCCAATCATGCAGCGGCATTGTCCAGTTTCTCCCCAGCTACAGCTGATTTTGACATAACATTCATTCCTAGATTTCAGCGAAAGTCTCTATTGCCTGCCAGACCGCTTCTTCCGCGACAGCTTGATAACCCTGTTTCAAGTCCTTCATAATGGCTTTTGAGTGTGGTGGTCCACTAAATCAAGAATAGATCACCAACCTTGCTTACCCGTTCGTTAAGAAAAACCGCCAACTTTAATGATAACAACCACAAAAATGCTTATTACTATCAATAAGTTAAACGAATTTCATACGTCACAACATGATTTGATTAATAAAAAACTTTACATTCCTATTCGTATAATGTATCAATAATTAAGATGGAATTGGACAAATAGTGATAAGAATCATAATTTTTTAATAAATAAAAGACAACATCCGCCGCTTTTATTTCCTGCTTATTTATCCCATTCCAAATTGTCACAATATAGATCTAAAGAACAATATGATCAGTTATTGGCATACCATGTTGTTGTGTAATACTTTAGCTCTTTCAATTGACATTATATGCAATGGAATAAGGAAAATCGCTATGTTGGCATCAAATTTATTTAATGGTTACATTGGCTCCAACCTATGTTACCACCTTGAAAAAGAAGGTGTATTTGAATTATTCGGAAGCAACTCTTCATTCGATAAGTCCATTCTGAAAGAAAAAATTTTTAACAACCGAAAAATAATTGAATCCCTTATTTCATTCTCAACAAAATTTGGTTTTTTTGTTGATTCTGACGATGGGAAAATTAGCCTGACTCCATTAGGAATGGACATGAGGAAGAATGTTGGATTTTTCACTTGGTCTATAGGTGGCTATGGGAATTTCATGCGAAACTTTACAGACATCAAAGATGAGAAAAATAATTCATTATATAGACTGATTGATGGAGCTAACGTAGCGTTAGGATCTCGGCAAGCAAATCGTGAATATATGTGGAACACAATAATTAAGGAATTAAAAAGACTAAATATAAATAAAATAGTAGATTTAGGTTGTGGTGCAGCCGGAGCTTTAATAGACATTTGTAAGATTTTTAACACAGTAACCGGCTTAGGTATTGATATAAGCCACAAAGCTGTTGAAGCTGCTGAAATTAATATAAAAAATAATTCTATGGATGACAGAATTTATGTGGTTAATCAGAACGTAATGGAAGTTACCAATGATGCTTCATTAATAGCCACATTCGAAACTGTTGATACAGTAATCTCCTTCATGATGCTGCATGATTTATTTAATATCGAAGATCCTGTAGACGTTCTTCGAACATTACAAAAGACCTTCCCAAAAGCAAAAAGATTTCTGCTGGCAGATACCTTTATGTCAGATGAAAATACAATCACCAAAGAAACTCCCATATTTACTTATGGTTTTGAATTTGTGCATCACTTTATGAATATAAGGATTTACAAGAAAGAAGAGTATATAGATTTCTTCTCAAAAGCTGGTTTTGAAATTGAAAAAATTCAATATTTGAATGTTCCTAATACTTACCTTTTCACTCTGAAGTGAGGCTTATATGGATTTTTATAATTTCACGCAGGACCTACCCATAATGAAATCTGTCGTAGGTCATGAGAACAAGGTTCCCTTCTTTATAACTAAAGAAATGTTTAGGGGTATACCTTTCGAGCTTGCAGGCGGCGATATATCAGAGTTAGTGAATAAACCTGTTGCCGCATTACATAAACATGAAGTTGATGAAATATATTTCCTAATTTCTCCCGAGCCAAACGAAGCTGTCATTGATGTAACAATAAATGGAGAAACAAAGACATATTCCTCTCCTAGTGTTATTCATGTACCCGCTGGAATAGAGCATCAATTCATTACAAGAAAGGCTAGTAAGGGATGTTACTGCTTTGGCATATTATATGGCTCCCAGGAGGCTTAAAATGAATAAAAATATGGATTTCAACACCAGTGATACCCATATATCTCATCGACTACATTTGAACGAAAGTGATAGCAATAACTTGCTTAATCTTAAGCATATTTTTTTAAATGAATTTAAAAAGATTAGTATCTATCCAGATCCAGGCAATACAGATCTAAAAAACAAAATATCCTATCACTGTAAAGTTTCACCTGATATGGTGGTTTTAGGAAATGGTATAGATGAAATAATTCTTCTCTTAAGTTTAACTTTTTTAAAAAACAAAAAGACTATATTGACTAGTGAGGCCACATTTCCCGGTTATGAGACATCAGCAAAAATTGTCGGGGGAAATGTTATATACGTTCCTTTAAATGATATGAGGTGCAGTATTGCTAATTATCATAAAAATATTACTAGCGATGTTATTCTTGCTTATTTATGCAACCCTCACAATCCGACTGGAAGTATAGTAAGCCTAGATGAAGTTATCAATTTCATTAAGGTAATGAATGATAAAAGAGTTATTCCCATCATTGATGAGGCTTATATTCAATTTTCTGATGAAAATAAGAACTCTATTCTAAAATATATAGCGAATGGTGGAAGGGCTATTGTGTTGCGGACTTTCTCCAAAGCATATGGCCTTGCTGGATTACGGGTGGGTTTTGCGGTAGGCCCTAAAGATTTAATTCATGCTGTCTCCTTAACTGCTCTCGCCTTGCCATTTAGAATAAACCGTTTCGCTCAAAGGATGGCTTCTGAAGTCCTTGCCAGTGATATTTTATCCATCAATGTAAGAATAGTGAGAAAGTTAATATCCACTATTGAATTATTATTTAGTCAGTCTGAGGTGACATATATACCATCCTCTACTAACTTTATATGTTTTAAACCCCCTATGGGAAATACTAATTTTCTTATAAAGGCAGAAAAATTTGGGGTCATGGTTCGTGATTGTGGTCTTTTTGGACTCCCAGGTTGGGTAAGAGCGTCAGTAAGCAATAAAAAAGATGTCGATTGCCTTTTATTTTTATTAGATATTACTTCTTGTGAAAAAACCAATCTGGTGATGTGAATGAATAGCAGAATTAACTTCAAACCATATCAGCAAGTTTTAATTACTGCTTTCCCTTTTATTTTGCTTATGCTTTCACAAAGCTTAAATAGCATTATTGACATGTTCATTGTGGGTAGGATCGGCATGAATGCCATCGCCGCTGTTGGTCTTTGCGGATTTATTTTCTCGATAATGACCAGTTGTGTAACTGGTATAACTATAAGCGTTCAAACTGTAGTTGGTAAGAGCATTGGCGCTGAAAAAATAAATCAAGGTATTAATGCGCTTCATAGTGCAATATTTGTTGCTATAGTTTTAGGTATATTAATCGTAGGTTTAGGTTTTTTTATCCCAAAATTCATAACATTGTTTATTCATGATGAAGTTTTAGCTTCTGACTGTATAACTTACCTTCAAGCTCTAGTGTTAGGTGCTCCAGCTATAGGGATTGTCAGGGCTTTTCGGGGTTACTATGGCGGGATCGGTGAGAATAAAATGAGTGTATTAATAATCTTCTCCACTTATTTTTTTAATTTCTTAATAGGTTTTACACTCGTTTCCTTAGGGTATGGAATCAGAGGTGCTGGATTGGGAACATGTTGTGCTTTTTACATAGGTGCCTGCTTGTTTTACTTCAGTGGATATTTTATAGATTCTAAATATCGTTTTTTTAAAGTTACTAAAATTTTTGAACAAATCGGTGTGATATCAAAACTTTCTTTCTATGCAGGTATACAGCAACTCTTCTTTTCGGGTGGGTTTGCAGTTATGTTCATTATTGCTAGCCAAATGAATTCTTCTGCTTTGGCAGTGATAACAGTTCTCAATAATCTTATGTTGCTAAGTATCACACCATTAATCGGAATGGGAATGGCCTCTGCGGTTTATGTGAGTCGATCTCTTGGAGCAAATAAATATAAGGATGCTAAATCGTGGGGTAATATTGCGGTAAAGTTAGGTTTTGGAATATTCATTATTCAACTCTTCATTTTGATAAATCCACATTACATTATGGGTTTATTCATAAAAGATAATTTTATAGTAAATAATTATATAGGATTGTTTAAAATAACGATATTATTTGTTTTTTCTGAGGTTTTTGCTCAAATATTAAAATTCTCTATGTTTGGAGCAGGTTTCAACCGGCAGTTGACAATGGTTACAGTGCCATTGCAATGGTTTTTTTTCATACCGTTAGCTATTTATCTTTGTCTTTTCAAAAATCATGGCATTGAAACACTATGGTTTTCATTTCTCGTGTATCGTTTAATTGAATCAATATTCATGCTGATTATTTGGTTAAAAGAAAGTTGGGTTCCGGCTAAGTTAGATAATACTTTTCCTGAATCCACTGACTGCTAAGGTGCGTATAAGATGAATTTGCTCGTTATTGATTTTGAATCCTCTAATTCTAACCCTATAAGTGAATGGTATAAAGATCACAATTGCTATTTAATTACTTCTATCGAATCATTAAGATTAATGAGCAATGAAATGATTTCATCGTTTAAGAAAGTTGTTGGCATTGAAAGTTTACATCCAGATAATGATGACCTGATTTTTTATTATGCGGAAAAGTTAAGAAAAGAAACGGTCTTTGACTACGTTATAGGAGTCAGAGAGTTTGACTTATTACCCGCTGCTTATATAAGAAATAAATGGGGTCTACCGGGTGCAAGTGTCGAGGCAATAGAAGCATATAGAGACAAAGGTGTAATGAAGAAGATTTTGGAAAGAAATAATGTTTCCATCCCTAAGTTTTCATTGATAGAAAATGCTCTAGATGTCCTCAAATTCATAGAGGATCATGATTATCCTGTCATACTCAAACCACGAACCTCTAAACGTGCACGAGGTATTTCAATACTGAAAAATGACAATGATCTCCATAATTCTTTATATATTGGATTAAAGAGGAATTCTGAAGAATTAATTAATATGATGGTCGAGGAATTTGTTGAAGGCCCAATGTACCATGTTGATGGAGTTGTCTTGAATAATCAGATAAGATTTATTTGGCCTTCATTATATTTGTCAAATTGCATGGACTTTCAGGATGGTGACTATATTTCAAGTTGTTTGTTATCACCTGAGGATAAACTGTTTGATAGAATAATAAGATATGTAAGAAAATGTATTGAGGCACTTCCTTCACCTGTGAATTTTGCTTTTCATGCAGAAGTTTTCCTATGTTCTGACGGAAGTTTTAAATTATGCGAGATCGCTGCTCGTGCAGGCGGCGGGCCAGTAATGACCGCGATAGAAAATATATTTGGCATCAACCCAAAAGAGATCGCATTTAATGCTTACATTGGTAATGTGTTAAATGAAAAGCTTGACTCTACCAATATTATGCCAAACTCAATTTGCGGATGGATAATTATACCAAATAAATTAACCAACTCTTATATTTATAACATTCCTGAATTTTGCCCTTTCCCTCAAGTTACAAGCTATAAAACTTTTGCTAAGGATGGAGATTATTTTTCTGACGAACACCAAGTTATAGCTGAAATCACTATAATTTCATCAAATTCGAATGAAGTTAAAAACCTTATCGCCGGGATTATGAAATGGTTCTATAGTCAAATTAATTTTAAAGCCGTTAATTAAGGTAGCCTGAGGTTTTTTTAAGAAGGGAACTAAGTGCCTGAGGCACGATCAAAGTTTCTGTTCAAGAAAACAAAATCGTAGAGATCCTCAGGCATATATAATCTAGAAGAACTTTACTGCAACATTGATGACTTTTTCCAACAAGTTACCGAAAAAGCCGAACCTGAATTTACATGATTCTGAAATTGCCGCTCTTAAGCAAACCTGCCGTTAATTAAGCAAATTTCCCTTTACCAACCGTCACATCAGTCCATGCCGTTGCGATAGCCGTTTTCGCCTGACTGTCCAGACTCTCAATAAAACCATGATCACCCACTGTCGGGGCAAAACTACTCATGGCCTGAATCAAAGAATCCACCGCATTATCTGACAGTGCCGTAAATTCACGCTCCCCTGACGCGTTCTTATCACACATCCGAGTCACCAATTTGGCGCGATTGCCATTAAAGTAATCATCAAAAGTAACCGAACCTACCGATTCAAATCTCCCCTGAGCGGTATTATCCTGAGTATGACGATTCACTGACAGCACCAGATCATACCCGCTACGCTGGAACCACAGATTTTGCCAGTCAACACCGTCAAACAGGATCATATCTTCTGCGTTAATATCGCTCACTCGGTTATCAATCACCTCTGCGCCGATCACAAAGCTATCCACACCTGCGCCGCCCCGGAAATGGTTCTGATACCCGCCTAATACCAGCAGATCCTGACCTTCACCGCCGTCAAACTGGCTGAACTTCGAAATAGCCGCGGCTATCAAGTGATCGTCGCCTTCGCCGCCATTGATCACCGCATGGTAGCCCATCAGCTTAATCGCATCATTGCCGGAATAACCATCAACCCGATTGTCATTGCCAAATACTCTGGCAAAATCGTCGCCTCCACCCAGTTCGGCCTGATTATTATTGCCGATGATTACCGCATAATCCTGACCTTCTCCACTATCCACCCGGTTATAGTTGCCGGAGGCGACGACGTAATCTTGTCCGTTACCGGCATCAATAAAACCACCTTCACCAAAGACAAACACCTGGTCATTGCCTTCCCCCATAAATAGATGGTTAATACGCCCGGCCACTACTGCGGTATCATCCCCCTTACCGCCAAACATCCAGTTTTCACGTCCCATCAGGACACCCAAGTCATTACCTTCACCACCGGTAAAGATATTGGAAGTCCCTAGCGAGTAATAAACATCATCACCGCGACCACCCCAGAAGTTATTGTTATCCCCCAAATAAGCGCCGAGATCTTTACCGTCGCCTCCCCAGTTGAAGTTATAGTTTCCCAACGATACATGGATATCGCCATCACCGTGCAAATGCCCGCTATTACGCAGGAAATCAAACGTTTTTTCTTCCATATTAAGCAGATCAGTCGTCAGGTTTTCTTTCAGGTTAACCACTAACGATTTCATCTCTCGCTGCTTCTCTTCGCTGAACATCGTGGCAAACAGATTAGGTAAGTTAAGCGAATTAAAGCCAAACGCAGACTTGGGTTTATTATTGGTCTGGGCATTTTCTCCATTGATATTCACCGCAGATCCTGATTCCTGATGTTCATCGGGCGCTTTCTCTTTCAGACCATGACTCTCCGCAAATGACCTGACTCCATCCTCGCCCATATCAATGCCCGCCTCCAGGCTATCAAGTAATTTTTCTGGATTGGCGAAGGCGTGCAATTGATCACCACTAAACTCCCCAATCACTTCCAGCATCTCTTGCAGAATCGCCTCACCATCAACCGATTCGCCGGTGCGGGAAATAATTTTCCCCTCCGCGGTGTAGTTCACCCCAAAAATATCCGCTAAGGTGGTATCTGCGTTTACACTCGCTAATCGGCCAATTAGTTTATTCTTAAGCTGACGCGGCAAATCCTGTGGATTATAGGTAAAGGTGGTCTTCGCCATGCCCGTTGCCGAATATTGCTGCGTCATCAGGCCAAACAACGAACCCAAGTTAGTATCCAGAATCGACTGGATATGGTCGCCGAACATCAGGTTCCAGTTACCGGTTGTCACCTGAATATCGGCGCCACGCCCGCCTACAGCAAAGTTGAAGGCCAGTTTCTGATTAGCCTGACGGAATTGCGCTATACGACTTATTTTGCCCATACCCGTTCCGTTGCCATGTTCGCCTAACCACTGATTAAACTTCTTGTTCAATGTCAATTCAGCGTCATGCTTCAAACCACGGCTGCTACGCTCATGTTGCGAATCCAGATCAGTCAATGTGTTGTAGTCCACGCTGCTGGTTTGGTCCAAACCGGACATATCCTCCACAAACCTCTTCGCACCGGCGATGGTCCACTGCTGATCTTGCGCCGCCAACCAATCTTGATCCTCACTGAAACCGGCAACCCCTTGCAGTACGTGAGCAATACGCGCAGCGCCATCAAACGGATTAACCAACGGCGGCGTTGGAATGGATTTATCCATCATCACAATCAGATCATTACTGCGGCCCTGATTAAAACTGACATTACGATTACCGATAAACATTTGCGCCCCTTCAAGCGCTTGATAGCCTGCAATATCGAAGCTCTGTTTACTGTCGCCATTACCGATATGCACCATCACATTGTTATCACCGAAGGCCAGTGATTTAAAACCACCGCTACCCACTTTAATACCGACGTTCGAGGTTCCCCAGTTGAGGGCGGTAAACTCGCCGTCTCCCACATTTACCTGGATATTACCGGAGTAACTGAGCTGATTATTCGATTGATCGTTAGAGTCAATCTGAATCGTATTTTCACGTTTCTTGGGTTGAACTAACACTTCATTGTGACCGGTAATCGCGCCTTTAATAACGGTATCCGCTTCGGTGTGTCCTACCCTGGAGAGATTGATATCACTTTCAGCAATACCACGACGAACCGGTTCGCTATGCGTGATCAATGCATTTTCATCATTCCAACTTAATACAATTTTGTTATCAGCCAGATTGTTAACCCATTGGTTATTTTGATCACGGGTAAATTTGCGTCCACCGGCATCAACCGCCACTTCACTACTGCGAGCGGAAACATCGCTGCGAATGCCTTGCTTATCCAACACGGTGATAAAGCGACGAGCAAAACCATCCCGTTTGTCATCACTGATCAAAGAACAACCCACAATACTGATGTGATCAGGTTTGTGAGTTATGCTTTTACCCAGATTAACGTCCCGATAAAACCGCGTTAATCTGGTCGCCAGTTCATCAGCCGCGTAACCACTCAGACGAATGTTATTTTGCTCCGAGGTATCACGACCATGACCGACAATCTGCCAACGTAACTTCCCGGATAATCGGGCAAGATCGCCATAAACCACACGATATTCGCCCCTGGAGTCGAGTTGAATCACCACGCTAGAATCTGAGTGTTTACCCGCCAGATTGGCCGCGGCTTTAGCGACGACCGGATCATCCTCCATTTGGATAATAATCTGACCATCAAAGCGAGTTTCACGACCATCAGCTTGTGGCGTCACCTTCTCTATTCGCCAGTCACCGAGCAGCCTGCTCATTTTCTTATCCTGATGAGGATCGTCGATGATAGTCGGTTCTAGCCTCTTATTTTTACCCGATAACCCATCTAATTCTTCCACCGCTGGACGACTTTGGGGCTTCACCCAAGCATGTTTCTGATAGAACTCCCCAGTTTCTCGGAAAGCGTTATCCAGCGCCTGACTTACCCACACTTTGCCTTCTCCACCGGCAATATCCACCAGATCCCGATAATTGGCAGTATAGCTATTTAACATCTGCTTACGTTGCTCATCACCCGTTACCTGTAGCGCCTGATAAACCGCCAGACTTTCGTTGACAGAATGACCACCATCAAATACTAGAAACGCCAGCGTGTTGAGATAGCCCTGTCTGGCCGAGAAGGCAGGCTGTTCATTAGCAATCTGTTCATTAGCAATATAGTTATTGAGGTGAACCATGATATTGGTCGAGCCGGAAGCGCCTGTCACCACAGAGTGACCTTGCGCTAACGCATGATGCTCAAATCGCGTTTCCCATCCGGGGACCAAAATTCGGCCCGCAGCAACCTTTCTGCCATACAAAAAGTCATCATGCTTGTTATTAGCAGGCTGGTAAGGCAATGCCGTACCATAATCGTTAGTCTGCTTTTCGGTTATTTCGACTTCATACGTGACATCAGCCCCGCTAGTCAGTTGACTACTGGTCGAACGGGCTTTGGTGATCGCATCCTCATAGAAACGATCCCCTTTAACCTTCCACTCCGCACGATCCATCCCCATTCCTGAGGTAGTTGCCATTTTCACTGCCAAAAATGGCACCTTAATCACCGCAAAACCATCATCAACCTGAGTCATCATGACTTTGAAATTGGCAAAAGTCGGTTCATCCAGAAACGTCGTCAATTCAGGCACCCGACTAAACCAGGGACGAAAGTCCTTATTAATGACCTTGGCGAATCCCGCCATCTTTTTAGCAATAACCTTCTCACGATCGGCTACATCAGGATAAAAGCCCCCTATCCACTGCTCAAATCTCTCTACCAGAAATTGTCCTGTCTGTCTGGAAACAGTCATCGCATCCTGTGGCGCTGTTTTCACCAATTCATGGGCCAATTCAGAATCAAAATGGCGGCCAAACAGGTTGTCAATATATTGTCCAGTCGTCTTTTTCTTACGGGCATCAGTCAGTAATTGTTGAGCTAACGTGTGTAATTCAGGATGTGTCTGCAACTGGGCAACCGCCTCCTCAAACAGCTTAATGGTTTCCTGTTGTGTTACTTGTCCGCTAAGCCACAGATTTTTGGCTCGTTCAATGAGCGGCATACCTTCGGGAATAGCTTCTTGTTGCAATCGGCTAACGAAAACAATGAGACTTTCACTTTCAGTTTTAGGCGCTTCCCGCGCCGCCGCAGAGTTAATCTGGGTCAATGGCTTGATTTGTAAAGCAGTAAGACGATTAATTTCGCTTTGCGCGATATCGCCTTTCAGACCTACCACACGCCCGAATCCATCAAAGGATACCTGTTGGTCAAACTGTGCAATATGGTCAGGCGCTAGGCTAACCCCTAAAATCCCGGCTGATTCAGCTCTTTTTGCTTGAAGGTAGGCAACCAATTCCCCCATCTCAAAACGCAGGCTTTTAACTAATCGGCCACGCCTGGCAAATTCATTGGGATCATGCTGTTGCCAATGAGCAAGCGCTTGCTCAAGCTGCAACACATGCTGCTCATCAGGTTGTTCGACCGTATTATTGAAAACCTCACGTACTGCCGCCAGCGCCTTACTGGGCCGATCGGTATTTATCTGACCAAGATATCTTTTCGTCGAATCAATAAACCGCTTGTCACCCTGACTCAGCAAGAAAGGATCAAACTCTCTCAGGATGGAAGAATGGGATTTAAGGCTATCTCCACCAGCAACTTGCCCTAACCCTTGCAAATTAATACCCGAAATTACAGGTGCTTTTGTGGTTAACTTTCTCGGTTGATTTGAGGTAGGTTCCACAACCCTATCGGATGACGTTCCGGTAAGCCGCGAAATGACCGAAGCACCGACATGTTCAGCACGAATACCCCTGTTGATCTGTAGTCGATTAACCGCCCGTCGCGCACTATTCAATGCCGCCAAATCTGCGGCTGTTAGTGTTAGATCTTCACTGTTCCAGCCATTAGCTTCCGTTTTGGATTCAGGATTGATATGACTTTTCAGTTTCGCTACATCGATTGGCGTATAAGCCCTCCCAGACAAGCCACTGCCGGGCGCCCCGCTACGATCGGGTTTTGCATCACCGGCCTGTTTCGCCCCTTTCGCATCAACCTGTACCTGAGCGGCTTTATTTTTCGCTGCCGCGCTATCATATTCACCGCGTTGTTTCGCTTCTTCATATACGGCATAAGCATCGCTTTCCGCTTTTACTGCTCGCAGACGTTGTAAATCCGCTTCTTTCTGTCTTGATTTCGCTTTTATTCGCGCATCTTCAATATTGTCGTCTGTGTTCTTTATATTCTGATAACTTTGTTCTAAACCTGCTGCTGATTTGCCAATTGTATTTTTTACGTGTTGTTGGTTATTAATAAGGCACGGCTGTAAATCAGCCAATTTTTTCTGGGAAATAAATTTAATGTCATCTAATTTCTCCTGAGTACGGTCCAAATATCCCATAGCAAACCGGTTACGCCACTCATCACCCAATTTCCCAGTGTAATTCCCATAGTCATTAAGCGCATTCAGACGTTGAGTCATGGAGAACAGCTCTTTCGTTACCGCTCTGGATTCTCCACTTATTGCATCACACTGTACTTGCCCATTGGTATTCAGCGCATTTTGATTTGTTAACTCCAATTGGAATTGTGATTTTGCAATTATTTTAAGTTGGTCATCCCGTTCTTGTTCCAGAATGCGGCGATTTTCTTCCGCTTTCTCTTTATCACTTAACGCATTTTGCGCAGCGCTGTCCTGTTTTGCATGTTTAATAACAGCCTCAGCTTGTGATGACGATTCACTCTGCGTCGAATCAACCTTGTCTCCAATATGCAAGGCATGCTGAATAGCCTCAATATCAGGCGTCTCCACCTGAGTGACCGTGCCGCTTAATTTATTACGCAGATCCGAACTAACTTCATCAATGGCATTCATCTGGAAACCATCAAGGGCAGAAACTTCGGTTAAATTAATTGCTCCTCGGCCTTTATGGGTTCCAGAAGTACTCACCTCATTACCGTGAATCAAATAGCTAATCGCCTGACCACCTTCCACACCTAACACAGTTTGTCTAATCGTTTTAAACAGAAAAGGAAGGTTATTACTTTGCGTATTGCTTTCCGCAATAGAAAGAGAGTAGAAATCGCCGTTACCAACCTTAATCGCCACATTATTACGCGCATAAGAGGCGTTAATCCCTAAACCATCACCAACATGAATATTGGCATTGCCCTTACCTTTCATGATCGCAACATTAAGGCCATGCCCGACTTTAGTATTAACGTTATATTCACCCCACGCTGCGTTAACGGAAATACCATCCCCCACTTTGGTATTAATATTAAAATCGCCGTGCGTCGCAGTAACACTTAAACCATTCCCCACCGTGGTAGTAACATTCGCTTTGCCTTTTGCCGCAGTAACCTGCATCCCATCACCTACTTTGGTGACAATATTCCCTTTACTCCACAAGGCATTAAAGCTGTCGCCGTTACCTACCTGAGTCACAATGTTGGCATCAGCTGTGGCAAGTATGACATTACGCCCATCACCGACTTTGGTAATCACATTAGCTTTGCCCCAAGCGCCGGTATAATCATCACCTTGCCCCACATGGGCGATGATATTGGCATCCCCTTGAACAACCGTGACTTCCTGCTCATTACCCACTTTGGTAATGATGTTCGCTTTACCTTTGGCGAAGTTATAACGGTCGCCATCACCAACCTGAGTCAGGATATTAGCCTCCCCCCAAACAGCATTAACGCCGGTACCGTTCCCCACTTTGGTAATGATATTCGCTTTACCTTTGGCGAAACCCACCGTCGTGCCACTACCAACATGGGTCATGATGTTACCCACATCGGAAATAAGTAAACCGACGGTTATCCCGTCACCCACCTTAGTTAGAATATTGCCCTTACCGAATAGCACGCCAGCAGTGGTTGATGATCCCTTATGAGTGATGACGTTAGCCTCCGCCGCCGCAACCACTCCCATAAAATCATCGCCCACTTTGGTGACAATATTCGCCTCTCCTAACGCTAAAACACCGGTTAAGCCATTACCGGAATGCGTCATGATATTGGCTCGACCAAACATTGCCGCCAATGTTGTACCATCCCCTACCCTGGTCATCACATTCAGCTCACCGGCAAACAGACCAACGCTGGCGCCATTACCCACATGCGAATAGATATTGGCTTCACCAACCATCAAACCAAGCGTCAAATCATTACCCGCTTTCGTCAGGATATTGCCCTGTCCGATCATCGCCGCAAAAGTTGAACCATTACCAATATGGGTCATCACATTGGCCTCGCCGATCATTGCCGCCAACGTCATGCCGCTACCCACTTTGGTGGCGATATTTCCTTTAGCCAACATCAAGGCAACACTCGTTTCATCACCAATGTGGGTAAACACATTGCCGGCAGCAATCATCAATGCCAGCGCCTTACCATCCCCGACTCGGGTAAAAACATTCCCCAAGCCCCCCATTAACCCCCATGCATCACCACTGCCAACATGGGTAAAGATATTGCCCGCGCCAATCATGGCCGCAATCGCAGTCCCATTACCCACTTTGGTAAAGACATTGCCTGCGGCTCCCATCACTCCCAGAGTCTGACCGCCACCGACATGAGTCAGCACATTACCGATGCCGAGCATAATACCCGTGGTGTTATCGTTTCCGATCTTGGTCAGAATATTAGCGCCGCCTAACATCACACCCGTCGTACTCCCATTGCCAATATGCGTAAACACATTGGCGCCGCCGCCCATCAGCGCAATAGCACTACCTCTGCCCTTTTTCGTCAAAATATTGGCGCCGCCTAACGCAACCGCCGTGGTACCTGATATTTCATCATCGTGGAGATGGGTGATAATATTCGCGCCACCAAGCATACCGGCAACCAAATCACCGGCGCCAAGCTTAGTCAGCACATTGGCGCCCCCCGCCAGTGCCGAGGAGACCTTCCCCTTACCTGCCTGGGTCATCACATTAAAACCGCCGGCGCCTAACCAATTAGCGTTGCCATTACCTATTTGGCTATGAGTGTTGTACCCGCCAAACATGACAACTTGGCTATCGCCATTACCTTGGTGGATCGAGATATTACCTATCGCCAGGAGATGAGCCAGATACCGACCATCACCGATTCGAACCAATACGTTTGCCGCACCGCCAGCGTAAACATCCATTTCTCCATGTTGGCTTTGATGCGCCAGCACGTTTGCCAGACCTGCGCCACGGAATGTCAGATTACCCTGTTCCCCACGCTTCACAATCACATTGGCAGCGCCAGCGCCTTCAAAATTAACATTACCGCGTGTGACACTGGAGGTAATGACATTGCCGCCCCCCATGCCTTTAAAATTAATGTCACCGGAGCTGTCACCCATATCCGTGGATGATTTCACCAACTCCTGATGACTATACTCTTCGGTATGCGCTAAATGCTCAGAAACACGACATACTGAATTCACTTTATATTGCAGATGGGTTAGGGAGTATCCGCCCACCTCCATTGAGCGATAACCATTTTTAGGGGAAAAATATTCGGCAGCCAGATTGCCGGTATGATCACCTTCTTTATACCAAGCACTGGCATAATATTGCAGCGCACCGGTTTCAGGATTATTCGCCAATTCAACCATCACCACTTTGGTATATGACTCAACATACCTGGCATAGATATAAGTGTTCGGTCGGCGGTTCGATTTCACTGCTGACACATCCAATATCAAACCACCGGAATGGATTGCATGCCCATGCATTTTGGCATCAATCAACGTGACATCTCCTGCTCTGGCATTGGTTCCGCCGGCATAAGTCACCCAGTGATTTTCCTGCAAATCTTCTTCAACCGTATGTTGAATAGTAACGGGTTGATGATGCTCAAAGATTAAATTAAAGAGGCGGTAACCACCATTGGAACGTATATCGAAAAATCCATTACTTGAAGAGATATTCTCCGCGGCAAGATTATTGAGATGATTGCCCTCTTTGTACCAAGAAGTAGCGTAATAACCGAGCTTACCGGTTTCAGGATCATTTTGAAGTTGAACCTTAACCAGCTTCGTGTACATTTCATCGGCCAGCGCAAAGAGATAAGTATTAGGCTCGACAGTTGATTTAATCCCAATCACCTGTTGGTGTTGGGATTGTTGGAGCCACTTTCCCCCTATTGTCGCTGTCTCTAACACAATCTCTTCGGCTTTAGCGTATTCCAGAGCGCCATCACGAGAACCGCTATCTACGCCGATTCTTGATATTTCATTGTAAGCGCCGGCGCCATCGAAACTAATATCACCATGTGCGACATCAGAATAAATCCGGTTATAACCCCCTGCCCCTGCAAATTCGATATTACCGTGGGTCTGTCCATATTGATCTTGGCTTTGGCGCAAGCGTTCAATACGGTTTGATGCTCCGGCGCCATGCAAAATAATATTACCTTCTTTACCTTTACGTATAATGTGATTATCCGCTCCGGCGCCTGTGAAATTAATATTGCCGTTTTCAACCCGCGAACTAATACTATTTGCGGCTCCCCCGCCTTCAAATTTCACATCGCCGTGACTTTTCTCATAGTGATCATACCAGGTACGATCAATTTTATTACCGGCGCCGGCGCCGAAGAAACTTAAATTACCCTGATTGGTTTCATGCCATAATTCGTTATAACCTCCGACACCTTCAAAAATCACCTCACCAGATTGCCCTTTACGACTCAGGCCATTATAAGCAGCCACCCCAGAGAAATTGAGATTACCGTGGCTTCCCCGGTGATCGATAGCAACCCCTCCCGCCGCGCCAGCAAATGAAATATCACCATTGCCACTCTTATCAATACCTGAATAACCAGCAGCGCCATGTACTGACAGATTACCTTCCTTATCCACTATTTTTAAATATCCGGCGCCACCATTGACAACCTTATTACCAGAATCAGCATAGACCGTCGCCCCAATCGAACCGAGGGTAATACGATCATCGCCTCCTTTGGCATAAATAACCCCTCCTACGCCGATGGCAACAATATTATTACCATCATCATCATCGTAGTATTTTCCAGTAAAGAAATATTCTGTACTACGGTTTGATGATTTTCCCATAAATAATCCCTTAATTTAAGTTGAGGTTAAATAGAAAACCACTGCATCTGACAGATACAGCAACGGTTTTGAGAATCGAGTTTTCCGTGGACAGTGCGAATCCACCGTTCTTACCACGGTAAAAATATAATGACAGCCATCAATGATGGCATTATTTGGCCTAATTAGGCAGATTACCCTAACTCTATTAAGTTACTATTTCATTGATTATTTACTTTATGATCAATGAAATAATGAGAGAAAACACCTTTGTTACGATTGATATCAAAGATGATTGTTCGAATTTTTTAAACATATTTCTCCCTTAACAAGAAATTTATTCACAAAGATTGTAGAATATATAGTGAAATAAAAACCTAAGCTCAGAGACATAATGAGCTTATATATACAAATAGTGTTAAATGAATAATCAGAATAAAATAATATAGAGCAAAAACTCAAAATCAATATTAATACACAAGAAAGTCTGTTTACCCCCCACATATTGCCCTATATCCCCACACTGATGTTAACAATACAAATAAGACAGTAAAAAATAAGATTAAAACATAGATTAACTTGTTGTTTTTATTAAAATTATTAAAAGATTTTCACAAATCAAATTACTAAGGTTAAATTATTAACATTGTTGCATCAGAAATGTAGGTAAATTTAACTTATTTCTTTGCAACAAAATATCTATAGTAAAAAATAACCGCTCACTTCCATTATTCTGATATAAATAAATGCGACCAATAAATACAATATTACTAACTATAATGAGTTAAATTAATAGCGAGATTACACTTCAAACACTGTTCTGGAAATTTATAGACTTTACAATGAGGGATAACGCGTTGGGTGAGGATTGATATATCGCAAGTTAATTATAATGGAATCATTCAGATCGATTATGAAAAAACCCACAAAGTGGGTCTATTGGATGGGTAATTCACTTTTCGAAATAATTGCCAATCTATTCTGACGATGTTCAGAATCTCCCCATAACCAAGATTCTTGGCGACTAACATCATTCTGGGTCAAAATCTTACGCAACTCACAGGTAGTCATATCATAAGCATAAACATGCATATTATACGCCAGCGCGTCATACATACGGGCCTGCCAAAAAGAAATACCGTCATGAGTCTGGTTCATATCCGACACAATTACATTGTAATGCTCAAGCAGATAATCAAAGAACACCTTGTCAGACAAATCATGTAGAACAGCCCGGTGTTGAGGCGTTCTGATACGCCAAACAAGAATTTGCGTTACTGGGCGACAATTTAATACCACATCTGGCTGTATAACCACTCGATTATAATAGGCAACCTCTTTAGACACATTGTTAACCAACGCCAATTCGAAGTGGGATTGACTGATACGATTACCAAATCGACCATCAATACGAACCATGCGATAACCTGGCGAAAGTAACAATCCTTTTATCTGGTCAGTAATATCAACCCCATCCATTAAGGCAGTATAAAGGCTATGGTTATCTGAGCTTCCATTCAGATGAGCGAAAACCTCATTAATCTTTTCAGGATTTATCAATCTTATTGACATATAGCCTCCTCCTATCCCCACGCTAATCCTCTAAAAAGAACGATATAGTTATCAAATTGATAACTGTACCTTAAATAGAAGGTAACGATATGATCTTTGCACATCCCATCAAACTTGCGTGTTATACATGTGAAGTAACGGATAACATTAAGAAAAAATTAAATTCAAATAGAAAAAACCAAATTGATGTTAGCACCATTCATTAAGTATTTACTACTTAATCCCAACAAGTGTAACTACTGCCAGCTACCCTTTAAAAGGGTAGTTAGCACAAACAATATGAAAAACTAAGAATATATACTTAACACAACAGACGTAATTTATTGAGTTCAATCTTTAGGTCACATCAAAAATGTGTTCAAAAGCTATCGTTTTTTTCACGCTACTGCTCAGATTTTTTCTTTATTACAAAGAAAAGTAAATAAAATAATTTAAAAAAACAGCCCTTAAGCATTAAGACAAATAATTATTTATCAATTGACAACAGCTAGAATGCTGATAATTTTGAGTATAATCTGTACTTATTGACCACCAATGATGCCTGTTTTCCAGCTAAAAAATGGCGGATATCAGGCACAGCAACAGTCTTCAATCACTCTTTCAATAAACACAAAAATAATCCACATCTAAAATAGTATATATGGTTATATTCATTGTTATTTAAAGTTTCATTATAAAATAGTAAAAATTCAATTAATAAACATACGCTTTTTGACGAGAAAAGCATTATATCCTATTATATAGCAGTCCGCTTAAGGCATAATCGAAAACGCAACTACTCAGATAACAATTTAAGTCGAAATTTAGGAGTTACTATGTCAAATATAAGAAACAAATCCACTCTTATTACGCCACAATTAACCATGATGTGGGATAAAAGCAATGAACCTTGGGGCGCCAGAGATCACCAATCAAGGTTTATTTATGCTAACCCTGCTTTCTATCAATTGCTCAACCTTCCTGAAGATTTCGATATTTTAGGGCTTTCTATGGGTGAATTACCTTCACCTGTTGCTGAACATGCAGAAGAATTCCACCGTCAGGACCAAAAAGCCATCCAGACTATGCAGCGCGTCACTTCATTGGAAACGCACCAGTTTGGAGAAAATAACATTAAACAAAGCTATATTTGTGATAAATTTCCCCTTTTTGATGAGAATAATGATTGCATTGGGATCTTCTTTCATATGTATAAGGCTCAAGATTTTTCTGTTTCTTACTATTATGAAAGAATATCGCCAACAAACCTGGAATTTATGCCACCTAATAATATTCTGACACAAACCGAGTGGGAAGTCCTTTTTCTGACTTTACGCTCACAAGATGAAGAGAGCATCAGTAAAGAATTAATGATGAGCACAGAAGATGTCGTTAATCATATTCAGTCAATTTATCAGAAATTTGACTTATCACCTCATGTAGAGTTAGCAGATTTCTGTAAGAAAAATAACTATCATCTCTATATTCCTGAAAGATTTCTTACTATTGGTAGCAGGGAGTTATAAACTTAGATTACTAACCATTAATTATACGATAGGATTTCATTATGAACCAAATCAACAAATTAAATCTTTCACCTCAAGTCATTAACACTATGCGGCAGAGTAATGAACCTTGGGGGATCAAAGATAAAAATTCATGTTTTATTTATGGTAATTTAGCACTTAATCATCTCGAAAATCTTTCAGATTCATTTGGTTTTGAAGGCCGGTATGATAATGAAATTCCTTGGGATGGCGCTGAATTTGCAACAGACTTTGTTATTCATGATAAAGCTACAATGGAGAAAGACGCAAGAGTATGTTCACTTGAAACACATATGTATGGGAAAGATAAATTTCTTTCATCTTATTTCCAAGAAAAATATCCATTCTATAATGATGATGGCGAATGTATCGGCGTTATGTTCCACGCATGGAAAGCTCAGGATTTCTCATTTACCCGTCTATTTCATGGAAAACTACCAGCATCTATCTTGTTCTCTCCACCAACCGATATATTTACGCAACGGGAATGGGATGTTATTTTTCTTCTATTACAAAAATATACCAGTAAGCAGATGGGTAAGATGTTAAATATTTCCTATCGTACGGTTGAAACCCATCTCTCGCGAATATATAAAAGAATTGGTGTTCATTCTAGTCGTCAATTAGAAGATTATTGCCGCACAAATGATTATGATCTTTACGTACCAGAAAGATTTGTACATCCAGAAAGTAGAATATTTCCTTAACCCCTAAATAACAACCGGGTTTTTATGAAGAAGAACTATGAAATATTACCTCAAATTATTAACACAATGGCAATAAGTCATACACCGTGGAGCGTAAAAAGTAGTTCTTCATATTTTATTGACGGTAATTCAGCAATAAAAGAATTTACTCATAATATTGAGGAATTATTTGATTGCAGAACACCTTATAATCATAAACCTCCTTAGAATTATTCTGAATTTGTAGGATAATCAATCAACTAACAAATTGCTGGATATTACCATATAAACTATTGTTTTAAATATAATAAATAAGAAATTAAAACAATAATTCAGTCTGCCATAACATATAAGACTAGAAAATTATTATGAGAAAATTCAATTTTATTGCTATCCCCCAGAAAGCACCAGGAAATCCAAAAGTAGAATGTTTATTTAGGCTGAAAACTATCAAGGAGTTTTTATGAAGAACTGTACGATATCACCTCAAATCATCAACACGCTGGAAATCAGCAATGAGCCGTGGGGAATAAAAGATAGCTCTTCAAATTTCATTTATGGAAACTCAGCAACCAAGAAATATATTCATAATTTTAAAGCATCATTTGATTATGAAGGGCTTTACGATCATGAACTCCCTTGGGACGGCGCTGAATTTGCTGAGGAATTTATTATTCAAGATAAAAAAGTCATGGCAACAGAGCAAAGAATATGTTCAATTGAAACACATATATTCGGACAAAATCAAACTTTATCATCTTTTTTCTGTGAGAAATCACCTTTTTATCATGAAAATGGACATTTTATCGGCATCATGTACCATTGTTGGAAAGCCAAAGACTATTCATTGTCTTACTTGCATCAATATTATAAAAAACTACCCGCGTCGATTATGCTCCAACCACCAAGCGATATTTTTACGCCGCGTGAATGGGATATCATTTTCTTCTTTTTACAGAAATACACCAGGAAACAGATTGGACAGAAATTAAATATTTCTCACCATACCGTTGAAACTTATATGTCTCGGATATATGGAAAGATAGGCATTCATTCTAGTCAACAACTGGAAGAATACTGTTTAGCGAATAATTTTCATCATTATGTACCAGAAAAATTCTTATTGTCATAGCAATTTTATTATTAAACCGCTCTGCTGCTGACAATAAAATTCAATCTGGACGTACCAGAAGAAAAAACGGTAGCCTTGATCTATTAATAAGGCTACCGCTGAAACAATATTATTAATTCCATTATGGTAAAAAGAATTAAAACAATCCCCTTATCTTTATTTTTATATTTAAGACTTTATTTACTTGGATATTGTAAAGATAACATCAGGAATATTGTTATTGTAAACGATAAAATATCGAATCCTCATAGGCAGAAAATGTCCTACCACAAACCCAGTGATAATATTCATTGTAATCATTAAAAAATTTATCTTATCGCAAAATTTATTATTAAAATTCAATCTGATATGAAAACTGTATTTAATTTATGTCACAATTTTACAACTTTATTAACAATAGAACTTTTACTCGCTATTGTTGTTCAAATCGTTGTTATTACCTTATTTCTAGATGAATATGGGGAAACAAAATAATCGAATAAAAAACAGTCTTAATAAAAGATGTTTTCGAGTACAATAGCCCTTTCTACACCAACACGAAATGACAAAAAGATTTATGCTCAAAAAAACAGCTCGCTCAGGAACTTTTACCGATAACATGAAACTCCCTGTTCACCGGTGGTTTCGCTATTCCGCTGGTTTTTCGGCTGAGTGGGTGAATTCTGAGATTTTAAAATTTCAAGACGAAACGGGTAAAAAAGCGATAATTCTTGAACCTTTTGCTGGTTCAGGTACAACCAACATTGCAGCCGATTTTTTTAATGTTAGCTCTTTCGGATTTGAGGGACATCCCTTTGTAGCAAGGATCGCAAGAGCTAAACAGCTTTGGTATTTAGATACGAATGACCTAAATGATGCAGGAGAAGAGCTTATCGCATACGCATCGTCTTTAAAGACAATGCCCGATCCTATTCACTACAACGAAAATAACCTTTTAGGGAAATGCTACTCCGTTGATTCATTTAACAAACTTGAACGATTAAAAATTGCATATGAAAAATTATCTAATGCTGAACCGATCTGGGAATTGATCAGGCTAAACATAACATCAATATTGAGAGCATGTAGCCATGTGGGCACAGCTCAGTGGCAATATGTATTACCTAATAAATCCAAATCTAAAGTGCTAGATCCCTTCGAAGCTTTCTCTGGGAAGCTTGAAATGATGAGAGCCGATATGCTTCATGCAATTTCGTCAGGTTGGCAGAGCTACTCACATATTGAACACAAAGATGTGAGGCAACCGTTTAAAGCAGAAAAGTGTAACTTGCTAATTTCATCACCGCCATATCCTAATAACTATGATTATGCAGATGCAACAAGACTAGAGATGATGTTTTGGGGAGAGATAAATGGTTGGGGCGACCTCAAAGATGTTGTCAGACCTTCACTGATGAGATCATGTTCTCAGCACTCGTCTTCAGATAAAATCGACTTGGATGAAGTTCTTAGCAATCCACTTCTCTATCCAATAA
Organism: Photorhabdus hainanensis; assembly: GCF_018448965.1. Lineage (NCBI taxonomy): Bacteria > Pseudomonadati > Pseudomonadota > Gammaproteobacteria > Enterobacterales > Morganellaceae > Photorhabdus > Photorhabdus hainanensis. The sequence continues at coordinate 10,887 of NZ_RCWD01000028.1, read as the reverse complement.
AAGATGAAATATCTGATGTAACCAAAAAGTTAGACATAATAAGGCATAGTAAAGGCGGTAAAAAATCCTACCACACCATGATTGCGGCTTATTTTTTAGACATCGCCAAAATATGGGTAAATATTCGTAAAAATATGGAGAAAGATTCAAAAGCCTGCTTTGTTATTGGTGACTCCGCACCATACGGTATACATGTTCCTGCTGAAAAATGGCTTGGGGAACTTGCTGTTTCTGCCGGTTTTTCCTCTTTTAGCTTTGAAAAGCTAAGAGATAGGAATGTTAAATGGAAAAATAGAACACATACAGTACCTTTACATGAAGGTCGTTTATGGGTTGAAGGGTAAGAATATGGCCATATCTCCATCTCACAAACTTGGGCAACTCATTGGGAACATACTCGAAAATTTATTCGTTCCTTTATTACAAGATATAGCAAATAAGACAAACTTATATCTTGATGTTGTTGGACAACCAAGAAAAGCACGCAAAGGAAAAAAAATAACTTGGGAAGATACTTATGGAAACACTCATGACTTAGATTTCGTATTTGAGTATTCTGGTTCAGCAACAACATTAGGAAGACCCGTCGCCTTCATTGAATCAGCATGGCGTCGATATACCAAACATTCAAAAAATAAAGCTCAGGAAATTCAAGGTGCCGTTCTTCCTATTGTAAGTAAATATCAACTTGAATGTCCTTTCAAAGGCGCAATACTCGCCGGAGAATTCACAGAACCTTCCTTGAAACAACTTGAGAGTTGTGGTTTTCAGGTTCTGTATATTCATTATAAAGATATTGTTTCAGCATTCGCTTTAGCCGGGATTGATATGGCTTTTGATGAAGATACCTCAGAAATAATCCTTGCTGAAAAAGTTGCACTTATTGAACGACTTAAACAAGATCAACTTGAAATAGTTAAATCTAGTATTTTTAACTCAAATAAGGCGAACATTGAAAGATTTACAAAAGCATTGGAATGGAAAATACAAAAAACACTCAAATATGTAGTTATAACCCCTTTGTATGGGCATGACTTTAAATTTCAAACTTTAAAGGAAGCTAAAGACTTTATTGCTACATACAACAGCACTCTCATTCCTAATCACCTAATATTCAATACATTTTTAATCCATGTTAAGTACATGAATGGTGACAGTGTTGATGCTGAATTATCTAGTATTCAATCAGCTTTAGATTTTCTAGAGCGAATTCTCTCTTAAACTACCAAAGGCTTGCACAACAATGGCAAGCCTTCACTTTGTATTACAAATGATCATTTACGACACGAGTAACAAAACACACACAAATACCTAATCCATATACCCTTGCTGGCGTAAATGGCGGATCAACACATTCCCTTCCGGCACAAACTCAGTACTGAAACGCACCAGCCCTACACCTTTGAGTTCAGCATTGATGACATAACGCAGATGCCCCGGTGCAAGCTCCGGCAATAACGTCACATTGACTTGCTTCAAACGCGGTTCATAAGTCAGCAACGTATGTTCAATTGTCGAGATCAAGCGCTGCGACGACGCGGGCAACCCTCGCAGAATGGTGTTGAGATCAGGCAGACCATAATCGGGCAGATGGGTAAGCGAACCGGCACGACTATTGAGGATACGTTGCATATTGTCTAATACCGACAAAATTACCTGATCTTCTTCACTCACCTGATGCAACTCCAGACCACAATTAAAATTGCCGAAAAGGCTTTCATACAGAGAAGGTTTTTTCATGTACTTACTCCTTTTCAGGCAACAAGGTCAAAGCTTTGTTATCCCGCAACTGATAAACCCGAACCAATGTCGGAGCGGACAGAGCGACACTTTTTCCAGCGTCGGTATTGACCGCTGCCTGTGGAATAAAACCCAGATGCGACATTTTCACCTGCTTATGAAAAGGGGAGTGAGTGGCCGCTGCCGTGCCGTCAGTCACGGTCTGAGTCAGACCGCCCCCCGCCAATAGTAATATTATCGCCGTCATCACCGACGCAACCTTATAAAAAAGTATAACTAACATAGTCTTCTCCTTTATCTTGATTACTGTCTGGAGATATCCCCTGATAACCTCCCAGATTCAGCGTAATGTTGTCAGGCACTGCCGCCTGATCTTCAACTTTTAGACCTAATACTCCCGTCAGCCCTAACTGAACAGGCTGACCACCCAGTATCGGCGGCGGTAATATTCGGGTCGGCAGAGTCAGTTGCAATCTGGCTTGGTATCGCCAGCCCAGATAAACCCGCAGCAACACCAAAAAATCGCTGTATAGCTGCCCGCCCGGCAACCAGCCCCGCGCTTCCTCCGGGCAATCCGTATGCAGCGCCAGCAATAACTGGCTATTGATATCAATGCCTATTCTGCCTAACACGGTACGCTGCGACAGGGAAATTCGGTGAATCTCTGAAAGATTCGCCGGTTGCATGAGATAGATCTGTCGCGGGCAGGAGGGCGTCACCACTATCCGAGTCTGCGGCGCCAATAATGCCGCCAGCGCTGATACACCTTCCGCGGTTCGAGTCGGCAGGCGCATAACACTGAGCAACGCCAGAAAACGAGACATCGGCGTGGCTATCTGTTGCTGACTACCCGGTATCCCTAAGCCAATCAGCCCAAGCAAACATTGGGATGTTATGTCGGTTCCTCCGGTAGCAAAAGTCGCCGGATAGGAGTATTTACGCCAGATACGGTAAAACTGGGTGAACATCCGGTGGTTAAAAATATCCAGAAAGGCTTCGATTGTTTCATTCCCTTCCCTTTGCTGAGCGATATCGTTCAGGTAAGCAGTCGGCAACAAAGAATCCACCCCATATAACCCCATAAACGCTGTTCTGGCCGTCGGCGGACGCTCCGGATGTTCACTGTCAGTTTCTATCGCTTTCAATTCACTGGCGGGAAATCCCAAACCTGGATGAGGCCGCAAACGTATCGCATCATCAGCCGGATTTTCCGTACTACCCAACGGCGGCTGATCAGGGACTGCACGTTCAATGATCTGACAGAATTGGTAGAAATCGAGTGTTGAAATGTCAGCTTCCAGCATCGCCATCAGCCGGGAATGTTCTGACAGTGTTGTTCTTCCCATAACAGTCGCTCCCCCGTAGGTTGTAAAATCAGCGTAAGTCGGTTAAACAGATGAATATCGGTGTACAAAGCAAAGAAGCGGTTGAGCATTTCGCCAAACAAACAGATATCGCCGTTGCCTGCAAAGCCGTTGCTATCCAGTGTCACTTCAATGTGTACGCCCCGCCGCAAACATCCCTGCTCAAATCGCTCAATCAGCGAATGCTTCACCGCGACAATCGCCTCCAGACGGCGATAATTCATCTCATTGTCGGTCCAGTCATACAGGGCCAACGTCCCGCGCAGCACTTCCGGGTTATCCATCATGCTAAGAAAGTTAGAACCAAGATGGCTAAGTACCCGCCAGTGGAAACGGTCTCGGTTTGGCGGATAGCAGGGCAATGTCGGTTCACACAGGTTACGTACCGTAAATTCCGCCAGCGGAGGATTAACGGCGGTATCCAACAACGTATCCTGCAATGCCCTACGAGGCAGTTGACCATTGGTGCCGGTCAGCTTGAGTGACAAAATTTCTTCTTTATACAGTTCATTATCATCAAAATCCGCTCCCCCCAGAATAATCCAAGTGTCACACAGACCTGACGGCCCCCGTTTCACGCGGGTATGGTAGTAGCACTCCGGTGCGTCATGACGCAACATGCCGCCTTTATGACGGAAACTACTGAATGGCACATACCGGTGGCCCTCGCGTTTCGAAGAGGAGACCTCATCCACGGAATAAACCTCGGTATGTCCGTCTTGAAAACGGATCGGACACAGCAAATACTCGGTTTGCAATGGTTCCAGTTGAAGCGGATCGGATTCCAATCGAAACAGGTTAATCACCGGGGTACAGTGCAAACGGATATGCTCGGCAGCAAATGGCAAATCACAGGGCCAACTTTCACGCAGAACCACATCCAACTCAAACCACGGCGTTCTCTCGGGGAGAGTCAACTTTTCCAGCCCGCAGAGCGTAACAAACATAAACTTTTCACGGAAAGTGAAATATTCCAGCAGCAGTTGATAACCACTAAACGAACTTTCCCCTTTCGGCCATAACCTCTCCTCTTCGCCAAACCCCATTGGAGAGAATCGGCCGTCAAATGGCTGACGATCAGGTTGACCGGGTAAACGCAGGTAAAGTTGCTGTGTTTGCAGCGTAAACGCCCGATGCAATGCACAGGCCAGCGGGCTGTCGGCACTGAGATACAGCGGTAAACGGCTCAAATCAATTTGGCGCCAGTCCACCAATGTTCCACAGCCAAAACGCAATCGAATAACGGAACGTCCATTGGGTTCTTCTTGCAGGGAAGCATCGGTCAGTGCCAGAGGCAACAACTGAACCGCCTGAGTCGTGGTATAACGACACCGAGTCTTGCTTGGGCCGATCGGTTGCGAAAGGATTTCAAAACCCTTTTTCACCTGTACCGAATTTTTCAACTGTGCCCAATCCATCCCAAATTCAACAATGGAAAGGGACGGAATCGTGCGTAGGTAATGCGGCCACAACAAGCTAACCAACCCTTCCGTCAACTCCGGCAAGTCATCATCCAGCTTCTCACGCAGGCGCCCGATCATAAAGGCAAAACCTTCAAACAGACGCTCCACAAAAGGATCGCGCATACCGATTTTATCCAGATTAAGCGCGGCCGCCCGGTCAGGATGAGCCTTAGCAAACTCTCTACCTGCCTCACGCAAATAGCGCATTTCTGCCTCATAATAGCGCAGGGTTAAATCATCCATAGGATGCTCCTCCAAAAGAGTTATTAAAAAATACCGTTTCCCGTTCAGAATAAATAATAAGAAGGGAAATAAAATATTAGAGAAAAATAGCCGTAGTCTGATATCACCTAAAAACAATGCCAGACATAACGACATTCTCTATTTTATTGCCAGAGCAATCACGCAATAAGCAATTAATATTCAAAGGCAATGTTTCATACCGAAATACTTTTCCATTTATTTTAAAATTATTGCCATTAACCTGAATGATCACATAAAAAACCGAACAACATGATAATGGCAGAGGTCATACCAATAACAAAGACACTCATCAATAACACGCCAGGAATCAAAAAGAACACAATTTTATATTTTTTCCACCCTCCACGTTTAATTATCCGACGAATGATAAGTATATCAACAACCAATATTGCCGGGCTAAAAACCAACATATAAAGCAAAAAAACCATTAGCGATATAATCCATAACACCTTTAACCTCCCATTAGTGAATTATTTAAAACACTATCTCTCTCACTTTATTACTATTCGAAAGCATCCGGTCTTCTACGAAAGGTTTTCGTTATTGTATCCCAAAATGTGATCAATTCATCTTCGGTATATGGCGTTGCAGGTAACTGGTAATTCATTAACATAATGACAATACAAACTTTTTTATCATCCAACACCATATCATTTGCAATAAAATCAAATTGATAACGAGGATTATTATCAAAAGATTGCAGACCTACCGCTAACAACTCCGCGCCATGTATCCCATTTATCTCTCTTTCTCCTTCTCTTATTATCCTGCCATAGTTAACGAACCAGTCCCTTTCAATTTCACCAATATGTTCAAGTAAAATCCCTTCCCCTTTAAGGTCATTAATGATTTCAAGACTGAATGTGAAATTATCATCCTGATTTCCTTGATAGACAAACTTTATACTTTCTTTTTCATTATTATAGTCGGCAATAAAACCATCAGGGATACAGATTCCTGCCTCTGTCGGAATATCGCTATCCTTTCTGCCACTGATTCTGGCAATTAGCTTTTGCATTTTGTCCAGAGTTTGAGAAAGCATTTTATATTGGCTTTCGGTCAATCCAGATTTTATATAACGGTCCCTTGAATAACTGTATTTATCATCTGATATCTCTGTAAACTTCATTTCTATAATAAAAGCAACCCCATTATCATATAAATGGGCTTCTAATACTCGGGTAAAACCTGGCTCACTGATACTGTTATTTCTATCAAAAATCACACCATATAAGTTTCCCTGGAGATGATAAGTCTTCTTTAAAAAGGGCAGATCTTTCAAATCGGCAGTCTTAGTCGTCCTTAATTTTTGCTCTCTTATCTCTATCCGCTGTTCAAATGCGGATAGATGCATACGCTTGGTTTCTATTTTCGCATCACCAATAAATATCTCATTGTTGATGATGTTTTCAAATGCTAAGGGAATATCAATCAGATAATTCCCGACACAACGAGTCTGCATATTGGATAATATTTCAGTTTTCATTTAATTTTCCTTTTCAGGTTAAAACGAGATAATAAAAGGCAGGGAAATATCACTGCCACAAGGCATAAATTGCTACGATAGTGAATAAAACCAATCATCTTCTCTTTTACCTAACTATCACCACTTATACTATCTTGATAACTGAGTCCACAATATATTTTTGTGTTTATCACCATCATTTTCATTTGCTAACCTTAGTTTTTAGACCTTATATCTCTATAAGAAGTTCAATTTAAAACTTACTTTTATTACTCTTTAAAAGCACCGGCTCTTTTACGAAAAGTACTCGTTACCACATCCCAAAACGTTATCAATTCATTTTCACTGTACGGCGTTGCGGATAACCGATCATTTCTCAGATTAATTTTAACAAAAGGGTTCTTATAATCCCCGGTTGTTTCATTGGCAATTAACATAAATGCATATCCCGGAATTTTGGTTTCTAGTTCATCACTTTTTTCTGTCGGGGCGGTCGTTAAAACTTCCTCCGTATAAGTGCCATTAATTTCACGTTTCTCTTTCCTTATTATCTTAGCATGCACGGCCAAAAACAGACCTTCCATTCCCCTCAAACGCTCTAATAGATGGTTTTTCTCTTGAAGATCATTCAATATTTCAACACTGAAAGTAAAATGATCACTTTCATTTCGCTTATAGACAAAGGTCATATTCTCTTTCTCATCACGACTGCCAGCAATAAAACCATCAGGAATGCAAGTACCTGCTTCCGTGGGTATTTCTGTATCCTTTCGGCCACTGATTTTGGATAATAAATTCCTCATTTTCATCATCGTTCTATCTGTAGCCTTTAATTTATATTCAGAAAAACCATCTTTGATAAAACCGGCTCTATCACGAGCATATTTTTCATCAGACAAATCCATAAATTTCATTGTTATAGTAAAAGCAACCCCATTGTTATATAAGTGAGCTTCTAATACCCGAGCATAGCTCGGAATGTCAATATCTTCGTTTTTTTCGAAAATCACACCTTTCAAATTATCTTGAAGGCGATAAACTTTTCTTAAAAATGGCATATCTTTAGGATAAATAGTTTTAGCTTCCTTTAATTTCTGTTCTCTTAACTGTATCCGCTGTTCAAATGCAGGTGGATATAAACGCTCAGTTTCTATTTGCGCATCACCAATAAATATCCCATCATGAATAATATTGTCAAATCCAGCAGGAAGATCTATCAAATAACGGCCCACACAGCGGGTCTGCATATTTGCTAACATTTCGTCTGTCATTTTCTTTTCCTTTTCAGTTAAAATCGGGTAATAAGATACGGGCATATGCCACCACAAGATATAAATAACCGCTAAAGTCAGTAAGGTCGTTTTCCTATTCAATTTTCACCTTTCACCGCCTGCACCATCTTCACAATTGAACGTAAGGTGAATAACCGGGCAAAAGTCTCTTCCGTCTCGTTATTTCCTTTATACGCACCTTCATGGTCGACTTCTGTTGCCAGCAAGCTGCGTAAATATCTGGCTGAAATACAGCCAGCCCGTTCCGGCACGGTACCATCCCCTTTATCCTTTGGCGGTGCTAGCTTAAAAGTTTTCGCCGCAACATCCTGAAAAGAAGGACCAACAGAAAACTGCACCATACGAGTTGTGCCCGTCTCTAAGTTATAAGGATCGTATATCGGCCGATCAAATGTCAGGCCGGAATAATCCTCCGTTTTATTGTAATAATCTTTACTGACTTCTTGCCAAGAGATAATTCCATAGGATAGATGTTTTTCACTGGCGCCATAAAAGGCATAAGTATTCGGGTGGTATTTACCAGTTAGCTCTTCAATAAATGGCCTAACTTCTTTTCTTATAAGATACGTATAATTTTCCCAGCTTTCATTATCTTTCCATTTATCCTTTTTATCCGGGTTTAAAAGCCAGGTTTCACATAATCCCCACCAGCGATCCTTTTCCAGATAAATCTCCTCATACGGATCTAATTTCGGCAGTTTATGCGTCATTTTACCATCAGCGATATGTAACCAGCCTCGACCATACTCCTTTCCCGGTAGAAGCTGTAATGGGCCGGGAGACTGCGCCAGCACCGGCGTCATCTCTTCACCATCATGACCGACAACCAGCCCAGTCATACCATCTTCACCGGTTTTCATCCTTTTATAGGTGGTCGGGGCACCCGTAGCAGGCATCACCCCATGCACAATGCCTAAAATTTTATCTCTGCCATTCAGCAATTCTGAATAATAACGAGCAACCAGCCCCCCCATTGAGTGAGTGACTAAAATCACCTTTTTGGTTGCACATCGTTTACCATAGAAAGTTAAAACCTTATCCACATATTGCGCCAGCCTCTTGGCTGAATCTTTATTAGATTGCAACCAGTTATAGCCCATCACATGAACCGGGTAGAGAAAATCATAACTATGGTCAACCTCTGCCTCGGTCAGCGGCTCTTCTCCCCACTCCGCATTCAGGTTCATATCAACCATACGTTGCCGAAGGGTTTTTTCCCCCTTCCCTGCCAGACAGTACTCAAAGGCCAGACGCTCATCATCCAACACCGCTTGAAGCCAGGGCAGGAAAGTGCCATAGCTCATATGGGCTATCTCCCCCCAACCGCGCTGCTTGCAAGTCTGGAATTTATTCTTCTCAGTGTGATCAGGAGTGATATCCCCGGAATCATCGACCTTTGTTTTATTCGGGTCTAAGGTTTTTTTCCTGTAAGACGCGCCCAAGCATGTCCAAACTAAAACATCAAAACTTAATATCCTGTTTAGCCGCCAGACTGACTCCCCCTCTGTCGATTTCAAATTACTCCCCATCACCCCCGGCAGGAAAATTACCGGGATCACTTTAGTCGCGTATTTCAAACAAGTCGCCACCAGATTTTCTTCAATTCTGGCATTCGGCACGTTGTAATAAGGGAGGCCCAGTTCATCATATTCAGGGTGAATAAAAATCTCATTTTCCTTCGGCTCACTCATCATTTACTCCTCATCTTTTATTTTCAATTGACTAATTTCCACCTCAACTTGCTTTGGCAAGGGACTCTTTCCATTCTGTACATATGATCATCCGTTCGGATCAAAGATATTTACACAGGCCCCCCATATTTTCGCAATACATCAATACATAAACAGGATGAGCGATTTCTGAATTTTCCTATCTTCCCGGCGGGTGCTTATAAAAATCAACTCTTTTTTTCAAAAAAATACGATTTTTAATGCACACCCCTTTTCATCACCGATATAACAGCATACCGAAAAAAATATTTAAATTTCATGACAATAAAATGACATTTATTGACAAAACTAAACCGACATTGATTGCCATAAAATGAAAGCGACCTGAATACGCTGTTATAATCATATTCCTATGATAACAACATCTATTTTCATTTTATTCAATAGATTACATCCGCTTTAATCTTATCACTCCTTTTTAAATTTCATTTACCTCATCACTATAAAGAAGAATCATTCTCATTCCTGCTACGCGAATAACAAAATATTTAATCACATCAAGAAAATCCCATAGCAGCATTTACTATTCATTGAGAAAAGTATCATCAGGCTTATCATCCATATAACCAAATATCTTTATCGGAATATCTGTAGCAATATCTATTATGGCAGTTATTCTATTAAAGAAAATAGTTAACGATTACGCTATTTCTTCATTTATCCCCAATAGCATGCATTATTCCGCTATCAGGTCATCGTCATTTACCGCTGATATTGTCGTGTGACTACCCGGTTTTACCGCAAAGATATTTTTCGGCAATTTAAATCCGCGCAGTTTTAATAATGCCAGCGGCCCTTCGCCTAATTCTGTGCGTAAAATCCAGGTCAACGGTAATCCATCCGGGGCAGTAAATATCAGGCGGTAACGGCTTTCATCCAGCCTTTCCGCTTTCGCCCGCTCCAGCCAACGGATCAGCCCCCAGTTTCCCTGATAATCACCGAACAACCGCGCCCCGGTATTAACACTGGTCCACATCAGCGTCACCCCCGGTTCATCGGTCTCGCCCGGCCAGTGAAAACTCTGCCAGCTTTCCATCTGGTTAAAATAGCGCAATTGCTGTCCATCTATCGTCAGGTCGGTTTCCGCTACATTCCGAACCGGTTTGGCCCGCAGTTCAAACCGCAGCCCCTGACTGCCATCGACAAATAACAGGTCCGATAACTGACTGAGCTGATTTATCGCCTTTAGAAAATCCGGGTTAATCTGTACGCCCTGACCATTCACCTCATCCACCACCCACTGGTTCCCCGCTTTATGCACTATCCCGCCTAACTGACGCGTCAAAAACTGCTCTATCCGTCCCGAATCCGACCGAATAAACTGCCCCAACATCGGCAATGAGATTTCACTTTCCCCTCTGGCAAACGGGTAACGGCCAGTGAATGCCCGGTTCCAGTTGTCGACTATCGCCGTCCGCCACTGGGCGTTCAGATTCGCTTCCGCCGGTTTCAGTACGCCCTGCCACGCCTGCGTTAACGGCTCCACAAACATTGCCTGACCAAAACCCCGCCATTGTCCTCCCAGACTGGCGGCTATCAGGCGGCCATAGCCTTGTGTATCGGTCAAAT
>NZ_RCWD01000027.1:0-82236 GCF_018448965.1 Photorhabdus hainanensis | reverse complement strand
TGAAATAAACTCATGAATAGAAATGCCTTTTTGGAATTGAATCTGATTTTTAGCCATTTTCATTTACCTCCACACAGACTTATTTTAAGTATACGCCTATGGGAGCTGAATTTAAGTGATAATCAGGTTATAATTTAAGCAAGGGAAAACCCGTACCGACTGGTTTTATGGCTTTTTTTCCTCATTAAAAGGGCAAGAAACAGTAAATGAATGAAAAAGAGGCGCAGGAAGAAAAGGATTCACTGGAATGCCAATTTTTCAGTGAAACTCTCTCAGATCTACTTACTTTTCATCTTCGAAACTAGTCATGTGGAATCCCTCACCGGCATTTTTGTAATAAGCAAGGAATTCCATCGGTCAGATATGAAGCATCTAGTATTTAGTGGCTTTGAACATAGCGAAAGGTGGGTAACATCGTAGACCGTCAGTATCTTTTAAAACATCCTCGTCACTGTGTTCAAAAAGCTCAATAGTGTTAAACCCAGCCTCGTTCAAGATTTTGTAATATGTATCTTTATGCCAATGCGTATCTGAAATCTTAAAAATAGTTCCATTCGGCAGCTCTAAATACACTGGCTTGATTTCTCCATCATTGTATTTTTTATTTAGATCGCCGCTCATAAAAGAACTGAACTTAATCCCAGCAGAATCCGGATTGGTATCCAATACATAAAAAATACCGCCAGGTTTTAATGTTCTATGAACTTCCTTGGCGATTTTTAAAAGATCAGACTTTTTGCCAGTACCGACGAACACATAACAGCATATAGCTGCGTCGAAAGTATTATCATTGAAATCAAGGACACCCGTTTTGATTTGATGATAAGAACTATTGCCACGATTGATGTTGCTGGAGGCTTTGTCCACCATAGTTTGTGAAATATCTACTCCCGTTACCGTCTTTATGCCTCCAGCAATTAGCCGACGTGACACTTTCCCACCACCACAACCGTAATCAAGAACCGATATGTTTTGCCCCAAACTCTCCTTAAGGTTCTCAATCAGCGGCGTGTACCCAAGTCTCTCCTCCAAATAATCATCATATTGATCGAATAAGTTTGAAACCTCTTCATTCATCCAGTCAGTATTCATTTGTCATCTCATATTCATGTGTGTGTAGTGATAACCCAAAAAGGACTAGACCCGTTATCTTTCAAGTTGCCTCTTTGTTGGCGGCACTCGCTCGCCTCGGTCACATTGCAATCAATTTTAAAGATACAAGGGCTTACGACGATTTTTGCTAAGAAAAAACATAACTGAGTTAAATAAACCGGTCTAACCGGACTTAAAACAATAAATTGATTTTTGCAATGCCTAAATCATATTTAGCAATATTGTTTTTTCTTTAAATTGATCACACTCCTCCAAAATCCCATTATGAAAAAAATTCAACATCAACATGACACAAATACAACTATGTGTATATGAGTATTATCTATATATTGAGTCCAGTCACAATATTCTTTTTTTACAGGAAATTTATTGTATATACTTGAATCCTGCATTTTCAAATCAATTTGGTATATTAATAATTTTAAAAAATAATAACCACATTCATTGAAAATCACTACTTTATACAGACTAATATATAGTCTAAATAACGTCTTTTCTAATTATTCTCTTCGCTCATCACAAAATATTAATCACTTTACTTTCCATAAAACACCATTCAAAACAATAGCAATTATTTCATAAACTTATCATTAATAAAATTAACTATTATTTATGTTATTATAAATTTTGTTATTGCATTGCCGCAGGCATTTAGAGAAACAATAGATAATAACGTAATGAAATAGTTAATGACCGAATGATACCGTTTTATCTACCCGTTACTTTCAGCCTATTTCAACCCGTTATCAGACGTCATATTTGCTGCCTTATTTTAATGAATATCAATAACTTTTTTATTGTATCCATGACACGCAGGGCAGCATAACTACCCTATTTAACATTTAAAAGGAATAAACATGAGCACAATCACGTCAGAACACCCTGAAATGACGCAACAGGCACAAAAAGCTAATCGACTGCATGAGGCTAGTATTCTCAAACGTGCTAATCCCCAATTACAAAATGCGGTACATCTTGCCATTACAGAACCTCATGCTGATCAGCAAGGTTATAACAGTAAATTTGGTGGCCGCGCCAGCCAGTATGTCGCTCCAGGCGCGGTCTCTTCCATGTTCTCTCTTGCTGCTTACCTGACTGAGCTTTATCGGCAAGCTCAGGATTTACATGCGGAAAGTTCCATTTACCATCTGGATAAACGCCGCCCTGATTTAAAATCACTGACACTCAGCCAGCAAAATATGGATGATGAAGTTTCTACACTTTCTCTGTCTAATAAGGTGTTGCTGGAAGGGATTAAGACACTGACCGGGCTGGAAGGCCATACTAACGTGATGAAAGCGCTATCAACCTTTCGCTCTTCTGGTTCAATGCCATATCACGATGCTTATGAAAGTGTGTGTCAAGTTATTCAATTACAAGCTCCGGTATTTGAGCAATTCAATACCTCCCCAGAAACAACAATCGCTAAACTGAAATATCAAACGGCCCTGTTGGGAATTAATATTTTTATCTCTCCAGAACTATTTAATATCCTAACGGAGAAGGTCACAGATGACGAAGAGGAAATTAAAAGGCTTTATAAAAAAAATCTTGACGATATTCAGCCTTCTTTAATGGCAACGCTAGAATATCTAAAAAGTTATTACAATCTAACTGATGAAGAAGTTAACCAGTGTATTGACCAACAAAATATTATACGAATACATGAGGAAATGAATTCCGAATATGGTAGCCAACAACCCGCTCAATATTATTTACTCAGACTCAATAAGATTATTCTTCTGTCACGGGCCACAGACATGGCACCGGCAATCCTTAAAGATATTGCCTTTAGCAGTACTTATCAGAAAATATCGCAACCTGTAGAAGTCACCCTAGAATATAACCCTACCATATACGATGAATTGAGTGATATCCCCGATATCAACACAGAGATATTAGAGAGAATCTTTCGCGTTAAATACTATATGCAGCGTTACAATATTAACGCTGAAACTGCATTGATACTATGCAATGCGCCAATTTCACACAATTACTATCGCCACAGCCCTGATCAATTTAGTCGTTTATTTAATACCCCACCATTGAATGATCGGGATTTCCATATTTGGGATGATGAAGAGATTGATTTAAGCCCAAATAATGCCGATAGCTGGCAAAAAGAAGTGCTTAAACGGGCTTTTAATGTCGATGATATTTCACTTTATCAATTACTAAAGATGACCCATCTTGACAATGACAATGGAAAAATAATCAATAATTTAACCAATATTTCTTATCTCTATTTGGCCAAATTACTCGCAGATATCCATCAACTAACTGTTAATGAACTGAATTTACTGTTGGTTAACATAGGTGAAGAATCAACCAGTTTATTTGAGATTAGTGATGATAATCTGGCTGCTCTGATTGACAAACTCTATGCCGTTACCAGTTGGCTACGTACACGGAAGTGGAGTATGTACCTGCTGTTTATGATGACTACCACCGACTATAACAAAACCCCAACGCCGGAAATCCAGAACCTGCTAGATGCTGTCTACAATGGTTTGCAAAACTTTAACAGCGAAAACGAGGCAAATCTTCTGTCGAAGATCTCGCCTTACATCGCCGCCGCTCTGCAATTGCCGTCTGAAAATACCGCTTATTATATACTCAACTGGGCAGATCAACTAAAACCTGGCTCTGGTGCAATGACTGCAACAAAATTCTGGGAATGGTTGCAAGCTTCACATAATCCAGAGCAATCAACCGCTGTAACAGAAGAACAAGCGGTCCAATATTGCCAATGTCTGGCACAATTGGCGCTGATTTATCGTTCTATCGGTCTTAGCGAAAGCACCTTACGTCTGTTTGTCACAAGACCACAATGCTTTGGTCTCACCGCAGGAACAACATCAACACACAATGCATTATCACTAATAATGCTGACACGTTTTACTAACTGGGTTAACTCTCTGGGTGAAAAAGCCTCTTCTGTCCTGACCGAATTTGAAAAGGGAACATTAGAGGCAAAACAGTTGGTTGATGCCATGAATCTTGATGAGAATCTGTTGTCGCAAGCCAGCACTCAAGCACAAGTTAATTTCTCCAACTGGCCATCTATCGACAACCTATTGCAATGGGTTAACATCGCGCGTCAATTAAACATCTCTCCACAGGGTGTTTCTGAACTGGCGCAACTATTATCTTCCGATGACTATACCAAATGGGAAAACGTCGCCTCGATATTAATCGCCGGACTGGACTCCAAAAAGGCCGACGCGCTACATGAGTTTCTGGATGAGTCTCGCAGCGCTGCGTTAAGCGCGTATTATATAGCCAACAAAGATAAAGATGCAGAAATTAAAAACCGTGATGACCTATACCAATACTTATTGATTGATAACCAAGTTTCCGCCGCCATCAAAACCACCCCGATTGCGGAAGCTATCGCCAGCATCCAACTGTATATTAACCGCGCATTGAAAAACATGGAGGAAAACGCAGTTTCGCCGGTCGTCAGCCGACCATTCTTTACCGATTGGGATAAATACAATAAACGCTACAGCACCTGGGCCGGCATGACTAAGCTGGTTTACTATCCTGAAAATTACATCGATCCAACGATACGTATCGGGCGAACAAAAATGATGGATACGTTGCTGCAATCCATCAGCCAGAGCCAATTGAATACCGATACAGTAGAAAACGCCTTTATGTCTTATCTGACGTCGTTTGAACAGGTGGCTAATCTGGAAATCATCAGTGCTTACCATGACAACACCAATAGTAATCAAGGATTAACCTACTTTATCGGGCACAGTAAAACAGAAGTGAATCAATATTATTGGCGTAGCGTGGATCACAATAAATTCAGCGACGGTAAGTTTCCTGCTAACGCCTGGAGTGAGTGGCACAAAATTGACTGTCCAATAAATTCCTATCAGAGCACTATCCGTCCGGTAATTTTCCAATCTCGCCTGTATCTGATCTGGCTGGAGCAAAAGAAAATTGCTAAACAAGCAGATAACAATCAAACCGTTGAAGATTATCATTATGAACTAAAATTAGCACATATCCGTTATGACGGTACCTGGAATACACCAATAACCTTTAATGTCAGTGACAAAGTATCTGATGTTTTAAAAACATCAGATTTATTGAATCAATTGAAAGAGTACCAAAAACAATTAGAAGATAAACTGAAAGAACAGCAGGAAGAAGTAGAGCGACTAAAACCACTCGCACCACTGAATCCAATAAGTCCACCACAACCTATAGAGCCACCAGAATCATTGAAACTATTGCCACCGTTAATAAAACAACGGAAAAAACAACTGGAGCAATGGGAGAGAGAATTGCGTGAACAGGGGCAATCAACGACAGAGATAAGCGTAAGGGAAAAACAGCTGGAATTGAACCAACAGGATATTCAGAAGGAATTAGATCGATTAGAACTAGAACTAATAAGAAAACAACTAGGGTTCTACTGTGCAAATCACCAAGACAATAAGTTATTAGTCATATTTTATCAAAAACAGGACGCACTGGATAAATACACAATAGATGCACCAATAAAAGGGCTACATATTTCCTCCAATATATTACCCGAAGATATAAATCCTAGAGATTACACACCTAACATTTGTAACCAATTTGATACCAGTACCGATGCCAATCGCAGCATAAAGGTTAATAATCAGTATAGGATCACCTCATCAGAAACAACTGATGATAATATCCTGACTATTCACAATGATACCAACGGGGCGCAATATATGCAGTGGGGAGCCTATCGTATCCGCCTTAATACGCTGTTCGCCTGTAAATTAATTAATCGCGCCACGGCCGGAATCGCTACTATTTTAAGTATAAAAACGCAGAAATTGCCAGAACCTCAGTTAGGGAAAGGATTTTTTACTTATCTCACTCTTCCTAAATATGATCAAAATGTACATGGCAGAGAACGTTGGTTTAAAATTCATATAAGAAATGACAACAAACTGATGAACTTATATCACAAAGTAATATTAACTGATACCGAAACTAACGTCACTCTTTTCATCCCTTGGGCTAATACACAAGAACGCGTCGAAATAGCAGTAGAATATCAGAATAAGTTTTATCAGGATCAACAAAACTGGGAAACAGCCTTATTCAAGTTTAATTTGGCTAACCAGAAATTTATATTGGTTAATGATGCTGATAATAAGAAAGTCGTGATAAATGATATTGAGACAATCGTTAAGAAATATAAGGGTTTTCTTGATGTTTCCATTCTTATCGATCAGCACACGGAACCAATGGATTTCAACGGTGCTAACAGCCTCTATTTTTGGGAACTATTCTACTATGCCCCGATGCTGATTGCTCATCGCCTGCTACACGAGCAAAACTTCGATGAAGCCAACCGTTGGCTGAAATATATCTGGAATCCATCCGGTTATATTGAGCATGGTCAGATTCAGCACTACCGCTGGAATGTCCGCCCATTATTGGAAGATACCAGTTGGAATGATGATCCACTGAATTCGGTCGATCCCGATGCCATAGCGCAATATGATCCAATGCACTACAAAGTCGTTACTTTTATGCGCACCCTTGATCTGTTGCTGGACCGTGGAGATTACGCCTATCGTCAGTTAGAACGGGACACACTCAACGAAGCCAAGATGTGGTATATGCAAGCACTGCATCTGTTAGGCGATAAACCTGATTTATCGTTCAGTTTAGAGTGGAGTAAACCAAGTTTAGGTGATGCCGCCAAAATAGAAAAACAAGAAGAGCACGCCCAGGCAATGGCCGCCCTGCGACAAGGTGATATCAGTCGGCACAGCCACCCGACAGATCTTTTCTTGCCACAGGTCAATGAAGTGATGCAAAACTACTGGCAGAAACTGGAGCAACGGCTGTATAACCTGCGCCATAACCTCTCTATCGACGGACAGCCCTTGCATCTGTCTATTTACGCCACACCGGCAGATCCAAAAGCGTTACTCAGTGCCGCTGTTGCTAGCTCACAAGGCGGAAGCAAGTTACCAACGTCATTCATGTCACTGTGGCGTTTCCCGCACATGCTGGAAAATGCACGCGGTATAGTAAGTCAGCTAACACAGTTCGGTTCCACGCTACAAAATATTATCGAACGTCAGGATGCGGAAGCCTTAAATACGCTATTGCAGAATCAAGCGGCAGAATTGATATTGATCAATCTCAGCATACAGGACAAAACCCTAGAAGAGCTGGATGCGGAAAAAATCGTACTGGAGAAATCCAAAGCTGGAGCGCAATCACGCTTTAACAGCTACAAAAAGCTATACGATGAAAATATCAATGCAGGTGAAAACCGGGTAATAACATTGCATTCCTCCGTTGCTGGCCTTAGCACTGCCCTGCAAGCATCGCGTCTGGCAGGCGCTGCCCTTGATCTGGCGCCCAACATTTTCGGCTTCGCTGATGGCGGCAGCCGTTGGGGGGCAATTGCCGAAGCGACAGGTAATGTCATGGAATTCTCCGCAAATGTTATGAACACCGAAGCGGATAAAATCAGCCAGTCTGAAACCTATCGCCGTCGCCGTCAGGAGTGGGAAATCCAACGTAACAATGCCGAAGCAGAGATAAAACAAATCGATGCCCAACTTCAATCGTTGGCAGTACGCCGTGAAGCTGCGGTGTTGCAGAAAACCAGCCTGAAAACCCAACAGGAACAGACTCAGGCGCAATTGACTTTCCTACAACGTAAATTCAGTAATCAAGCGTTGTACCACTGGCTACGTGGTCGGCTAGCTGCTATCTACTTCCAATTTTACGATTTGGCCGTAACCCGTTGTCTGATGGCAGAAATGGCTTATCGTTGGGAGACTCATAATGCCACAGCAAACTTTATCAAACCCGGCGCCTGGCAGGGGACGCACGCCGGTCTGCTCGCCGGTGAAATCTTGATGCTGAATCTGGCGCAAATGGAAAATGCCTATTTGAGATGGGATCAACGCGCTCTGGAAGTGGAACGTACTATTTCACTGGCGCAACTTTATGGAACACTGCCAGAAAAATCATTTAATTTGGCAACACGTATCTCTGCCCTACTAACAGGTAGTACAACTGAACCCGTTGACGATCATCCCGTTACATTAGAAAACGACCAACTCAGCGCCAAAATCTCTCTGTCAGGTCTGTCACTGCATAACGACTACCCAGAAGGCAATGGCGTAGGCAACATTCGGCGCATTAAACAGATCAGTGTCACCCTGCCAGCCCTGTTAGGGCCATACCAAGATGTACAAGCCATTTTGGCCTACAGTGGAAATGAAACCGGATTAGCTGAAAGCTGTAAATCACTGGCAATTTCTCACGGGATGAATGACAGTGGTCAATTCCAGTTAGATTTCAACAATGGCAAGTTCCTGCCGTTTGAAGGGATAGCGATTAACGATACCGGCACATTAACACTCAACTTCCCGAATGCGGCCGGCAAACAGCAAGCCATGTTGCAAGCATTGAGCGATATTATTCTGCATATTCGCTACACCATCCGCCAATAACCATCTCAATCAAATAGTAAAAACAGGCTCCTAAACGGGGCCTGAACCTTTTACGAATATACAAGTCTGCCCTCTTAACCTGTCCAGCGCTGGTTATAACAGCGGTATTTCCTTTTTTCGTGAGTCCGATTGCCTACTATAAAATATCAACCCTCTTCTTTTTCATAGTATGCCATATGTAACAAAAGTAATTATTTCATTTGGTTATTGTCAATTAAATATATTACTTGTGATGTAATTATAATTTTTGTTATTGCATCACAACAGCCATTTAAATAAATAATAACGTTACGAAATAGTTGATAGTTAAATGGCATTCCCTATTTGACCGTTATTTTCAACCTAATTTCAAACCGCTATCAGACGTTACATGTATTGCCTTTATTTTGCTGGAGATAAATAACCTTATTTATCTCCACGATACTCAGGCCAGCGTAAATGCTTTATTGACTCAACATTTAAAGGGAATAAACATGAACACACTCAAGCCCGAATATAAACAAGCGTTAGGAGCAGATTTTAATAATCTAACCGATATCAGCCATCTCTCTTTTGACGAACTTCGCAAAAAAGTGAAGGATAAACTCTCATGGTCACAGACCCAGAGCTTATATCTCGAAGCACAGCAGGTGCAAAAGGATAACCTTCTGCATGAAGCCCGTATTCTGAAACGCGCCAATCCTCAGTTACAAAGCGCGGTCCATCTTGCCCTGACAACACCTCATACTGACCAACAAGATTATAATAGCCGATTTGGCAACCGCGCTAGTCAATATGCAGCCCCTGGCGCGATTTCTTCCATGTTTTCTCCCGCGGCTTATCTGGCTGAACTTTATCGTCAGGCACGAAATTTACATGCCGAAGATTCTATTTATCATCTGGATAAACGCCGTCCAGATCTAAAATCATTGGTATTAAGCCAGAAAAATATGGATACAGAGATTTCCACACTTTCTCTGTCTAACAAAGTATTGCTGGAAGGACTTAAAACCCTGCCTAAACCGCAAAGTAACCCTAACATGATGGAAACGCTATCAACCTTCCGCCCTGTTGGTACTCTGCCATATCACGATGCTTATGAAAGCATACGTAAAATTATCCAATTACAAGCTCCGGTATTTGAACAATTAAGTATATTCCCAAAAACAACACTCTCTCAATTGAAGTATCAAGCTTCCCTATTGGATATTAATGCCTCCGTTTCACCAGGATTACTCACTATTCTGGCGGAAGAAATTACCGAAGCTACTGCTGAAACTCTTTATAAGAATAATTTTGGTGATATTAAACCTTCTCTGATAGAAAAACTGGAGTATCTGAAAAGTTATTACAATTTGAGTGATGAAGAGTCTAGCGATTTTATTAAGATAAGAGCTATATTTATCCCAGAAGAAGAAATAAAAATTACCAAGCCTGCATCGAATACGACTGAAAAGCCTGATTATCTTGCTCTATTGAAACTTAATAAATTTATTCGTCTATTCAAAGCCATAAACTTATCACCGACGGTATTAAGTGGAATCCTACGCAGCATCAGTCCAGAATTCAACATCAATAAAGAAGTGTTAAAAAAAATCTTTCGTATTAAATACTACATGCAACGTTATGGTATTGATGCTGAAACTGCATTAATACTCTGCAAGGCGCCAATTTCCCAACATAGCAATGACGGACATCTAAACCAGTTTGATCGTTTATTTAATTCCCCCAAACTGAGCGGTCAGGATTTTTCTACCAATGGCGCTCAGAAAATTGATTTAAACCTAAACAATACCAACGGCTGGAGCAAAACAGTACTTAAACGTGCTTTTAATGTCAATGATACCTCATTAAACCGACTACTAAAGATTACCAATCCGGTCAATACTACCGGAATAATAACTAATGATATAGAGAATCTCTCTCATCTTTATCGAACAAAATTACTCGCGGATATCCATCAGTTAACTATTCATGAATTAGGTTTACTCTTGGCTGTCATAAATACCATAGATAAGGATAAAGAAAAAACCAATTTATCTACCATCAGTCATACTGCTCTGGCTACTCTAATTGATAAACTCTATGCCGTTACCCATTGGCTGCGTACACGGAAGTGGAATGTACATCAGTTATTTGTGATGACCACCACTGACTATCACAAAACCCTAGTCCCGGAAATACACAACTTATTGGATACTATATATAACGGCCTGCAAAATTTTGACAAGAAAAAGATAAAAATCAAAGAAGAGCTGTTAAAAGCCATATCTCCTTATATCGCCGCCGCTTTGCAATTACCGTCCGAGCATACGGCATATTCCATACTCGCTTGGGCTGATAAACTAGAACCCGGCACAGGAAAAATGACAGCGGAAAAATTATGGAACTGGTTACAGGAAAACCCCGTTGGCGCCCAATCAGAAACAACTGAACCAATTCAACAAGCTGTCCAGTATTGCCAGTGCCTAGCACAACTGGCGCTGATTTACCGTTCTACCGGTCTTAGCGAAAGCACTTTACGTCTGTTTGTGACAAATCCACAAATCTTTGGTCTTACCGCGGAAACAACGTCAACACACAATGTATTATCACTGATTATGCTGACGCGTTTTACCGACTGGGTTAACTCACTAGGTGAAAACGCCTCTTCTGTACTGACCAAATTTGAAAAGGGAATATTAACGGCAAAATCATTGCCTATCGACAGCCTATTACAGTGGATTAACACCCCGCGTCAATTGAACATCTCTTTACAAGGCATTTCTGAACTGGCGCAAGTATTAAACATAGAATCTTCCTCTGATTATGCTCAATGGGAGAATGTCGCTTCAATATTAACCGCCGGGCTGGATACTCAAAAAGCCAATGCCCTGCATACATCTCTGGATGAGTCTCGCAGCGCTGCATTCAGCGAATACTATATTTATATGCGTAACCAAGTTAAAAAAGATCTCGTCATTAAAGACCGTGATGATCTGTATCAGTATTTATTGATTGATAATCAGGTTTCCGCCGCCATCAAAACCACGGAAATTGCTGAAGCTATCGCCAGTATCCAACTGTATATTAACCGCGCATTGAAAAATATGGAGGGTGATGTCGATACAAGCGTCGCCAGCCGTTCATTCTTCACTAACTGGGATAAATACAACAAACGCTACAGCACCTGGGCTGGTATTGCCAAGTTCCTTTACTACCCTGAAAACTACATCGATCCGACACTGCGGATCGGCCAGACGAAAATGATGGATGCGCTACTGCAATCCATCAGCCAGAGTCAATTGAATACCGATACCGTAGAAGATGCTTTTAAATCTTATCTGACATCATTCGAACAAGTGGCTAATCTGGAAGTCATCAGCGCCTATCATGACAACATTAATAATGACCAAGGATTAACTTACTTTATCGGGCGCAGCAAAACAGAAGTGAATCAATATTATTGGCGCAGTGTGGATCACAATAAATTCAGCGAAGGTAAATTTCCCGCTAATGCCTGGAGTGAGTGGCACAAAATTGACTGCCCAATTAACCCCTACGAAGATACTATCCGCCCGGTAGTCTACCAATCCCGCCTGTATATTATCTGGCTGGAACAGAAGAAAATGACTAAACAAGAAGGTGACAAAACTACCTCCGGTTTTAGTTATGAACTGAAATTGGCACATATTCGTTATGACGGTACTTGGAATACACCAGTCACTTTTGATGTGAATAATAAAATATCTACTCTAAATCCAGAAGCGAAGAGTAAATCGTTAGGACTCTATTGTGCAAGTTATCAAGGCAAAGATAAATTACTGGTCATATTTTATCAAAAACTGCCCGAACAAGCAGATTATAAACCGGCTGCCATGCAAGGGTTATATATCTCCTCTAATATGTCACAAGAAGAGATGGCGCCTGATAATTATAAAACTAATATCTATAAACAGCTTGATACCCGTACTGCAAATAGTAGCGTTATAAGAGTCAATAACCGCTATGCAGAAAGCTACGAGATCCCTTCATCAGTAAACAATAATAATGGTTATGATTGGGGAGAAGATTACCTGAGTATGGTATACGGTGGGAATATTCTGATTACCCGCCCCGAACCAAAAGGCTCAAAAATCCAAATCTCACCAAAGTTAAGAATTATTCACAATGGATATGAAGGTCGACAACGTAATCAGTGCAATCTGATAAAAAAATACGGCAAGCTCGGTGATAAATTCATTATTTATACTACGCTAGGTATTAACCCCAATAATTCATCAAATCAAAAATTTATCTACCCTGTTTATCAATATGAAGGAAATGAAAGTAAGCTTAGTCAAGGGAGACTTCTGTTTTATCGGGATAGCGCCACTAACTTTGCAAGAGCATGGCTTCCTTCCTCTGGATCTCAACCAGCACGAGAAATATCTACAGCCAGCAATGGTGGTAATATCAATGGTAACGATGGTTATATTACAAACTCTCTTAATACCTCAGATCCGTTTAAACAATATTTCTATATGGACGACCACGGCGGTATTGACACTGACATTTCGGGGCCAATGTTTATTAATACAAAAATTCAGCCTTCAAATGTTAAAGTCATAATAAAGGCTACCGGTATCGACGGAAAAACATTTATAGCAAGCGAGAACAAGAATGTTCCTACTGAGCCAACCCCTAACTTCGAAGAAATGTATTATCAATTTAAAGTTCTCGAAGAAATAGATGTCTCCAAGCTTACATATAATAATAATGAAGCAAGTATTGACATCACCTTTACAGCATTTGCTGATGCATTTGATGAAAGTGGTAAAAAACGTAACCTAGGCGAAGAACATTTTAGTATTCGCATTATCAAAAAAGCGGAGACTGATGATGTCCTATCCCTTCATAGCTGTTCTAGCGGGGCACAATATATGCAATGGGGAGACTATCGTACTCGCCTTAATACGCTGTTTGCCCGTAAATTAATTAGCCGCGCCAATGCGGGGATCGACACTATTTTGAGCATGGAAACTCAGAATATTCAGGAACCTAAATTAGCAGAAAGTTCCTCTGACGCTATGGAACCAATGGACTTCAACGGCGCCAACAGCCTCTACTTCTGGGAACTGTTCTACTATACCCCGATGCTGATCGCTCAACGTTTACTTCACGAGCAAAACTTCGATGAGGCTAACCGTTGGCTGAAATATGTCTGGAACCCATCTGGCCATATTGCCAATGGTCAAAAGCAGCATCCCCACAACTGGAATGTCCGCCCATTACAAGAGGACACCAGTTGGAACGATGATCCATTGGATACATTTGATCCCGATGCCATAGCTCAACATGATCCGATGCACTACAAAGTCGCCACCTTTATGCGCGCCATTGATCTATTGATCGAACAGGGAGATTACGCCTACCGCCAATTGGAACGGGACACACTCGCCGAAGCCAAAATGTGGTATATGCAGGCACTGCATCTATTAGGCGATAAACCTCATTTATTACTCAGTTCAACATGGAGTGATCCAGAGCTAAAAGAGGCCGCAGATCTTGAAAAACAACAGGCACATGCCAAAGCAATAGCAGATTTACGACAAGGCCAGCCTAAAGATGGAAGCAACACAGATCTTTTCCTGCCACAGGTCAACGAAGTGATGTTGAGCTATTGGCAGAAACTGGAACAACGGTTATATAACCTGCGCCATAACCTCTCTATTGATGGTCAACCTTTACATTTGCCTATTTTCGCGACACCGGTAGATCCAAAAGCGCTGCTCAGCGCCGCTGTCGCCAGCTCACAAGGTGGCAGCAATCTTCCGTCAGAGTTTATATCAGTTTGGCGTTTCCCACATATGCTGGAAAACGCCCGCAGTATGGTCAGTCAGCTAACCCAATTCGGCTCCACATTACAAAATATTATCGAACGTCAGGATGCGGAGGCATTAAACACGCTGTTGCAGAATCAGGCGGCGGAACTGATATTGACCAATCTCAGCATACAGGACAAAACCATTGAAGAGCTGGATGTTGAAAAAACTGTGCTAGAAAAAACCCGCGCCGGAGCCAAATCGCGCTTTGATAGCTACAGCAAATTCTACGATGAAGATATCAACGCGGGTGAAAAACAGGCGATGGCGTTGCGAGCCTCCGTCGCTGGCCTCTCAACTGCACTTCAAGCATCACATCTGGCAGGCGCCGCACTTGATCTGGCTCCCAACATCTTCGGCTTCGCTGATGGCGGCAGCCATTGGGGAGCGATCGCCCAAGCGACAGGTAATGTCATGGAATTCTCCGCCAGCGTCATGAATACCGAAGCGGATAAAATCAGCCAGTCTGAAGCCTACCGTCGGCGTCGTCAGGAGTGGGAAATCCAGCGTAATAACGCCGAGGCAGAACTGAAACAAATCGATGCCCAGCTTGGTTCGCTGGCAGTTCGCCGTGAAGCCGCCGTGTTGCAGAAAACCAGCCTGAAAACCCAACAAGAGCAGACGCATGCACAACTGACCTTCCTGCAACATAAGTTCAGCAATCAAGCTTTGTACAACTGGCTGCGTGGTCGGCTGTCCGCCATTTACTTCCAGTTCTATGATTTAACAGTAGCTCGCTGTTTGATGGCTGAAATGGCCTATCGCTGGGAGACTAACGATGCCGCAGCACGCTTTATCAAGCCCGGCGCCTGGCAAGGAACCCATGCCGGTTTGCTGGCGGGAGAAACCTTAATGCTGAATCTGGCACAAATGGAAGATGCGCATCTGAAACAGGAGCAACGCATACTGGAGGTAGAACGTACCGTTTCACTAGCAGAAGTTTATAACGGATTACCCAAAAAGAAAGGTCAATTTTCTCTGACCGAGAAAATTGCAGAACTGGTAAAGAACAAATCAGGCACTGCCGGTAGCGGAAGTAACACCCTGAAGCTTAGTACAGAAAATGCTAAAGCTTCTCTACAAGCGTCTATTTCGTTAGCTGACTTACAAATTCGTCACGATTACCCAGAAAGCAGTGGAGTCGGTAACGTCCGACGGATTAAACAGATCAGCGTCACCCTGCCGGCGCTGTTAGGGCCTTATCAGGATGTACAAGCGATTCTGTCTTACAGCGGAAAAGCCTCAGGATTGGCTGAAAGTTGCAAATCACTGGCAGTTTCTCACGGAATGAATGACAGCGGCCAGTTCCAACTGGATTTCAACGATGGCAAATTCCTGCCGTTTGAAGGAATCGACATCGATAAAGGTACGTTGACATTGAGCTTCCCGAACGCAACCGGAAAACAACAAGCCATGCTGGAGAGTCTGAACGACATCATTCTGCATATTCGCTACACCATTCGCCAATAACGATCTCAATTAAGTGCTAAAACAGGCCCCTAAACGGGGCCTGCAAAGGAGTCTTTCATGCAAAATTCACAAGATTTTAGTATTACGGAACTGTCACTGCCCAAAGGGGGGGGCGCTATCACGGGAATGGGTGAAGCATTAACCCCCGCAGGACCGGATGGGATGGCCGCGCTATCTCTACCATTGCCTATTTCTGCCGGGCGCGGTTATGCCCCGTCACTCGCCTTAAACTACAATAGCGGCGCCGGTAACAGCCCGTTCGGTCTGGGCTGGGATTGCAGCATTATGACCATTCGCCGCCGCACCCATTTTGGCGTCCCCCATTATGATGAAACCGATACCTTTCTGGGTCCAGAAGGCGAGGTATTGGTAGTAACGGATCAACCTCGCGACGAATCCACATTACAGGGTATCAATTTAGGCGCCGCCTTTACTGTCACCGGCTACCGTTCCCGTCTGGAAAGCCATTTCAGCCGATTGGAATATTGGCAACCCAAAACAACCGGCAAAACAGATTTTTGGTTGATATATAGCCCAAATGGGCAGGTGCATCTACTGGGTAAATCACCGCAAGCGCGGATCAGCAACCCATCCAAAACGACACAAACAGCACAATGGCTGCTGGAAGCCTCTGTATCACCACATGGCGAACAAATTTATTATCAATATCGCGCCGAAGATGACACCGGTTGCGAAGCAGATGAAATTACGCACCATTTACAGGCTACAGCGCAACGTTATTTACACATCGTCTATTACGGCAACCGTACAGCCAGCGAAACGTTACCCGGTCTGGATGGCCGCGCCCCATCACAAGCAGATTGGTTATTCTATCTGGTATTTGATTACGGCGAACGCAGTAACAACCTGAAAACGCCACCAGCATTTTCGACTACAGGTAGCTGGCTTTGTCGTCAGGACCGTTTTTCCCGTTATGAATACGGCTTTGAGATCCGTACTCGCCGCTTATGCCGCCAAATACTGATGTATCACCACCTGCAAGCACTGGATAGTAAGATAACAGAACACAACGGACCGACTCTGGTTTCACGCCTGATACTCAATTACGACGAAAGCGCGATAGCCAGCACGCTAGTATTCGTTCGTCGAGTGGGACACGAGCAAGATGGTAATGTCGTCACCCTGCCGCCATTAGAATTGGCATATCAGGATTTTTCGCCGCGACATCACGCTCACTGGCAACCGATGGATGTACTGGCAAACTTCAATGCCATTCAGCGCTGGCAGCTAGTCGATCTAAAAGGCGAAGGATTACCCGGCCTGTTATATCAGGATAAAGGCGCTTGGTGGTACCGCTCCGCACAGCGTCTGGGCGAAATTGGCTCAGATGCCGTCACTTGGGAAAAGATGCAACCTTTATCGGTCATCCCTTCCTTACAAAACAACGCCTCGCTGATAGATATCAACGGAGACGGCCAACTTGACTGGGTTATCACCGGACCGGGATTACGGGGATATCATAGTCAACGCCCAGATGGCAGTTGGACACGTTTTACCCCACTCAACGCTCTACCGGTGGAATATACCCACCCACGCGCGCAACTCGCAGATTTAATGGGAGCCGGGTTATCCGATTTGGTGCTGATCGGCCCTAAGAGTGTGCGTTTATATGCCAATACCCGCGACGGCTTTGCCAAAGGGAAAGATGTGGTGCAATCCGGCGATGTCACACTGCCAGTGCCGGGCGCCGATCCGAGTAAGTTAGTGGCGTTTAGTGATGTATTGGGTTCAGGTCAAGCCCATCTGGTTGAAGTAAGCGCGACTAAAGTCACCTGCTGGCCTAATCTGGGGCGCGGACGTTTTGGTCAACCCATTACCCTACCGGGATTCAGCCAGCCAGAAGCTGAATTCAATCCAGCTCAAATTTATCTGGCTGATCTGGATGGCAGCGGTCCAACGGATCTGATTTATATTCACACCAACCGTCTGGATATCTTCCTGAACAAAAGCGGCAATGGCTTTGCTAAGCCGGTGACATTACGCTTCCCGGACGGTCTGCGTTTTGATCATACCTGTCAATTACAAGTGGCCGATGTACAAGGATTAGGCGTCGCCAGCCTGATACTGAGCGTACCGCATATGTCTCCCCATCACTGGCGCTGCGATCTGACCAACATGAAGCCGTGGTTACTCAATGAAATGAACAACAATATGGGGGTCCATCACATCTTGCGTTACCGCAGTTCCTCCCAATTCTGGCTGGATGAAAAAGCCGCGGCGCTGACTGCCGGACAAACACCGGTTTGCTATCTCCCCTTCCCGATCCACACCCTGTGGCAAACGGAAACAGAAGATGAAATCAGCGGCAATAAATTAGTCACAACACTGCGTTATGCTCGTGGCGCTTGGGATGGACGCGAGCGGGAATTTCGCGGATTTGGTTATGTAGAGCAGACAGACAGCCATCAACTGGCTCAAGGCAACGCGCCAGAACGCACGCCACCCGCGCAGACCAAAAACTGGTACGCCACCGGGCTGCCGGTGATAGATAACGCATTATCAACCGAGTATTGGCGTGATGATCAGGCTTTTGCCGGTTTCTCACCGCGCTTTACGACTTGGCAAGATAACAAAGATGTCCCGTTAACACCGGAAGATGATAACAGTCGGTACTGGTTCAACCGCGCGTTAAAAGGCCAATTGCTACGCAGTGAACTGTACGGATTGGACGACAGTATAAATAAACACGTTCCCTATACTGTCACTGAATTTCGTCCACAGGTACGTCGATTACAGCATACCGACAGCCGATACCCTATTCTTTGGTCATCTGTAGTTGAAAGCCGCAACTATCACTACGAACGTATCGCCGGCGACCCGCAATGCAGTCAAAATATTACGCTATCCAGTGATCGATTTGGTCAGCCGCTAAAACAGCTTTCGGTACAGTATCCGCGCCGCCGGCAACCAGCAATCAATCTGTATCCTGATACATTGCCTGATAAGTTGTTAGCCAACAGCTATGATGACCAACAACGCCAATTACGGCTCACCTATCAACAATCCAGTTGGCATCATCTGACCGACAATACCGTTCGGGTGTTGGGATTACCGGATAGTACCCGCAGTGATATCTTTACTTATGGCGCTGAAAATGTGCCTGCTGGTGGTTTAAATCTGGAACTTCTGAGTGATAAAAATAGCCTGATCGCGGACGATAAACCACGTGAATACCTCGGTCAGCAAAAAACCGCTTATACCGATGGACAAAATACAACGCCGTTGCAAACACCAACACGGCAAGCCCTGATTGCCTTTACCGAAACAACGGTATTCAACCAGTCCACATTATCAGCGTTTAACGGAAGCATCCCGTCCGATAAATTATCAACGACGCTGGAGCAAGCTGGATATCAGCAAACAAATTATCTATTCCCTCGCACTGGAGAAGATAAAGTTTGGGTAGCCCATCACGGCTATACCGATTACGGTACAGCGGCACAGTTCTGGCGCCCGCAAAAACAGAGCAACACCCAACTCACCGGTAAAATCGCCCTCACCTGGGATGCAAGCTATTGCGTTGTGATACAAACCCGGGATGCTGCTGGACTAACAACCTCAGCCAGATATGACTGGCGTTTTCTGACTCCTGTGCAACTCACCGATATCAATGACAATCAGCACCTTATCACTCTGGATGCATTGGGCCGACCAATCACACTACGCTTTTGGGGAACTGAAAACGGCAAGATGACAGGTTATTCCTCACCGGAAAAAGTATCATTTTCTCCACCATCCGATGTTAATGCCGCTATTGAGTTAAAAAAACCGCTCCCTGTAGCACAGTGTCAGGTCTACGCACCAGAAAGCTGGATGCCAGTATTAAGTCAGAAGACCCTCAATAGACTGGCAGAGCAAGACCGGCAAAAGTTATACAACGCCCGAATCATCACCGAAGATGGACATATCTGCACACTGGCTTATCGCCGCTGGGTACAAAGCCAAAAGGCAACCCATCAGCAATTCAGCTTGTTGAACGACAATCCCCGTTTACCGCCTCACAGCCTGACATTGACGACGGATCGTTATGATCACGATCCTGAGCAACAGATCCGCCAACAGGTAGTATTCAGTGATGGCTTTGGCCGCTTGCTGCAAGCCGCTGCCCGACATGAGGCAGGCATGGCCTGGCAACGCAATGAAGACGGTTCTTTGATTATAAATCTCCAGCATACTGAGAACCGTTGGGCAGTGACTGGACGAACGGAATATGACAATAAGGGGCAACCGATACGTACCTATCAGCCCTATTTCCTCAATGACTGGCGATACATCAGTAATGACAGCGCCCGGCGGGAAAAAGAAGCTTATGCAGATACCCATGTCTATGATCCCATAGGTCGAGAAATCAAGGTTATCACCGCAAAAGGTTGGTTCCGTCGAACCTTGTTCACTCCCTGGTTTACTGTCAATGAAGATGAAAATGACACAGCCGCTGAGGTGAAACAGGTAAAGATGTAACGTGATCAATCCCGCCTGGCTGACAGGCGGGAAACATAGATAGAGGTGAAAGGTGTTGCTCATAATACCGTCAGACACTCAACTTATTATCTGGTTGATCATTGGTTTTATTGCGGCCTGGGGCGGACTCGTAAGGTACCTCATTGATATGCAAAACAAACAATATAAATGGAGTTGGATCAACGTATTCTGTCAACTCATCATCTCCTGTTTTACCGGTGTACTGGGAGGATTGCTGAGTTTTGAAAGTGGCGGCAGCATCTATATGACTTTTGCGATTGCAGGTCTATTCGGCACAACAGGCAGTACCGGATTGAACTGGCTTTGGCGCCGCCTCATTACGCATCATCAAGATCATGGAGGAAAGCAATAAAGCATTCCCATTGCCACAACAAACCATCTGTCTCCAGTTAAACTGGAAAATTATCCACTACACTATCGTAAGAAAACTAATATGCAGACAAAAATTGTGATTGCAGAAAGGATTACACACAACAACCCAACAACGAGGTAACTCATGAAAAACATTGATCCCAAACTTTATCAAAAAACCCCTACTGTCAGCGTTTACGATAACCGTGGTCTGATAATCAGTAACATCGATTTTCATCGTACTACCGCAAATGGTGATCCCGATACCCGTATTACCCGCCATCAATACGATATTCACGGATACCTAAATCAAAGCATCGATCCGCGCCTATATGAGGCCAAGAAAACCAACAATACGATCAAACCCAATTTTCTTTGGCAGTATGATTTGACCGGTAATCCCCTATGTACAGAGAGCATTGATGCAGGTCGCACTGTCACCTTGAATGATATTGAAGGCCGTCCGCTACTAACGGTGACTGCAACAGGGGTTATACAAACTCGACAATATGAAACTTCTTCCCTGCCCGGCCGTCTGTTATCTGTTGCCGAACAAACACCCGAGGAAAAAACATCGCGTATCACCGAACGCCTGATTTGGGCTGGCAATACCGAAGCAGAGAAAGACCATAACCTTGCCGGCCAGTGCGTGCGTCACTATGACACGGCGGGAGTTACCCGGTTAGAGAGTTTATCACTGACCGGTACTGTTTTATCTCAATCCAGCCAACTATTGATCGACGCTCAAGAGGCAAACTGGACAGGTGATAACGAAACCGTCTGGCAAAACATGTTGGCTGATGACATCTACACAACCCTGAGCACCTTCGATGCCACCGGCGCTTTACTGACTCAGACCGATGCGAAAGGGAACATTCAGAGGCTAGCTTACGATGTGGCCGGGCAGCTAAACGGGAGCTGGCTAACACTCAAAGGCCAGACGGAACAAGTGATTATCAAATCCCTGACCTACTCCGCCGCCGGACAAAAATTACGTGAAGAGCACGGCAATGGTGTTATCACCGAATACAGTTATGAACCGGAAACCCAACGGCTGATCGGTATCAAAACCCGCCGTCCGTCAGACACTAAAGTGCTACAAGACCTGCGCTATGAATATGACCCGGTAGGCAATGTCATCAGCATCCGTAATGACGCGGAAGCCACCCGCTTTTGGCACAATCAGAAAGTGATGCCGGAAAACACTTATACCTACGATTCCCTGTATCAGCTTATCAGCGCCACCGGGCGCGAAATGGCGAATATAGGTCAACAAAGTCACCAATTTCCCTCACCCGCTCTACCTTCTGATAACAACACCTATACCAACTATACCCGTACTTATACTTATGACCGTGGCGGCAATCTGACCAAAATCCAGCACAGTTCACCGGCTACGCAAAACAACTACACCACCAATATCACGGTTTCAAATCGCAGTAACCGCGCAGTACTCAGCACATTGACCGAAGATCCAGCGCAAGTAGATGCTTTGTTTGATACAGGCGGACATCAGAACACTTTAATTCCAGGACAAAACCTGAACTGGAATACTCGTGGTGAACTGCAACAAGTCACATTGGTGAAACGGGACAACAGCGCCAATGATGATCGGGAATGGTATCGTTATAGTGGCGACGGGAAACGGATATTAAAAATCAATGAACAACGGACCAGCAACAACGCTCAAATACAGCGAATAACTTACTTGCCGAGCTTAGAACTCCGTCTAACACAAAACAGCACGACCACAACCGAAGATTTGCAAGTTATTACCGTAGGCGAAGCGGGCCGGGCGCAGGTACGAGTATTGCATTGGGAAAGTGGCAAGCCAGCGGATATCAGCAATAATCAGCTACGTTACAGCTACGATAATCTTATCGGTTCCAGTCAGCTTGAATTAGATAGCGAAGGACAAATTATTAGTGAGGAAGAGTATTATCCTTATGGTGGCACCGCATTATGGGCAGCAAGGAGCAAAACAGAAGCCAGTTATAAAACCATCCGTTATTCAGGTAAAGAGCGAGATGCCACCGGGCTATATTATTACGGTTACCGATATTATCAGCCGTGGGTAGGACGATGGTTAAGCGCCGATCCCGCCGGAACAATCGATGGGCTGAATTTATATCGGATGGTGAGAAATAATCCAGAGACCTTGATGGATAAAGATGGATTAATGCCGATAGTTAATAGAAAAGAAAATGTCGAATCAATGCTAGCTGATACTCATATTACTACTGAATCAGAAGCCAATACCTCTAGTGATAATAGTTCTAATACAATAAAAGACATTTCGGAAAGCTCATCATCAGGAAATATCAGATTTCCCTCTGATCTTCAATTGAAAGATAAAGAGTTATCATTAGGTTTTATTAAAAAAGGAACTCTATTGTACAAAGCCTCAAGATTCGAATCATATGATTATGATGCGGCAAAAAAAGGTGATCTTGAGAAAGTCCATGAACCTGACGGCAATGGAGATAAGGATTGGGTTGGTCAATATTTTGCATTAGATAAAGAAATTTCTGAAGGCTATCTTACTGATTATTTAGATGACAATGGTAGTGGCATAACTTACTTACATACATTTGAGGTGGAAAAAGATATACCTATATTTAAAAACACGAACCTTCAATATGGCAAGACAAATTTTAGTGGTGAAGAAAAAGCTAATGCAATTAAAGATTTCATTAATACTAAATCGTTTTTCTTCAGGAGAGAAAGGGTTTTACTTGATGACCATTCATCGCCACTTATTCATACTCTTGCCAGTAAAGGGATTGCATTTCAAGGAATTCACGATGAAGAAGGTGGAGAAGAGGTAATCATTGGTCAACAATTACTAGATAATCTTAAGTTTAAGGAACTTGATGTGGTGAAATTTAAAGGATATATGCCGATTAGCAGGTAAATACGAACGCCGACATAAAATATATACCCTATGGATTTCAAGACGCATCGCGACGGCAAGGGAACGAATCCCCGGGAGCATAGGAAACTATGTGACCGGGGTGAGTGAGTGCAGCCAACAAAGAGGCAACTTGAAAGATGACGGGTATAAGTATTATGTAGAAATCGTCTATTAGCTCCCTGGCAATTTGGCTAAAATAGTGTTCATTATTTTTAATGGACACTATTTATGACCGGCTCTTCACTGATCTAGCTAAATGTATTTAACTTGAGAAAATATTAAATATACAACATGTTATATAGAATCAGTATCAAACAGATTTAAAATAAAGCGTTTCATTGATATATAAAAAACAACATATTTTTAAAGTTGCATGAACAAACCATGAGAAAATGTTTATCTCATGGTTTGATTATTCTTGTTACTTTATTGAGTATTAATAAATTATTTTAACATTAAATATCACATGATCATGATAATATTTAAAATATCAAATCAGAAATTAATGAATTTAATGGCTCTTTATATTTATTTCTGAGCGCATAAGCACAATATCTTACCGATGGTTCTGGATATGATTCAAAATTCAGAAATTTTATACCTTTATCAATATGGGCAGAATAGCGCATTTCATTAGGCGTCATTAAACTTATCGCGACACCCGTTTTTACCAGATCTAATCTATTAGTAAAATCAGGCACCGTCAATAACGCTAGATTCTGGTATTCAGGCAGATAATTCAATGGCATGAAATTATCGCACTGTTTTAAAAAGGCACTATTATGCTGAACCAAAGGAAAACTATATATTACTTCATCAGCATGACTTTCTGGCTCTAAAATATCATTGGATACGGCAAGAGACAGCTTTTGATAAGCGCCATCTATCCTGATGATATCATCATTATCTGGATAACATTCCGTCGTCACATAAACCGTTATATCTCCTTTTATTAAGGAAGAAAATACCGCGTCTTGCCTTATTAAATCATCAATGAGAAAATTGTTGATTATACAAATATCGCGGTAATGATAGCGTTGCACCGCTCTTTTTACGACTGTAGATATCTTATTAACATATTCTCCACTTGTGCCAATAACCAGTTTGTCTCTGTTTGATAATTTATAATTTCGACGACAATTCCAGTTATCTTCAACTTTCTGAATCCTTTCATAACATGGCAACAACTCCTGATATAATGCCTTACCCTCTTCTGTGAGCTTGGTTTTTCCCGGTAATCGCTCAAATAATTGGCAACCTACACGCTGTTCCAGTTGATATACAAGCCTGCTAAGTGGAGAGGGGGTAATGCAAAGCGTATCCGCTGCTAACGTGAATGACTCTTTCTTAGCTGATTCCATAAAATACTTTAGTTGCTTTGAACAAAATATCATCACATACCCTCTTGTTTTCATTCCAGAAATAGAATATTAACCATAGAACATGACAACTATGTTTCTACTTTGCATTCTTTTACATTAGGACATGCATTAATTGACATTAGATTTCACCACTTTAATTCTTAATATTTATTTAATAATTACATTACATTTATAAAATAAATATAATTTACCACTATGTTGGAATAATGATTCTAATGAAAACCCAGATCATTTCATTGAATATAAATATATCTTATTATCATTCATATTTTATATTTCAATTTATTACAAAAATACTTCCATTAAATTAACATCAATATAACATTAAATAAATTATATAATTTACACCAGCCAAAATTGATTAATATTTCACAAGAAGAAACTAACTGCATTTCTTCTTGTTTTAAATCACCATCATAATGATAGGTTTATAAATTCGTAAAATATTGACCATTAATCGCTAATGATGCCCGTATATTGTTCATCGAGCGTCTGTAAATAATCCGCACTGGTCAGGTGACTAATATTACATCCACTTTCTAAACGCGATTTCAGCCAATCAATAATCCGTTCCTGTAATTTCCCTGCTGGCTCATCCAGCTTATCAGCCAATTCACCGTGGTTTTCCCATAAATCGCTAATAAGTGCGAATACCTGACCTTGAAAAGCATAATCAGAATGTAACCAAGCCTCAATTAAATGGTCGCCCAAGACAAAGGGTTGTTCACTGCCACCGTGACCACAATTTTCAGGCCGATAATAAATCTGTGGCTCGGGCATATCGATCATGAGTTCACTTACCGGTGTCAAAAATGCCGACCAATCGCTGACTATCATTGCCGGTAATAACTGACCGAGGATACGCGCATCCATACTGCGTAAGAGCACCTGTTTCTCCTGTAATATCACCTGCTGGCGTGAACGCCAATGATTAAGCTGTCGCGCCCATAAATCCTCACTGCGATAAGCCCAACCCCAACTGTTATCGCTCAGAGTTTGGCTATCAAGCAGATGACCGATTACTGACAGACCACCTGACTTAGGCTGAATCAGCCAGGGACTTTGCGCCAGCAGGTGATCCATTGGTGTCTTGCTGTATAGCGGAAAAGCCTGCTCTACCCAGTCATTACGATAAAAGAGCTCCACCGGGTTAGGTTCCGCCAGTGAATTGAGCATAAAGAAAACAGGTGGCTTATTAGGCGTAGTCAGCCATTGTTTCCAGTTCATAGAAGTGTTCATACATCCTCCTGGTTATCGATAATCAAGTTAGCTTCCAATTGAGCCTGCACAGCACAAAGCGGTCTGGCAGGATACTTAAGGCGCGACGCCTTACCGTGATCAACTATTTCTCCTCGTCAGGTGAAAAAGGAAAAAGCCAGTTAAAAAAAGTGTCCCCAAACGCCCAGTAAATAAAATAGAGAAATAATAAGGACAGCGTTATTTTCAATATTTTCATACGGACAGTTCCTGTTTATCACAGTAATGCTGTAAGGCCAGTTCCCCTTGTTCTTCCTGCTGACCCCACGGTCAATGGTTTTTACTGGAAACTCTGTTAGCACTACTTTATTTTCCAGTAATCAATAGAATCTCTGTTTAAATCAATTCTTCCATCAGGGTATTCAACTCTTGAAGGTTCTTTACCCGGTGGGATAATAATTTTCGGCATTTTGGTTTCATCCAACTTAGGCTTAAAGATGATTTTCCATTCCGCTCCTGACGTTAATTTCAACCGAAAAGGAAACGAATCTACTATGCCCTGTAAGGAAACTCTGTTTGGACGTCCCTCTACCATTTTCAAAACAGGGTAAATAACCGGTCTGTAGTCTATAGTATTCACTGCGCACGTCTCAGAGGCTTCAGAATAATTTTCTCGTTCGGCATCGTTGATAAAAGCGGTTAAACCTGTCCCTGAATAGGGAACGGCATCTTTCACCAGGTGACTGACATCGGTATAATTCGCCGATACATAAGCCCGCTCAATTTTCCATTTACACCAACCTCCGCCACTAAAAGGCAATTTCGTCTGAAAATAACCTGTTTGGGGATCAGTAGTTACCTTCTGGTAAAGCACATTATAAGTCGGCATCTTATGGGGTGTCATCGTTGCACTAAATTCATATTCAAGGCAAGATTTTGAGATATACCTTGCCGCTACATACGGCTCGGTGTATTTCGGTATGACACCTTCCACTGTTATCCACGCCCCCTTTTCCTTAGATGAAAAAGGAAAAAGCCAGTTAAAAAAGGTGTCGCCAAACGCCCAGTAAATAAAATAGAGAAATAATAAGGCCAGCGTTATCTTCAATATTTTCACACAGATAGTTCCTTTTAATAACAGTATTCTCATGTTGGCATTTAGATAAACTGGTGACACAACCTTATAGAACGTTACTTTATGTAACGGGTATCTATCATTCGGGTATTGATTTCAATATGCCCGTCAGGATATTCAACCCATTCACTTTTCCTGGTTACTATGACCTTTGGCATTTTAGTTTCATCCAGTTTAGGTTTAAAAATAATTTTCCATTTGGCTCCCGGTGTTAATTTCAACCTAAAAGGATACAATTCAACTTTACCTTGTAAGGACACGCTTTTCGGAAATCCTTCAACCATTTCTAAAACAGGGTAAAGAACCGGATTAAAATCAATCGTATTCGATGCAGGGATTTCGCTAATATTTGTCCGGGCAGCATCATTAATAAATGCCGTTAAGCCGGTTCCCGTATATGGCACAGCATCTTTCACCAGATGACTAACATCGGTATACCCCACTGCCACAGAAGCTTGATTGATTTTCCATTTACACCATCCTCCACCATTGAAAGACAATTTCGCCTGAAAGTAACCAGTTTGTGGATCTGACTTCACATCCAGACGTAATTTATAATAAGTCGGTACTTGATAAGGCGACATACCAGCATCAAACTGATATCTAAGACAGTCTTTTGAGATATACTGCGCGGATACATACGGTTTTGTGTATTTCGGCACGACACCTTCCACCGTAATCAACTGTTTCTTCTCGTCAGGTGAAAAAGGAAAAAGCCGGTCAAAAAAGGTGTCGCCAAACGCCCAGTAAATAAAATAGAGAAATAATAAGGCCAGCGTTATCTTCAATATTTTCATACGGACAGTTCCTTTTAATAACAGTATTCTCATGTTGGCATTTAGATAAACTGGTAACACAACCTTATAGAACGTTACTTTATGTAACGGGTATCTACCATTTGGGTATTGATTTCAATATGTCCTCTGGGATATTCAACCCATTCTCCCCTTCCGTTAGTGATAGTAATTTTCGGCATCTTAGTTTCATCCAGTTTAGGCTTATAGATAATTTTCCATTCAGCATCCGGCGTTAACCTGAATCGAAAGGGATACATACTAACTTGACCCTGTAAAAATATTCTTTTTGGGCTCCCCTCAGCCATTTCCAAAATAGGGTAAATAATTGGGCTGAAATCAATGGTATTCAATGCTGCAATTTCGCTAATGTTTGTCCGAACTGCATCATTGACAAATGCAATTAAACCGGTTCCCGCATACGGTACAGCATCTTTCACCAGATGTCGGACATCGGTATACCTTACTGCCACAGAAGCCTGATTGATTTTCCATTTACACCATCCTCCACCATTGAAAGGCAATTTCGCCTGAAAGTAACCAGTTTGTGGATCAGCTTCTACATCCAAATCCAGTCCATAATAGGTCGGCACTTGATAAGGCGACATACCTGCATCAAACTGATATTTAAGGCAGTCTTTTGAGATATATTGCGCAGATACATACGGTTTTGTGTATTTCGGCACGACACCTTCCACCGTAATCAACTGTTTCTTCTCGTCAGGTGAAAAAGGAAAAAGCCGGTCAAAAAAGGTGTCGCCAAACGCCCAGTAAATAAAATAGAGAAATAATAAGGACAGCGTTATCTTCAATATTTTCATACGGACAGTTCCTGTTTATCACAGTAATGCTGTAAGGCCAGTTCTCCCTGTTCTTCCTGCTGGCTGACCGTCAGTGATTTTATTAACTGCTTATCCATATCCAGAAAATAGAGATTTCGGTAGTAAACATTGTCAGGGATAAGCATCTTATAACTGTCCATTTTCGCCTTAAATTGACGCTGACTGTCCTGACAGGCCGTAATCTTATCCGGCTCACATAACTCTCTGAGGCGCTTGTCAATATAACCCGCATATTTATACGAGCTATGGTTAGAGAAACCGAATCCGCCTTCCAAATCAGCACTTCTGTTTTCAACAAACAGTTTGTCTTTTTCTTGTTGACTGAGCTGATTAAACAACGCGTTTTGCCGCTCACCGGCCAGCGAAAAATCCTTTTCTGTCTCCTGATTTAACTCAGGAATTAAGTAGAGTTTTGTGGTGTTATCCAATATTTTTTCAGCAACACCCGTTATAAGAGAGGCATTCCGGGCGGAAATCAGCCATTCCGGGCAACTGTTGGCTTGAAAAAAATGAACCACTTTACCATGATGCAGATAAATTTCTTTACTGGCTGTCGCCTGTTTAATTGCCTGAATAACCGGTGACGGCGACAACAACTTCATAACCGCCCAGTCATACCCCGCCGGCGCCCAATAATTGAAAAAAACATTATCCATATCCTGCTCAAATGGCACAGCAGGGATGACATCATCTTCATTAACATGACGATAGTGGATAATAGAAGATAATTCCTCTACCGCACTACGGGTTAATGTTCGTGGCATCCCGTAACTGTAGAGACAAGGATTGTGTTCTTTCAGTTGTGCGCTGTGCAATAATGCTAAGGCTCCCCCCAAGCTGTGACCACAGATAAATAACTTTCTATTTTTAATCAAATTCTGGATGTCACTGAATACTTCTTTCTTTTTATCATCGCTGGGAACTGTTAGTTTTCCAACCAGATTAAATGCCTCCCAAAACCCTTTATGCACTTTACCATGATGAATAAACTCACTGCACAACGCTTTGTCATCATCGCAACTTAAAGCCAATGGCTGGAAAGTGGCATCAGTCAGGTAATTATCCAGGCTAGCGGTTCCCCGCCAACTAACAATCACATCTTTCTCACTGGCAACATAAAACAGTTTGGTATCACCTTGCTTGTTGCTTCCCGCTTGTGAATCAACAAACTCCACCCGGGCATAACGTTTACTAAACGGCACATCGTAAACGACAGGCGTTGCCGACAATGCTTCCACTTTATAGGGCAATTTTGAAACATCCACCATTTGCCGGTTAAAAAAGTGTTTCACAGAACCTTCAACATCGACATCCCCATCAGCATAAGCCAGTACGCTCATCAAACACTGGTTATAAGCATTCACAATGGAATACTCCTTCTGATGATGTAGCAGTAAAACCCAAGCCCGGAAAGGACACACTTCCAGTACATAGCGTCGATTTAACGGATGAACCTGATAGCCTTTTGGCTCCGGGTCCGGGAAATGATAAGGCGGTGGAATATCTTTAGAATCTTTCCAATCTTTAATCACCGGCAACCCAT
This sequence comes from Photorhabdus hainanensis, assembly GCF_018448965.1. NCBI lineage: Bacteria > Pseudomonadati > Pseudomonadota > Gammaproteobacteria > Enterobacterales > Morganellaceae > Photorhabdus > Photorhabdus hainanensis. The sequence continues at coordinate 51,686 of NZ_RCWD01000027.1, read as the reverse complement.
CACTGATCTGCCCGATAGTTACATAACGATATTGATGGCCTTCGGTTTCTGCTTGTGATTTCACCACTGAAAATTCTTCTCCCCGTTTTTCCCGCAACGGGCGCTGCTGTTCCATCTCATTGGCCAGCTGTTGTGCATTAATATACAACGTTACCGGATGAGGCAACAGATCCTCTTCTCTGAGCACACCGAAACCGTCGGTTGTCCCCTGGCGCACATAACCTGGGGTTCCGCGACTGATCAGGCGATAAGGCATGTTGACCAGCGGCTTTCCCTGTTCATCCACCAACTGAAATTCCACCCAGTTTTTCAAAAACCGTTTACAATCAAGACACAAGCGTGGATCTGATATACCCATTAGTTTTACTTCCTTCTTTTAACGTTACATATGTAAGCACGTAGACCCCACGTCATGCGTTGAAAGTCTCACAAGATTTCCCCGCCCGGCTATCAATCACCTTCATCAGCATCAATATCCTGTCAGGAATAGCCGTGATTGATTGCGTCACCAAAGAAACAAGATAGTAAAAATCCCATTACCACAGATAAGAAACACCGCTTATACCGTGAGTAATAGCAAGTTGAACGACAGGAAGACGAAATGTATCCCCATCGATTAATCCCTTTGAATAAGGGAACAGGAGTTGAAAGCTCCGTCATATTGTCCATATGACGGAACTCAAGTTATGATTATTAAATCATCACCAAATAGCAAGAAAAATTTTCATTTTTTTAAATTTACAAAAAGTAGATTTTGTAACAAAGTGTTACAAATTCAAAAAAAGATTAAGTTATTGTAAATATAATGGCGGGTGCAATGACCAATATACCCCATTGTCAAAAGAAGCAATCCACGATATATAAAAAAATCTGGCCTTTACTGATTTTCCACATCCAGTTTTGAGCAAAAAACAATTGCAAATTTTGCGGCTGCTTTTTTTGCAACAGCTATTTCAAGAAAACAATGACATAGTGATTACCCTCATCTTCCTGTAGAACGGAATCACTCTCTTATTGTATTGATGATACAGAGATCACACGGATGTTTCATTTACCTTATGATTTAAAAGGAATAAACATGAACTCATACGTGAAAGAGATACCTGATGTATTACAAAGCCAATATGGTATTAATTGTCTGACAGATATTTGCCACTATTCTTTTAATGAATTCCGTCAGCAAGTCTCTGATCATCTCTCCTGGTCAGAGACCAACCGCTTATATCGTGATGCACAACAGGAACAAAAAGAGAATCAATTATATGAAGCGCGTATTCTTAAACGCGCTAACCCACAGTTACAAAATGCGGTGCACCTTGGTATTACCCTCCCTCACGCTGAATTACGAGGCTACAATAATGAATTCGGTGGCCGAGCCAGCCAATATGTGGCGCCGGGTTCGGTTTCTTCTATGTTCTCCCCCGCAGCTTATTTAACTGAACTCTATCGTGAAGCACGTAATTTACATGCCGGCGACTCCGTTTATCATCTGGATGAACGCCGTCCAGATCTCCAATCAATGGATCTAAGCCAGCAAAATATGGATACCGAACTTTCCACTCTTTCTCTGTCCAATGAAATTTTGTTGAAAGGAATTAAAGCTAATCAAACTAATCTGGACAGTGATACTAAAGTGATGGAAATATTATCCACTTTCCGTCCTTCCGGCACGATACCTTATCATGATGCTTACGAAAATGTACGTAAAGCTATCCAATTACAAGATCCTAAGCTTGAACAATTTCAGAAATCACCGGCGGTCGCCGGATTAATGCATCAAGCTTCATTATTAGGAATTAATAACTCTATCTCACCAGAGCTGCTTAATATTCTGACAGAAGAGATTACCGAAGCTAACGCAGAGGCAGTTTATAAACAGAATTTTGGCGAAATAGATCCTGCCTGGCTGGCAATGCCGGAATATCTGAAAAGTTATTATAATCTTAGTGATGAAGAGCTCAGCCAATTTATTCGTAAATATCCAAATAATGAACTGAATACTCAGAAAGTACATTTACTAAAAATCAATAAAATTTTTTTATTATCACAAGCCGTGAATCTGCCGCTTTTAAAGTTAGATGAAATTATTCCAGAACAGAACATTACCCCAACAGTATTAGGGAAAATATTTCTAGTTAAATATTATATTCAGAAATACAATATTGATACGGAAACTGCCTTAATATTATGTAATGATTCCATTTCACAATATTCCTATAGTAATCAACCTAGTCAATTTGATCGCCTATTTAATACTCCGCCACTCAACGGGCAATATTTTGCTACTGGAAATATCGATATTGACTTAAGTTTGAACAGTACCGATAACTGGCACAAAGCAGTACTTAAACGTGCTTTTAATGTCGATGATATTTCTCTTTATCGTTTGCTCCATATTGCCAATCATGCAAATACGGATGGAAAAATCGTTAATAATATAAAAAATCTTTCTAATCTTTATATGACTAAACTACTGGCAGATATTCATCAATTAACGATTGATGAGCTGTATTTACTACTGATGACTATCGGTGAAGATAAGAGAGATCTCTATACAATTGATGATGAAAACTTACAAGGACTGATTAACAAACTCGATACCCTAAGCAGTTGGCTGCATACACAAAAGTGGAGTGTTTATCAGTTATTTTTAATGACTACTACCAACTATGACAAAACGCTAACGCCTGAAATTCAAAACTTACTAAACACGGTCTACAATGGTTTGCAGAATTTTGATAAAGAGAAAACAGATCTTCTGGCTGCCATAGCACCTTATATTGCGGCAGCTCTACAATTACCATCTGAAAATATTGCACATTCTATTCTTCTCTGGGCTGATAAGATAAAACCAAGCGAAGATAAAATAACCGCAGAAAAATTTTGGATCTGGTTACAAAATAGAGATACTACAGAATTATCAAAACCACCAGAAATGCAGGAACAAATTATTCAGTACTGCCACTGTCTGGCACAATTGACAATGATTTATCGTTCTTCCGGCATTAATGAAAACGCGTTCCGTCTATTTATCGAAAAGCCAACTATTTTTGGCATCCCTGATGAATCTAATCCTGATAAACCTAATAAAGCGACACCAGCCCATAATGCACCAACATTAATCACCCTAACCCGCTTTGCCAATTGGGTTAATTCTCTAGGTGAAAAAGCCTCCCCTATTCTAACGGCTTTTGAAAATAAAACCTTAACCGCAGAACAACTCGCTAACGCCATGAATCTTGATGCTAATTTACTGGAACAAGCCAGTATTCAGGCACAAAATTATGAGCAGGTTACTAAAGAAAATACATTCTCCAATTGGCAATCCATCGACATTATTCTACAATGGACCAATATAGCCAGTAATTTAAATATCTCCCCACAAGGTATTTGCCCTCTGATAGCATTAGATTATATAAAATCGGCTCAAAAAACACCGACTTATTCCCAATGGGAAAACGCAGCTATGGCATTAACTGCCGGGTTAGACAGCCAACAAAGTAATACTCTACACGTATTCCTAGAAGAGTCTCGCAGTACCGCATTAAGCAATTATTATATTGGCAAGATTGCTAACCGGGAAGCATCAATTAAAAGCCGTGACGATTTATACCAATACTTATTGATTGATAATCAAGTTTCCGCTGAAATAAAAACTACACGTATTGCCGAAGCCATTGCCAGTATCCAATTGTATGTCAACCGAGCGCTGGAAAATGTAGGAACCCATGCCGTTTCTGATGTTATTACCCGTCAATTTTTTATCGATTGGGACAAATATAATAAACGTTACAGCACCTGGGCTGGCGTTTCACAATTAGTTTACTATCCCGAAAATTATATCGACCCGACGATGCGTATCGGACAAACGAAAATGATGGATACGTTATTGCAATCCGTCAGCCAGAGCCAATTAAATGCCGATACGGTAGAAGATGCATTTAAATCTTATCTGACTTCGTTTGAGCAAGTCGCTAATTTGGAAGTTATTAGTGCTTATCATAACAATGTTAATAATGACCAAGGGCTGACCTACTTTATTGGACACAGCAAAACAGAAGTTAATCAGTATTATTGGCGCAGCGTCGATCACAGTAAATTCAACGACGGTAAATTCGCTGCTAATGCCTGGAGTGAATGGCACAAAATTGACTGCGCAATTAATCCCTACCAAAGCACCATTCGCCCAGTTATCTATAAATCCCGCTTATATCTGATTTGGTTAGAACAAAAGGAAACAGCTAAACAAGATAAGGATAATAAAGTTATTACTGACTATTGCTATGAATTAAAATTGGCTCATATTCGTTATGATGGCACCTGGAATGTGTCAATCACTTTTGATGTAAATGAAAAAATCTTAGCTTTAGAACTGACAAAATCTCAAGCTCCTGGACTCTATTGCTCAGGTTATCAAGGGGAAGATACCTTGCTGGTGATGTTTTATAGCAAAAAAGATAAATTGGATGATTATAAAACTGATCCAATGCAAGGATTATATATCTTCTCCGATATGTCTTCCAAAGATATGACCAATGAACAATGTGACTCTTATCGAAATAACGGTTATACACATTTCGATACTAATAGCGTTATAAGAATAAATAACCGCTATGCAGAGGATTATGAAATTCCTTCATTGATCAATCATAGCAATAGCCATGATTGGGGGGAGTATAATCTCAGCCAAGTATATGGCGGTAATATAGTTATCAACTATGAAGTTGCATCAAGTGATTTAAAAGTCTATATTTCACCAAAGTTAAGAATAATTCATGATGGAAAAGAAGGACGAGAACGTATTCAATGCGATCTGATAAAAAAATATGGTAAACCAGGTGATAAGTTTATTATTTATCCATTTCTGAATGTCAATACGCATTGGGCATCAAATAAAAAGCTCATCTATCCTGTTTATCAATATCGTGGAAATGTCACCAATAATAATAAAGGCAGGTTATTATTTTTTCGAGATAATACAACTGACAAGGTAAAAGCCTTTCTTCCCACGATTAAAAAAGAGTTATACTCAGAAAATACCAATAGCAACTATGGCTATATTGATACGTCTGATGACGAATCTTTATTTAAACAATATTTCTATATGGAGGATAAAGCAGGTGGTATTTCCACCGATGTTGGGGAATCAATAAATATCAACACAATAATTTCTCCTGAAAAGGTTAAAGTCACAATTAAAGCTGGCAAAGAATACTCTCTTACAGCGAATAAAGATGTCTCCGTTCAGCCATCATCCAGTTTTGAAGAAATGTGTTACCAATTTAATACTCTAGAAATAGAGGGTTCTAATTTGAAATTTATTAATAACTCAGCCAATATTGATGTCACTTTTATCGCATTGGCAGAAGATGGGCGCAAACTGGGTTATGAAAGTTTCAGTATCCCAGTTACTCGAAAGGTTAAAACCGATAACGCGCTAACTCTTTTTCATAATGAAAATGGCGCTCAATATATGCAATGGGGAGCCTATCGCATTCGCCTTAATACGCTATTTGCTCGCCAATTAGTTGAATGCGCCACTACGGGTATTGATACGATTCTAAGTATGGAAACTCAGAATATTCAGGAACCGATGATGGGAATAGGGGCTTATATAGAACTCGTTATGGATAAATATAATCCTGATACCCACGGCACTAATAAATCATTTAAGATTATGTATGGTGATATTTTTAAATCAGGGGATCATTTTCCTATTTATCAGGGAACATTAAGCGATATTACACAAACAACAGTAAAATTATTCTTACCTCGCGTTGATAATGCTTATGGAAATAAAAACAATCTCTATATTTACGCGGTTTATCAAAAAGTGGAAACAAATTTCATTCGATTTGTTAAAGAGGATAATAATGAACCCGCTATATTCGACACTACCTATAAGCACAAGACTTTCTCAGGACTTGTATCAGCCAGAGTAATACCAACTTTCACGGAACCAATGGATTTCAGCGGCGCTAATAGTCTCTACTTCTGGGAACTGTTCTACTATACCCCGATGCTGGTTGCTCAACGTTTGCTACATGAACAAAACTTTGATGAAGCCAACCGTTGGCTGAAATATGTCTGGAGCCCATCTGGCTATATTATTCATGGTCAAATTAAAAACTATCGCTGGAATGTGCGCCCGTTACTAGAAAATACCAGTTGGAACAGCGATCCTTTGGATTCCGTTGATCCTGACGCAGTGGCACAGCACGATCCAATGCACTACAAAGTAGCCACTTTTATGCGCACTCTCGATCTGCTAATAGCTCGTGGCGATCACGCCTATCGCCAACTAGAGCGGGATACGTTGAACGAAGCCAAAATGTGGTATATGCAGGCACTACACCTGCTCGGTAACAAACCTTATCTGCCACTGAGTTCCGCATGGAATAATCCACGTCTGGACAATGCCGCAGACACGACCATACAAAAAGCACACGCCTACGCAATAACTACCCTACGGCAAGGCACGCAAACACCATCATTATTATTGCGCTCCGCTAACACCTTGACCGATCTTTTCCTACCACAAATCAACAATGTCATGTTGAGCTACTGGAACAAACTGGAACTACGCCTGTATAACTTGCGTCATAACCTTTCTATCGATGGTCAACCGCTCCACCTGCCAATTTACGCCACACCGGCCGATCCGAAAGCGTTACTCAGCGCCGCCGTTGCTACTTCTCAAAGTGGGGACAAACTACCAGCGTCATTTATGTCACTGTGGCGCTTCCCCCATATGCTAGAAAATGCCCGTAGTATGGTCACTCAGCTAATACAGTTCGGCTCCACATTGCAAAATATTATTGAACGCCAAGATGCTGAATCCTTAAATGCGCTGCTGCAAAATCAAGCCAAAGAGTTGATTTTGACAACGCTCAGCATTCAAGACAAAACCATCGAAGAAATAGATGCTGAAAAAATCGTGCTGGAAAAATCCAAAGCCGGAGCAAAATCGCGCTTTGACAACTACAGCAAATTATATGACGAAGATGTCAACGCCGGTGAGCGTCAAGCTCTGGATATGCGAATAGCTTCCCAAAGTATTACCTCAGGATTGAAAGGCTTGCACATGGCTGCCGCCGCACTGGACATGGTGCCCAATATCTACGGCTTTGCAGTCGGGGGGACGCGCTATGGAGCAATTGCCAATGCCATTGCGATTGGTGGCGGTATCGCCGCAGAAGGTTTGTTAATTGAAGCAGAGAAAGTCTCGCAATCTGAAATATGGCGCCGTCGCCGTCAAGAGTGGGAAATCCAGCGTAATAATGCCGACGCAGAGATGAAACAAATCGATGCTCAACTCAAATCGCTAACGGTACGCCGTGAAGCGGCGGTATTACAGAAAACCAGCCTAAAAACCCAACAGGAGCAAACTCAAGCGCAGCTAGCGTTCCTGCAACGAAAATTCAGCAATCAAGCGCTGTACAACTGGTTACGTGGTCGGTTGGCAGCCATTTACTTCCAATTTTACGATTTAGTCGTCGCCCGTTGTTTGATGGCAGAACAAGCTTACCGTTGGGAAACTAATGATAGCTCTGCACGCTTTATTAAACCGGGAGCCTGGCAGGGAACCTATGCCGGCCTGCTCGCCGGAGAAACCCTAATGTTGAACCTGGCGCAAATGGAAGACGCGCACCTGAAACAAGAGCAACGCGCACTGAAAGTGGAACGCACGGTTTCTCTGGCGCAGGTGTACCAATCCTTAGGGGAGAAAAGCTTTGCATTAAAAGATAAAATTGAAGCGTTGCTACAAGGAGATAAAGAGACTTCCGCCGGTAACGACGGCAATCAATTGAAATTAACCAACAATACGCTATCCGCGACGCTAACCCTGCAAGATCTGAAACTCAAAGATGACTACCCGGAAGAGATGCAGTTAGGTAAAACACGCCGCATTAAACAAATTAGCGTCTCCTTACCGGCATTATTGGGACCGTATCAAGATGTTCAGGCTGTCCTGTCTTATGGTGGCGCTGCTGCCGGATTAGCTAAAGGTTGCAAAGCCTTGGCGGTCTCCCACGGTCTGAATGACAACGGTCAGTTTCAGCTCGATTTTAACGATGGCAAATTCCTGCCGTTTGAAGGGATCGATATTAATGACAAGGGAACATTTACGCTAAGCTTCCCCAATGCCACCAGTAAACAAAAATCAATATTACAGATGCTGAACGATATTATTCTGCACATTCGTTACACCATTCTCGAATAATCATTCCCAATATCACCTGCCACAGGCCCTAATCAGGGCCTGTCATTAAAAATCATCTTACGTACCACTGTTATTTCAAGTACCTGAATAGAAAAATTATCCCTATTATGTAAAAGGATTGAATGCAATTAACATAACAAAGGAAGTAAATAATGATGAAAAACATTGACCCAAAACTTTATCACCATACGCCTACCGTCAGTGTTCACGATAACCGTGGACTAGCTATCCGTAATATTAGTTTTCACCGCACTACCGCAGAAGCAAATACCGATACCCGTATTACCCGCTATCAATATAATGTCGGTGGATATTTGAACCAAAGCATTGATCCTCGCCTGAATGACGCCAAACAGACTAACAACGCTGTACAACCGAATTTTATCTGGCGACATAATTTGACCGGCAATATCCTGCGAACAGAGAGCGTCGATGCCGGCCGAACGATTACCCTCAACGATATTGAAGGTCGCCCGATGTTGACCATCAATGCAACCGGCGTCCGCCAAAACCATCGCTACGAAGATAACACCCTGCCCGGTCGCCTGCTCGCTATCACCGAACAAGGGCAGGCAGAAGAGAAAACGACCGAGCGTCTCATATGGGCCGGCAATACGCAGCAAGAAAAAGACCACAACCTTGCCGGTCAGTGCGTCCGCCATTACGATACCGCAGGACTCACTCAACTCAACAGCCTTGCCCTGACCGGCGCCGTTCTATCACAATCTCAACAACTGCTTACCGATAACCAGGATGCCGACTGGACAGGTGAAGACCAGAGCCTCTGGCAACAAAAACTGAGTAGTGATGTCTATATCACCCAAAGTAACACTGATGCCACCGGGGCTTTACTGACCCAGACCGATGCCAAAGGCAACATTCAGCGGCTGGCCTATGATGTGGCCGGGCAGCTAAAAGGGAGTTGGTTAACACTCAAAGGTCAGGCGGAACAGGTGATTATCAAATCGCTAACCTACTCCGCCGCCGGGCAAAAATTACGTGAAGAGCACGGTAACGGGATTGTCACTGAATACAGCTACGAACCGGAAACCCAACGGCTTATCGGCATTACCACTCGCCGTCCATCAGACGCCAAGGTGTTGCAAGACCTACGCTATCAATATGACCCAGTAGGCAATGTCATTAGTATCCGTAATGATGCGGAAGCCACCCGCTTTTGGCGCAATCAGAAAGTAGCCCCGGAGAATAGCTATACCTACGATTCCCTGTATCAGCTTATCAGCGCCACCGGGCGCGAGATGGCCAATATCGGTCAGCAAAGCAACCAACTTCCCACCCCCGCGCTACCTTCTGATAACAACACCTACACCAACTATACTCGCACTTATACTTATGACCGTGGCGGCAATTTGACGAAAATTCAGCATAGTTCACCGGCCACGCAAAATAACCACACGACGGATATAACGGTTTCAAATCGCAGCAACCGCGCGGTACTCAGCACATTGACCACAGATCCAACTCAAGTCGATGCCTTATTTGACGCGGGAGGCCATCAAACCAGCTTGCTATCCGGTCAAGCTTTAATATGGACACCGCGAGGCGAATTGAAACAAGCCAACAGTGCCGCAGGAAATGAATGGTATCGCTACGATAGTAACGGCATACGCCAGCTAAAAGTGAATGAACAACAAAATATCCCGCAGCAACAAAGGGTAACTTATCTACCGGGGCTGGAACTACGTACAACCCAGAACAACGCCACAACAACAGAAGAGTTACACGTTGTCACCCTCGGTAAAGCTGGTCGCGCACAGGTCCGAGTATTGCATTGGGAGAGCGGTAAACCAACAGATATTAATAACAATCAGCTTCGTTACAGCTACGATAATCTTATTGGCTCCAGCCAACTTGAATTAGATAGCGACGGACAAATTATCAATGAAGAAGAATATTATCCATTTGGCGGTACAGCGCTGTGGGCGGCAAGGAATCAAACCGAAGCCAGCTATAAAACCATTCATTATTCAGGTAAAGAGCGGGATGCTACCGGGCTGTATTATTACGGCTACCGTTATTACCAACCGTGGGCGGGCAGATGGTTAAGCGCGGACCCGGCAGGAACCGTTGATGGGCTGAATTTATATCGCATGGTAAGAAATAATCCGGTGACGCAATTTGATGTTCAGGGATTAGCACCGGCCAACAGAACAGAAGAAGCGATAATAAAACAGGGTTCCTTTACAGGAATGGAAGAAGCGGTTTATAAAAAAATGGCAAAACCTCAAACTTTCAGACGTCAAAGGGCTATTGCTGCCCAAACAGAGCAAGAATCCCATGAATTATTGACGAGCAAACCCGATGTCAATACCAGCCTAATTAAAGATTACACCACGGATAGCTCGCAAATTAATACCGCGATAAGGGAAAACCATATTACTACGGCAGTACAAAACTTAGATTCCACATTATCTGCCCTGCAAGATAGACAAACGCGTGTAACTTATCGGGTGATGACCTATGTGGATAATTCCACTCCCTCACCCTGGCATTCCCCACAGGAAGGAAATAGCATCAACGTTGGTGATATTGTTTCAGATAATGCTTATCTATCAACATCGGCCCATCGTGGTTTTATGAGTTTTACTCACCCAAAAGAAAACAGTGAAACTCGATACGTCAAAATGGCATTTTTAACGAATGCAGGTGTCAATGTGGCAGCAAAATCTAGATATAATAACGAAAGTGGGGAGCAAGTATTTAAAATGGATTTAGATGATTCGAGGAAAGGCTTCGTTGAAAAATTGAAAATAAGAGCCAGTGGACCAGAAGCGGGGCAAGCGGAAATACTATTCCCCAGAGAAACACCGTTCGAAGTTGTTTCAATGAAACATCAAGGCAGAGATACCTATGTATTATTGCAAGATATTAACCAATCCGCAGCCATTCATAGAAATGTACGTAACACTTACACCGGTAATTTCAAATCATCCAGTGCAAATTAAATTGGGAAAATAGTGATTAATTAATATAACAACAAACAATCCCCTGAGTTTTTATTCAGGGGATTTAACAACCCACCATCTTTAAGTATTTAACCTCGAACCATGAGAAGAAATTTATTTCATCACTTTCTCATTTCTCCCGTTGCATTAAATACCATTAACATTTCACTAATTCAGGCCCATCATTTAATTAACCTAATAATAAATAACTATTCAAGATAACCTTCAAACAATCAAATCGGAAACCAATAAATTCAATGGCTCTTTATATTTACGTCTGAGAGTATAAGCACAATATCTCACTGACGGCGTTGGACACGATTTAAAATTCAAAAAGGTAATCCCTTGATGAAGGTGAGCGGAACAGAGCATTTCGTTCGGTGTCATTAAACTTATCGCCACCCCCGATCTCACTAAATCCAACCGATGAGTAAAATCAGGGACAGTTAGCAAAGTTAAATTCTGGTACTCAGGTAGATAATTCAGCGAAATAAAACTGTCACATTGTTTAAAGAAAGCACTATTATGTTGAGCTAAAGGCAGTGTATATATAATATCATCAGCATGACTATCCGCTGCTAAAATATCATTCGCGATAGCAAGACGCAGAATCTGATAAGCTCCGTCTATTCTGATAATATCATCGTTATCAGGATAATGCTCAGTGGTTACATAGATGGTTATCTCGCCTTTCATTAAAGCAGAAAATATTGTCTCTTTTCTTGCCGAATCATCAATAATGAAATGATTTTTTATGTAAATATCGCGATAATGATAACGTTGAACCGCTCTTTTTATCACTTCCGGGATTTTATTAATATATTCTCCACTGGTCCCAATAACCAGTTTTCCCGCAGTTGCTAATTGCTCGCTTCTACGATAATGCCAATTATCCTCAACTCGTTGAATTCTCTCATAACACGGCAATAGCTCCTGATATAAGGCCATCCCTTCCTCAGTCAATTTGGTTCTTCCCGGCAATCTTTCAAACAGTTGACAGCCCACACGTTGTTCCAGTTGATATATGATCCTACTTAGGGGGGAAGGAGTAATACAAAGCGTATCCGCTGCTAAAGTGAATGACTCTTTTTTCGCCGATTCCATAAAATACTTCAAGTGCTTTGAACAAAATAGCATCATATATCCTTCTATTCTAATTAATTGTTCCATCCAAAATAGAATGGAATATTAACAATGAAACATTACAGCAACTTTTCTTCTTTGCATTATTTAACATTGAAGTGTGTATTAACTGAGATTGAGTTTTATCATCTTTATTCTTAGCAGTTATCAAACATTTTTTATTATTGTTGCCAAATAAACGTAATTCACCCTTAAATCACAATAATAATTCTAAATAAATGTCACATGTTATTATTAAGAAAAAACAGGCAATATTAACCATTTAATTAAATATTTCAATTGGTTGACAAAGCATTCATAATGTTCAATATAAAATAATCACAGGTTTAACATCAAGTAAATTATACAATCTATATTCACCATCACTGAACTTTACCCTGCTCTCACAGTTCATTATGTGAACAACAAAGCGCCATTTCCATTCAACGCTTATTAGAAAGTCAGTTGCAAATTTTGCAGCTGCTTTTTTTGCAACAGCTATTTAAACAAAACAATGAGATAGTGATTCTCTGAGAGATCAAGATTAGGTTTATCTGTTACTCGCAAACTATTTCTATATGTACTATTTCTATACGTACCTTAGCGATTTCTCAAAACCTATCCTTGATTATCCCTTCTTCCGATGGAACGGAATCACTCTCTTATTGATCCATGACGTAAAAGCAACAAGGCTGTTTCATTTACTTTATGATTTAAAAGGAATAAAAAGGAATAAATATGAACGAGTCTGTAAAAGAGATACCTGATGTATTAAAAAGCCAGTGTGGTTTTAATTGTCTGACAGATATTAGCCACAGCTCTTTTAATGAATTTCGCCAGCAAGTATCTGAGCACCTCTCCTGGTCCGAAACACACGACTTATATCATGATGCACAACAGGCCCAAAAGGATAATCGCCTGTATGAGGCGCGTATTCTCAAACGCGCCAATCCCCAATTACAAAATGCGGTGCATCTTGCCATTCTCGCTCCCAATGCTGAACTGATAGGCTATAACAATCAATTTAGCGGTAGAGCCAGTCAATATGTCGCGCCGGGTACCGTTTCTTCCATGTTCTCCCCCGCCGCTTATTTGACTGAACTTTATCGTGAAGCACGCAACTTACACGCCAGCGACGCCGTTTATTATCTGGATACCCGCCGCCCAGATCTCAAATCAATGGCGCTCAGTCAGCAAAATATGGATACAGAATTATCCACCCTCTCTTTGTCTAATGAGCTGTTATTGGAAAATATTAAAACTGAATCTAAACTAGAAAATTATACTAAAGTGATGGAAATGCTCTCCACTTTCCGTCCTTCCGGCGCGACCCCTTATCACGACGCTTATGAAAATGTGCGTAAAGTTATTCAGCTACAAGATCCCGGGCTTGAGCAACTCAATGCATCACCGGCAATTGCCGGGCTGATGCATCAAGCTTCCCTACTGGGTATTAACGCTTCAATCTCGCCTGAATTGTTTAATATTCTGACAGAGGAGATTACCGAAGGTAACGCAGAGGAACTTTATAAGAAAAACTTCGGTAATATCGAACCGGCCTCACTGGCCATGCCGGAATACCTTAAACGTTATTACAATTTAAGTGATGAAGAACTTAGCCAGTTTATTGGTAAAGCCAGCAATTTCGGTCAACAGGAATATAGTAATAACCAACTTATTATTCCGGTAGTCAACAGCAGTGATGGCACGGTTAAGGTATATCGGATCACTCGGGAATATATGATAAATCCCTATCAGCTAAATGAAGTTAGCTTATTCCCCCTAGGTGGTGAGAATTACAAATTAAACTATAATTTTAAAACATCTAAAGATGATGCTATTTACCTGAAGATTGAATTAAAAGACGGTAAAGAACTTGCTAAAATAGATATAACTCCCCAAATAAACACCGAATACACAATTGGTATAACGTTAACGCCAACTGATATTAATCAACCTTTTGAAATCGGTCTACAACGAGTATCTAAGGGAGGAGGCTATCATTATGCTACCGCAAAATTTACCGTTGAAGAGTATAACCAATACTCTTTTTTGCTAAAACTCAATAAAGCGATTCGTCTATCCCGTGCGACAGAATTGTCACCTACTATTCTGGAAGGCATTGTACGCAGTGTTAATCCACAACTGGATATCAACACAGAAGTATTAGGTAAAGTTTTTCTGACTAAATATTATATGCAGCGTTATGCTATTAATGCTGAAACTGCCCTGATACTATGCAACGCGCCTATTTCACAACGTTCATACGATAATCAACCTAGCCAATTTGATCGCCTGTTTAACACGCCATTACTGAACGGCCAATATTTTTCTACCGGCGATGAAGAGATTGATTTAAATTCAGGCAGCACCGGTGATTGGCGCAAAACTGTACTTAAGCGTGCATTTAATATCGATGATGTCTCGCTCTTCCGCCTGCTTAAAATTACCGACCATGATAATAAAGATGGAAAAATTAAAAATAACCTAAAGAATCTTTCCAATTTATATATTGGTAAATTACTGGCAGATATTCATCAATTAACCATTGATGAACTGGATTTATTACTGATTGCCGTAGGTGAAGGAAAAACTAATTTATCCGCTATCAGTGATAAGCAATTGGCTACCCTGCTCAGAAAACTCAATACTATTACCGGCTGGTTAGATACACAGAAGTGGAGCGTGTTCCAGTTATTTGTCATGACCTCCACCAGCTATAACAAAACGCTAACGCCTGAAATTAAGAATTTGCTGGATACCGTCTACCACGGTTTACAAGGTTTTGATAAAGACAAAGCAGATTTGCTCCATGTCATGGCGCCCTATATTGCGGCCACCTTGCAATTATCATCGGAAAATGTCGCCCATTCAGTGCTGCTTTGGGCAGATAAGCTACAGCCCGGCGACGGCGCAATGACAGCGGAAAAATTCTGGGACTGGTTGAATACTAAGTATACGCCGGATTCATCGGAAGCCGTAGAAACGCAGGAACATATCGTTCAGTATTGTCAGGCTTTGGCACAATTGGAAATGGTTTACCATTCCACCGGCATCAACGAAAACGCCTTCCGTCTGTTTGTGACAAAATCAGAGATGTTTGGCGCTCCAACTGGAGCAGCGCCTGCGCATGATGCACTTTCACTGATCATGCTGACGCGTTTTGCGGATTGGGTGAACGCACTAGGTGAAAAAGCCTCCTCGGTGTTAGCGGCATTTGAAGCTAACACGTTAACGGCAGAACAACTGGCAGATGCCATGAATCTCGATGCTAATTTGCTGTTGCAAGCCAGTACTCAAGCACAAAACCATCAACATCTTCCCCCAGTGACTCCAGAAAATGCGTTTTCCTATTGGACATCTATCGATACTATCCTGCAATGGGTTAATGTCGCACGGCAATTGAATGTCGCCCCACAGGGCGTTTCCGCTTTGGTCGGGCTGGATTATATCCAATCAATGAAAGAGACACCGACCTATGCCCAGTGGGAAAACGCGGCAGGCGTATTAACCGCCGGGTTGAATTCACAACAGGCCGATACATTACACGCTTTTCTGGATGAATCTCGCAGTGCCGCGTTAAGCACCTACTATATCCGTCAAGTCGCCAAGGCAGCGGCGGCTATTAAAAGCCGTGATGACTTGTATCAGTATTTACTGATTGATAATCAGGTTTCCGCTGCAATAAAAACCACCCGGATCGCCGAAGCCATTGCCAGTATTCAACTGTACGTCAACCGGGCATTGGAAAATGTGGAAGAAAATGCCAATTCGGGGGTTATCAGCCGCCAATTCTTTATCGACTGGGACAAATACAATAAACGCTACAGCACTTGGGCGGGTGTTTCTCAATTAGTTTACTACCCGGAAAACTATATTGATCCGACCATGCGTATCGGACAAACCAAAATGATGGACGCATTACTGCAATCCGTCAGCCAAAGCCAGTTAAACGCCGATACCGTCGAAGACGCCTTTATGTCTTATCTGACATCGTTTGAACAGGTGGCTAATCTTAAAGTTGTTAGCGCATATCACGATAATATTAACAACGATCAAGGATTGACCTATTTTATCGGACTCAGTGAAACTGACGCCGGTGAATATTATTGGCGCAGTGTCGATCACAGTAAATTCAGCAACGGTAAATTCGCCGCTAATGCCTGGAGCGAGTGGCACAAAATTGATTGTCCAATTAACCCTTATAAAAGCACTATTCGTCCAGTGATATATAAATCCCGCCTGTATCTGCTCTGGTTGGAACAAAAGGAGATCACCAAACAGACAGGAAATAGCAAAGATGGCTATCAAACCGAGACGGATTATCGTTATGAACTGAAATTGGCGCATATCCGCTATGATGGCACTTGGAATACGCCAATCACCTTTGATGTCAATGAAAAAATATCCAGGCTAGCACTGGCAAAAAATAGAGCGCCCGGACTCTATTGTGCCGGTTATCAAGGTGAAGATACGTTGCTGGTGATGTTTTATAACCAGCAAGACACACTCGATAGTTATAAAAACGCTTCAATGCAAGGGCTATATATCTTTTCCGATATGGCATCCAAAGATATGACCCCAGAACAGAGCAATGTTTATCGGGATAATAGCTATCAACAATTTGATACCAATAATGTCAGAAGAGTGAATAACCGCTATGCCGAAAATTATGAAATCCCTTCATCGGTAAATAGCAATAACAGTTATGGCAGAGGAGAATATAACCTCAGTATGGTGCATGGTGGAGATATTCCCATTATCCGTTACCAAGCATCATCAAGTGATTTAAAAATCCATATTTCACCTAAGCTAAGAATTACCCATGAAGGAGCTGATGAGCGAACACGTCATCAGTGTGACCTGATAAAAAAATATGGCAAATTGGGTGATAAGTTTATTATCTACACCAATCTGAGTGTCAATACACAATGGACATCAAATAAAAAGTTAATATACCCGGTTTATCAATATAGTGGAAACGCTACTAATAATAGAGAAAGTAGATTACTGTTTTATCGGGATAACCAAATTGGTAAAGTAAGTGTCTTTCTTCCTAATTGGGGGAAAAGCCTATATTCAGAAGTTACCAATAGTAATAACGGCTATATTATAGATACTTCTAATCAAGAGCCTTTATTTAAGCAATATCTCTATATGGAGGATACAAATAATGGACTCCGTATTATTGCTACTGATGTCTATAACGCAGAAGAAATCAAAACTGCAATTCCTGCTGCAAAAGTTAAGGTAATTGTGAAGGCTGGTAGCAAAGAGTACGAGCTTACCGCAGATAAAGATGTTTCTATTCAGCCATCACCTAACTTTGACGAAATGTATTATCAATTTAATACCCTTGAAATAGACGGTTCTGGTCTGAACTTTATTAACAATTCAGCCAGTATTGATGTCACCTTTACCGCATTTGCGGAAGATGGACGCAAACTGGGTTATGAAAGTTTCAGTATTCCTGTTACCCGCAAGGTAAGTACCGATAATGCCCTGACCCTGCACCATAATGAAAATGGTGCGCAATATATGCAATGGCAAGCCTATCGTACTCGCCTGAATACTCTATTTGCCCGTCAATTGATTGCACGAGCTACTACCGGAATTGATACGATTCTGAGCATGGAAACTCAGAATATCCAAGAGCCTGTTTTATGGAATGATAATTTTACTGCAACATTACCAATATACGACTCAAGTCTTCACGGTAGCAGCAAAAATATCACAATTATGTTAGGAAACAGTGAAAAACAACCTGATCAAGAAAATGTCATTTATCAGGGTGAACTAACAGATAAAAATCAATTAATTAATCTCTCTGAAACTTATATATCTGTAAAAGAGCGTAGTAACAATACAAAACCGGTAGATAATAAGGGGAGAGATAGCTGGATTTATTTATTTGTAAAATATTCTGCTAATCCAATAAAAATTGGCGAGTTTTGGTTTAAGAATGGTACGAATTTTCAGGGTTATTATCCCAAAGGTAATGAAAAAAACCGTGATCCTATTTTTATAGAAAATCAAAAAACTGAACCAATGGATTTCAGCGGCGCGAACAGCCTCTATTTCTGGGAACTGTTCTACTATACCCCGATGCTGGTTGCTCAACGTTTGCTGCATGAACAAAACTTTGATGAAGCCAACCGCTGGCTGAAATATGTCTGGAGTCCATCCGGTTATATTGTCCACGGCCAGATTCAGAACTACCAGTGGAACGTCCGCCCGTTACTGGAAGACACCAGTTGGAACAGTAATCCTTTGGATTCTGTCGATCCTGACGCAGTAGCACAACACGATCCAATGCACTACAAAGTTTCAACTTTTATGCGTACCTTGGATCTATTGATAGCACGCGGCGATCATGCTTATCGCCAACTGGAGCGAGATACACTTAACGAAGCGAAGATGTGGTATATGCAAGCGCTGCATCTATTAGGCGACAAACCTTATCTACCGCTGAGTACGACATGGAGTGATCCACGGTTGGACAGAGCCGCAGATATGACTACCCAAAATGCTCACGCCAGCGCAATAGTCGCTCTGCGGCAGAATATACCTACACCGGCGCCTTTATCATTGCGCAGCGCCAATACCCTGACTGATCTCTTCCTGCCGCAAATCAATGAAGTGATGATGAATTACTGGCAGACATTAGCTCAGAGAGTATACAACCTGCGTCATAACCTCTCTATCGACGGTCAGCCGTTATATCTGCCAATCTATGCCACACCGGCCGATCCGAAAGCGTTACTCAGCGCCGCCGTCGCCACTTCTCAAGCTGGAGGAAAACTGCCGGAATCATTTATGTCCCTGTGGCGTTTCCCGCACATGCTGGAAAATGCGCGCGGCATGGTCAGCCAGCTCACCCAGTTCGGCTCCACGTTACAAAATATTATCGAACGTCAGGATGCGGAAGCGCTCAATGCGTTATTACAAAATCAAGCCGCCGAGCTGATATTGACTAACCTGAGCATTCAGGACAAAACCATTGAAGAATTGGATGCCGAGAAAACGGTGTTGGAAAAATCCAAAGCGGGAGCACAATCGCGCTTTGATAGCTACGGCAAACTGTACGATGAGAATATCAACGCCGGTGAAAACCAAGCCATGACGCTACGAGCGTCCGCCGCCGGGCTTACCACGGCGGTTCAGGCATCCCGTCTGGCCGGCGCGGCGGCTGATCTGGTGCCTAACATCTTCGGCTTTGCCGGTGGCGGCAGCCGTTGGGGGGCTATCGCTGAGGCGACAGGTTATGTGATGGAGTTCTCCGCGAATGTTATGAACACCGAAGCGGATAAAATTAGCCAATCGGAAACCTACCGTCGTCGCCGTCAAGAGTGGGAGATCCAGCGTAATAATGCCGAAGCGGAGCTGAAACAACTCGACGCCCAACTTAAATCGTTGGCAGTACGCCGTGAAGCCGCCGTATTGCAGAAAACTAGTCTGAAAACCCAACAAGAACAGACCCAATCTCAATTGGCTTTCCTGCAACGTAAGTTCAGCAATCAGGCGTTGTACAACTGGCTGCGTGGTCGACTGGCGGCGATTTACTTCCAGTTCTACGATTTGGCCGTCGCGCGTTGCCTGATGGCAGAACAAGCTTACCGTTGGGAACTCAATGATGATTCCGCCCGCTTCATTAAACCGGGCGCATGGCAGGGAACCTATGCCGGTCTGCTTGCAGGTGAAACCTTGATGCTAAGTCTGGCGCAAATGGAAGACGCTCATCTGAAACGCGATAAACGCGCATTAGAGGTTGAACGCACAGTGTCGCTGGCCGAAGTTTATGCGGGATTACCAAAAGATAACGGTCCATTCTCTCTGACTCAGGAAATTGACAAGCTGGTGAGTAAAGGTTCAGGCAGTGTCGGCAATGGTAGTAACAATTTGGCGTTCGGCGCCGGCACGGACACTAAAACCTCTTTGCAAGCATCAGTTTCATTAGCTGATTTGAAAATTCGTGAGGATTACCCAGCATCGCTTGGCAAAATTCGACGTATCAAACAGATCAGCGTCACCCTGCCCGCGCTACTGGGACCCTATCAGGATGTGCAGGCAATATTGTCTTACGGCGATAAAGCCGGATTAGCTAACGGCTGTGAAGCGCTGACAGTTTCTCACGGCATGAATGACAGCGGCCAATTCCAACTCGATTTCAACGATGGCAAATTCCTGCCATTCGAAGGCATCGCCATTGATCAAGGCACGCTGACACTGAGCTTCCCAAATGCATCCATGCCGGATAAAGGTAAACAAGCCACTATGTTAAAAACCCTGAACGATATCATTTTGCATATTCGCTACACCATTAAATAACCGTCCCAACGTACTAAAACAGGCTCCGAACCGGGGCCTGTAAGGAGTTTTTATGCAGAATTCACAAACATTCAGTGTTACCGAGCTGTCATTACCCAAGGGCGGCGGCGCCATTACCGGCATGGGTGAAACATTAACACCAGCCGGGCCGGATGGTATGGCCGCCCTATCCCTGCCATTACCCATTTCCGCCGGGCGTGGTTACGCACCCTCGCTCACTCTGAATTACAACAGTGGAACCGGTAACAGCCCATTTGGTCTCGGTTGGGACTGCGGCGTCATGGCAATTCGTCGTCGCACCAGTACCGGCGTGCCGAATTACGATGAAACCGATACTTTTCTGGGGCCGGAAGGTGAAGTGTTGGTCGTAGCATTAAATGAGGCAGGTCAAGCTGATATCCGCAGTGAATCCTCATTGCAAGGCATCAATTTAGGAACAACTTTCACTGTTACCGGTTATCGCTCCCGCTTGGAAAGCCACTTTAGCCGGTTGGAATACTGGCAACCCCAAACAACCGGCGCAACCGATTTCTGGCTGATATACAGCCCCGACGGACAGGTCCATTTACTGGGCAAAAATCCTCAGGCGCGTATCAGTAATCCACTCAATGTTAACCAAACAGCGCAATGGCTGTTGGAAGCTTCGGTATCATCCCACGGCGAACAGATTTATTATCAATATCGCGCCGAAGATGAAGCAGGTTGCGAAACCGACGAGCTAGCAGCCCACCCCAGCGCAACCGTCCAGCGCTACCTGCAAACGGTACATTACGGGAACCTGACCGCCAGCGACGTTTTTCCTGCGCTAAACGGAGATGACCCACTTAAATCTGGCTGGTTGTTCTGTTTAGTATTTGACTACGGTGAACGCAAAAACAGCTTATCTGAAATGCCGCTGTTTAAAGCCACAGGCAATTGGCTTTGCCGAAAAGACCGTTTTTCCCGTTATGAATACGGTTTTGAATTGCGTACTCGCCGCTTATGCCGCCAAATACTGATGTTTCACCGTCTACAAACCCTGTCTGGTCAGGCAAAGGGGGATGATGAACCTGCGCTAGTGTCGCGTCTGATACTGGATTATGACGAAAACGCGATGGTCAGTACGCTCGTTTCTGTCCGCCGGGTAGGCCATGAGGACAACAACACCGTCACCGCGCTGCCGCCACTGGAACTGGCCTATCAGCCTTTTGAGCCGGAACAAACCGCACTCTGGCAATCAATGGATGTACTGGCAAATTTCAACACCATTCAGCGCTGGCAACTACTTGACCTAAAAGGAGAAGGCGTGCCCGGCATCCTCTATCAGGATAAAAATGGCTGGTGGTATCGATCCGCCCAACGTCAAGCCGGGGAAGAGATGAACGCAGTCACTTGGGGGAAAATGCAACTCCTTCCCATCACACCGGCTGTGCAGGATAACGCCTCACTGATGGATATTAACGGTGACGGACAACTGGACTGGGTGATTACCGGGCCGGGGCTAAGGGGCTACTACAGTCAGCACCCGGATGGTAGCTGGACACATTTTACGCCACTCAACGCTTTGCCGGTGGAATATACCCATCCACGCGCGCAACTGGCGGATTTAATGGGGGCCGGACTGTCCGATTTAGTGCTAATTGGTCCCAAAAGTGTGCGCTTATATGCGAATAACCGTGATGGTTTTACCGAAGGGCGGGATGTGGTGCAATCCGGTGATATCACTCTGCCTTTACCGGGCGCTGATGCCCGTAAGTTAGTGGCGTTTAGTGACGTATTGGGTTCAGGCCAAGCACATCTGGTTGAAGTGAGCGCGACTCAAGTCACCTGCTGGCCGAATCTGGGACATGGCCGTTTTGGTCAGCCAATCGCATTGCCGGGATTCAGCCAATCTGCCGCCAGTTTTAATCCTGACCGAGTTCATCTGGCCGATCTGGATGGTAGCGGCCCTGCCGATTTGATTTATGTTCATGCTGACCGTCTGGATATTTTCAGAAATGAAAGTGGCAACGGTTTTGCAGAACCATTCACACTCCACTTTCCTGACGGCCTGCGTTTTGATGACACCTGCCAGTTGCAAGTAGCCGATGTACAAGGGTTAGGCGTTGTCAGCCTGATCCTAAGCGTACCGCATATGGCGCCACATCATTGGCGCTGCGATCTGACCAACGCGAAACCGTGGTTACTCAGTGAAATGAACAACAATATGGGGGCCAATCACACCTTGCATTACCGTAGCTCTGTCCAGTTCTGGCTGGATGAAAAAGCTGCGGCATTGGCTACCGGACAAACACCGGTCTGTTACCTGCCCTTCCCGGTCCATACCCTTTGGCAAACAGCAACCGAGGATGAAATCAGCGGCAATAAATTAGTGACCACTTTACGTTACGCCCACGGCGCCTGGGATGGACGTGAGCGGGAATTTCGTGGCTTTGGTTATGTTGAGCAGACAGACAGCCATCAACTCGCTCAAGGCAATGCGCCGGAACGTACACCGCCGGCACTTGCCAAAAGCTGGTATGCCACCGGATTACCTGCGGTAGATAATGCGTTATCCGCCGGGTATTGGCGTGGCGATAAGCAAGCTTTCGCCGGTTTTACGCCACGTTTTACTCTCTGGAAAGAGGGCAAAGATGTTCCACTGACACCGGAAGATGACCATAATCTATACTGGTTAAACCGGGCGCTAAAAGGTCAGCCACTGCGTAGTGAACTCTACGGGCTGGATGGCGGCGCACAGCAGCAGATCCCCTATACAGTGACTGAATCCCGTCCACAGGTGCGCCAATTACAAGATGGCGCCACCGTTTCCCCGGCGCTCTGGGCCTCAGTCGTGGAAAGCCGTAGCTATCACTATGAACGTATTATCAGTGATCCCCAGTGCAATCAGGATATCACGCTGTCCAGCGACCTATTCGGGCAACCACTGAAACAGGTTTCCGTGCAATATCCCCGCCGCAATCAACCAACAACCAATCCGTATCCCGATACCCTACCGGATACGCTGTTTGCCAGCAGTTATGACGATCAACAACAGCTATTGCGATTAACCTGCCGACAATCCAGTTGGCGCCATCTTATTGGTAATGAACTCAGAGTGTTGGGATTACCGGATGGCACACGCAGTGACGCCTTTACTTACGACGCCAAACAGGTGCCTGTTGATGGCTTAAATCTGGAAGCCCTGAGTGCTGAAAATAGCCTGATTGCCGATGATAAACCACGCGAATACCTCAATCAGCAACGAACGTTCTATACCGACGGGAAAAACCAAACACCACTGAAAATGCCGACACGACAAGCGTTAATCGCCTTTACCGAAACGGCGGTATTAACGGAATCTCTGTTATCCGCATTTGATGGCGGTATTACGCCAGACGAATTACCGGGAATTCTGACACAGGCCGGATACCAACAACAGCCTTACCTGTTTCCTCGCACCGGCGAAAACAACGTCTGGGTAGCGCGTCAAGGCTATACCGATTACGGGACGGAAGCACAATTTTGGCGTCCTGTCGCACAACGTAACACCCTGTTAACCGGGAAAATGACGCTAAAATGGGATACTCACTATTGTGTCATCACCCAAACCCAAGATGCTGCCGGCTTCACCGTCTCAGCCAATTATGACTGGCGTTTTCTCACACCAACGCAACTGACTGACATCAACGATAATGTGCATCTCATCACCTTGGATGCTCTGGGACGCCTTGTCACGCAACGTTTCTGGGGAATCGAAAGCGGTATGGCAACAGGTTACTCTTCACCAGAAGAAAAACCATTCTCTCCACCAAACGATATCAATACCGCTATTAATCTAACCGGACCACTGCCTGTCGCGCAGTGTCTGGTCTATGCACCGGACAGTTGGATGCCACTATTCAGTCAGGAAACCTTCAACACATTAACGCAGGAAGAGCAGAAGACACTGCGTGATTCGCGGATTATCACGGAAGATTGGCGTATTTGCGCACTAGCTCGCCGCTGTTGGGTACAAAGTCAAAAGATCAGTACACCATTAGTTAAACTGTTAACCAACAGCATTGGTTTACCTCCCCATAACCTTACGCTGACCACAGACCGTTACGACCGCGATTCTGAGCAGCAAATTCGCCAACAAGTCGCATTCAGTGATGGTTTTGGCCGTCTGCTACAAGCGTCTGTACGACATGAGGCAGGCGAAGCCTGGCAACGTAACCAAGACGGTTCTCTGGTGACAAAAATGGCGGATACTAAAACGCGTTGGGCGGTCACGGGACGCACCGAATATGATAATAAAGGGCAGACGATACGCACTTATCAGCCCTATTTCCTCAACGACTGGCGATATGTCAGTGATGACAGCGCCAGAAAAGAAGCCTATGCGGATACTCATATCTACGATCCGATTGGGCGGGAAATCCGGGTTATTACTGCAAAAGGCTGGCTGCGCCAAAGCCAATATTTCCCGTGGTTTACCGTGAGTGAGGATGAGAATGATACGGCCGCTGATGCGCTGGTGTAATTGAATCAATATTCGCTCGTTTAATGTTAACGAGCGGATATAAATGAATTTAATCTGGCACAGCCAGAACAAAGTTCAATTGCGACATTTATGACACTTGACCAAAGCACTTTATCATTTTCAAGGATGTGTTAAAGTGGGTTAGAAAATACGAGATCATTCCTATATCTTTGTTTATCAGAATACTTGGTTATAAATTCTGACGTTTTAGATCCCTCAAGAAGGAGACGTAATATGCTAACTAACATTCTTACTGATAATTTAATAAGTACACGGAATTTATTTGTCAACCTCTTGAATTTTAATATTGAATACGAATCTAACTGGTTTATTTCAATGTCTTCTAAAAAACATGGACAAGTTTCCGCTTTTTTAAGAACGAGTGAGTTTATTCCAGAAATATATCAGAATTCTTGCCAGGGAATTATTATCACTTGTATTGTAGAAGATGTTGAGCCTTATTATTTGAAAGCACAGAAACTTGGATTCAATATCGTTGAACCACCACGTGATTTGCCCTATGGCCAACGCCGCCTTCTGATTAAAGATGAAAGTGGCGCTTTGCTGGATATATCAGCACCAACTACGTTACTTGATCCCAGTTATAGATAATCCGGTCAATATTATTCTGAAATATTAATAAAAAATGGTATTATCTATGAAAACATTTAGTCAATATAGAATAGGACAAACTTTAATGACGGATTGGTTTTCAAAGCTAGTAGATAAATATCGCACACGCATTGCATCAGTTTCTAAAACAAAATAATTTACCTATGATCAGTTTTGGCTGTCTAGCTTCTCCTCTTCGAGAATCTAGACTTGAACATCATGATATTTGTATTTTGCAAGCCGATAATAATGACATTTTTTCCCAAACGCGAATTCTTTTACCCTGACTTTATATTCCAATGCATCAGCTATTATTAAATTCATACTGTCTCTCTAAAACCAAAATCTAAACAATGTCCTTGATGAATCGGTATAGGTGCCA
The DNA here is from genome assembly GCF_018448965.1 of Photorhabdus hainanensis. NCBI lineage: Bacteria > Pseudomonadati > Pseudomonadota > Gammaproteobacteria > Enterobacterales > Morganellaceae > Photorhabdus > Photorhabdus hainanensis. Next base: position 25,569 of record NZ_RCWD01000027.1, on the reverse strand, counting down.
TAATTGACCTAACCCAGTCCGATTAGGTTGACGTTCTCTTTTTGACGATTGCCAGATCACTCAAATCGGATTAAGTTCCTTCAAGTAAGTCATTATAAGTTGTTACCTTAAAAGACGACATATTGGAATCCAGACGATATCTGAAACAATCTTTTGAGATATACATAACAGACACATACGATTTTGTGTCTTTCGGTGCTATGCCTTCCACCGTAATCAACTGTTTCTTTTCGTCAGGCGAAAAAGGAAAAAGCCTGTCAAAAAAGGTGTCGCCAAACACCCAGTAAATAAAATAGAGAAATAATAAGGACAGCGTTATCTTCAATATTTTCATACGGACAGTTCCTGTTTATCACAGTAATGCTGTAAGGCCAGTATTCCTTATTCTTCCTACTGGCCCACGGTCAATGGTTTTTACTGGAAACTCTGTTAGCACTACTTTATTTTCCAGTAGTCTATCGTTTGGCGATTAAGGTCGATTCGTCCATCAGGATATTCAACCCATTCCTTCCCCTTAGTTATAGTAATTTTTGGCATTTTAGTTTCATCCAGTTTGGGCTTGAAGGTGATTTTCCATTCCTCTCCTGGAATTAATTTCAGTCTAAACGGAAACGAATTTACCTTGCCTTGTAAGGAAATGCTGTTTGGATATCCCTCAACCACGTTCAAAACAGGGTAAATAACCGGGCTGAAATTTATCGTATTCAATGCACGAGTCTCAGAGGCTTCAGAATAATTTGTTCGTGCGGCGTCGTTGATAAAGGCGGTTAATCCTGTTCCCGAAGAGAGTTCGGCATCTTTCACCAGATGGCTAACATCGGTATACCCCACCGCCACAAAAGCTCGATTGATTTTCCATTTACACCATCCTCCACCATTGAAAGGTAATTTTGCCTGAAAGTAACCAGTTTGTGGATCTGACTTCACATCCAGACGTAATTTATAATAAGTCGGCACTTGATAAGGCGACATACCTGCATCAAGCTGATATCTAAGACAGTCTTTTGAGATATATTGCGCGGACACATACGGTTTTGTGTATTTCGGCACGACACCCTCCACCGTAATCAACTGTTTCTTCCCGTCAGGCGAAAAAGGAAAAAGCCGGTCAAAAAAGGTGTCGCCAAACGCCCAGTAAATAAAATAGAGAAATAATAAGGACAGCGTTATCTTCAATATTTTCATACGGACAGTTCCTGTTTATCACAGTAATTCTGTAAGGCCAGTATTCCTTATTCTTCCTACTGGCCCACGGTCAATGGTTTTTACTGGAAACTCTGTTAGCACTACTTTATTTTCCAGTAATCAATAGAATCTCTGTCTAAATCAACTCTGCCATCAGGATATTCAACTCTTGAAGGTTCTTTACCTGGTGGAATAATAATTTTAGGCATTTTGGTTTCATCTAACTTAGGTTTATAGGTAATTTTCCATTCCGCTCTTGGAGTTAATTTCAACCGAAAAGGATACGTATCCACCACGCCCTGCAAGAAAATTCTATTTGGGCGCCCATCAACTATCTTTAATACAGGGTAAATAACCGGGCTGAAATCTATAGTATTCAATGCTGCAATTTCGCTAATATTTGTTTGAGCCGCGTCGTTGATAAATGCAGTTAATCCTGTTCCCTCGTACGGAACAGCATCTTTTACCAAATGACTGACATCGGTATAACTTACTGATACAAAGGCTCTATCAATCTTCCATTTACACCAACCTCCACCACTAAAAGGCAATTTTGCCTGAAAGTAACCAGTTTTCGCATCAGCTTTTACATCCAAACCTAGGCTATGATAAGTCGGTACTTTAAAAGGCGACATACCTGCATCAAATTGGTATTTTAAGCAATCTTTTGACTTATATATAGCTGCTACATATGGCTCAGTGTACTTCGGAGCCACTCCTTCTACCGTAATCAACTGCCCTTTTCCGGCAGATGAAAAGGGAAGCAGCCAGTTAAAAAAGGCGTCGCCAAACGCCCAGTAAATAAAATAGAGAAATAATAAGGACAGCGTTATTTTCAATATTTTCATACTGATAATTCCTTCTTATCACAGTAATGCTGTAAGGCCAGTTCCCCTTGTCCTTCCTACTGGCCCACGGTCAATGGTTTTTACTGGAAACTCTGTTAGCACTACTTTATCTTCCAGTAGTCTATCGTTTGGCGATGGAGGTCAATTCGCCCGTCAGGATATTCAACCCATTCTCCCCTTCCGTTAGTGATAGTAATTTTCGGCATCTTAGTTTCATCCAGTTTAGGCTTATAGATAATTTTCCATTCAGCATCCGGCGTTAACCTGAATCGAAAGGGATACATACTAACTTGACCCTGTAAAAATATTCTTTTTGGGCTCCCCTCAGCCATTTCCAAAACAGGGTAAATAATTGGGCTGAAATCAATGGTATTCAATGCCGCAATTTCGCTAATGTTTGTCTGAACAGCATCGTTAATAAATGCGGTTAAACCTGTTCCCGTATACGGCACGGCATCTTTCACCAGATGTCGGACATCGGTATACCCCACTGCCACAGAAGCTTGATTGATTTTCCATTTACACCATCCTCCACCATTGAAAGGCAATTTCGCCTGAAAGTAACCAGTTTGGGGATCTGACTTCACATCCAGACGTAATTTATAATAAGTCGGCACTTGATAAGGCGACATACCTGCATCAAACTGATATCTAAGACAGTCTTTTGAGATATACTGCGCGGACACATACGGTTTTGTATATTTCGGCGCGACACCTTCCACCGTAATCAACTGTTTCTTCTCGTCAGGTGAAAAAGGAAAAAGCCGGTCAAAAAAGGCGTCCCCAAACGCCCAGTAAATAAAATAGAGAAATAATAAGGGCAGCGTTATCTTCAATATTTTCATACAGACAGTTCCTGTTTATCACAGTAATGCTGTAAGGCCAGTTCCCCTTGTTCTTCCTGCTGGCTGACCGTCAGTGATTTTATTAACTGCTTATCCATATCCAGAAAATAGAGATTTCGGTAGTAAACATTGTCAGGGATAAGCATCTTATAACTGTCCATTTTCGCCTTAAATTGACGCTGACTATCCTGATAGACTGTAACCTTATCCGGCTCACATAACTCTCTGAGGCGCTTGTCAATATAACCCGCATATTTATACGAGCTATGGTTAGAGAAACCGAATCCGCCTTTCAAATCAGCACTTCTGTTTTCAACAAACAATTTGTCTTTTTCTTGTTGACTGAGCTGATTAAACAACGCATTTTGCCGCTCCCCAGCCAGCGAAAAATCCTTTTCTGTTTCCTGATTTAACTCAGGAATTAAGTAGAGCTTTGTGGTGTTATCCAATATTTTTTCAGCAACACCCGTTATAAGAGAGGCATTCCGGGCGGAAATCAGCCATTCCGGGCAACTGTTGGCTTGAAAAAAATGAACAACTTTACCATGATGCAGATAAATTTCTTTACTGGCTGTCGCCTGTTTAATTGCCTGAATAATCGGTGACGGCGACAACAACTTCATAACCGCCCAGTCGTACCCCGCCGGCGCCCAATAATTGAAAAAAACATTATCCATATCTTGTTCAAATGGCACAGCAGGGATGACATCATCTTCATTAACATGGCGATAGTGGATAATAGAAGACAATTCCTCTACCGCACTACGAGTGAGTGTTCGTGGCATTCCATAACTGTAGAGACAAGGATTGTGTTCTTTCAGTTGTGCGCTGTGCAATAATGCCAGCGCGCCTCCCAGACTATGGCCGCAAATAAATAATCGTTTGTTTATAACCAAACTGATGATATCTCGAAACACTGTTATAGTTTCAGTGTCATCACTGGGAACGATTAACCTCCCCCCCAGATTAAATGCCTCCCAAAACCCTTTATGCACTTTACCATGATGAATAAACTCGCTGCACAATGCTTTGTCATCATTACAACTTAAAGCCAATGGCTGGAACGTGGCATCAGTCAGGTAATTATCCAGGCTAACGGTTCCCCGCCAACTAACAATCACATCTTTCTCACTGGCGGCATAAAACAATTTAGTATCACCCTGTTTGTTGTTCCCTGCTTGTGAATCAATAAACTCCACCCGGGCATAACGTTTACTAAACGGCACATCGTAAACGACAGGTGTTGCCGACAATGCTTCCACTTTATAGGGTAACTTTGAAACATCGACCATTTGCCGATTAAAAAAGTGAAGTACAGAACCTTCAACATCGACATCCCCGCCAGCATAGGCCAGCACGCTCATCAAACACTGATTATAAGCATTCACAATGGAATACTCTTTTTGATGATGTAGCAGCAGAACCCAAGCCCGGAATGGACATACCTCCAGAACATGCCGACAGTTGAGCGGACGGGAATAAAGCCCTTTGGGTTCTGGATCTGGGAAATGATAGGGAGGTGGAATTTTTTTGGGATCATTCCAATCATCTAACGCTGGCAACCCATCACTGATCTGCCCGATAGTCACATAGCGATATTGATGGCCTTCGGCTTCTGCTTTCGGCTTCACCACTGAAAATTCTTCTCCCCGTTTTTCCCGCAACGGGCGCTGTTCCATCTCATCGGCCAACGATTGGGCATGGATATACAATGTCACCGGATGAGCTGACAGGTCTTCTTCCCTGAGCACCCCGAAACCATCCGTCTTTCCTTTGCGCACATAATTCGGTAGCCCCTTGCTTATCAGGCTATAAGGCATATTAACCAAGGGTTTCCCCTGTTCATCCACCAATTGAAATTCCACCCAGTGTTTCAACAGCCTACAATCGAAACATTCTCGCGGATCTAATGTACTCATCAGTGTTGTTTCCTTTGCTTATTATTACAGATAGGCACGCAGCCCAAACATCATGTGGTGAAAATTCCACAAGATTTCCCCGCCCGGCTATCAATCACTTTCATCAGCATCAATATCCTGTCAGGAATAGCCGTGATTGATTGCGTCACTAAGGAAACAAGATAGTAAAAATCCTATTACCACAGATAAGAAACACCGCTTATGCCGTGAGTAATAGCAAGCTGAACGACAGGAAGACGAAATGTATCCCTATCGATTAATCCCTTTGAATAAGGGAACAGGAGTTGGAAGGTCCTTCATATTGTCCATATGACAGAACTCAAGTTATGATTATTAAATCATCACCAAATAGCAAGAAAAAATTTCCACTTTTTTCATTTACAAAAAGTAAACTTTGTAACAAAGTGTTACAAATTCAATAATGATTAAGTTATTGTAAATATAATGGCGGATGCAATGACAAAAATAACTCATCCCCAAAATAGCAGTCTACGATGTATGAAACCATTTGGCCTTTACTGATTTTCCACTCAATGATCATGACTCTAAACATTCAACATATTAATTTTTAATTAAAAATACCTTTATTACCATTTATCAAGCGACCAATAACATCATCTATTTGAAGGATTAGCCTCATCTGTGTTACATCACAGCCCGTTAGGTGTCTTATACCCAACAGGTGCAGAACCATGATAGAAGCGGTATGTTCTTATTATCATCTCCTGACTTCGCTGTATCGAATGTAGAACTCATAATATCCTCTGTTTTTAAGGTATTGTTTTTAAAGTATTGTTTTTAAGGTATTGTGACTATCGCGGTTTAATAAATTTCTTTTATATTTAACTATGATATACAAGTGATTCGTTATTAAGCATCATCGATATATCAAATCTGCCAACCACTTGTTTTCCTGATGGTTGATCAATCACACCCACTATCTGAAACTTTAATTTCCATTTATACAATCTCAAAAATTACCAAAGCGTTTGCATTAATAACATCACGATAAATCGCTTTCCTTGCCTGTTTAGTGATAAGGTCTTTTGGTTGTTGCCATAACTTAAATTTTCTTAACGATTAACACCATCTAAGGAGTTAAAATATGAGCAGTTACAATTCTGCAATTGACCAAAAGACCCCCTCAATTAGGGTATTAGATAACAGGAAATTAAATGTACGCACGTTGGAATATTTACGTACTCAAGTTGATGAAAACAGTGATGAATTAATTACGCTCTATGAGTTCAATATTCCGGGATTTCAGGTAAAAAGTACCGATCCTCGTAAAAATAAAAACCAAAGCGGTCCGAACTTGATTCGCGTCTTTAATCTTGCCGGTCAGGTTTTACGTGAAGAAAGTGTTGATGCCGGTCGGACTATTACCCTCAATGATATTGAAGGTCGCCCAGTGTTGATCATCAATGCAACCGGTGTCCGCCAAAACCATCGTTATGAAGATAACACCCTTCCCGGTCGTCTGCTTATTATCACCGAACAAGTACAGGCAGAAGAGCAAACAACCGAGCGTCTTATCTGGGCCGGTAATACGCCGCAAGAAAAAGATTACAACCTTGCCGGTCAGTGTGTCCGTCATTACGATACCGCAGGACTCACTCAACTCAACAGCCTTTCTCTGGCTGGCGTCGTACTATCACAATCTCAGCAACTACTCGTCGATGATCAAAATGCTGACTGGACAGGTGAAGACCAAAGCCTCTGGCAGCAAAAACTGAGCAGTGATGTCTATACCACCCAAAATAAAGCCGATGCCACCGGGGCTTTATTGACCCAGACCGATGCCAAAGGCAACACCCAGCGTCTGGCCTACGACGTGGCTGGGCAGCTAAAAGGCTGTTGGTTGACGCTCAAAGGTCAGGCCGAACAAGCGATTATCAAATCGCTGACCTACTCCGCCGCCGGACAAAAATTACGCGAAGAGCACGGTAACGGCGTTATCACTGAATACAGCTATGAACCAGAAACCCAACGGCTGATCGGCATTACCACCCGCCGTCCGTCAGACGCCAAAGTGTTGCAAGACTTACGCTATCAATATGATCCGGTAGGCAATGTCATCAATATCCGTAACGATGCGGAAGCCACCCGCTTTTGGCGCAATCAGAAAGTGGTCCCGGAGAATAACTATACCTACGATTCCCTGTATCAGCTTATCAGTGCCGCCGGGCGGGAAATGGCTAATATAGGTCAGCAAAATAACCAACTACCCTCCCCTGCACTACCTTCTGACAGCAATACTTACACTAACTATACTCGCAGCTACAGCTATGATCACAGCGGTAATCTGACGCAAATTCGGCACAGCTCGCCAGCTACCCAGAACAACTACACCGTGGCTATCACCCTTTCAAACCGCAGCAATCGAGGTGTTCTCAGTACGCTGACCACCGATCCAAATCAAGTGGATACGTTGTTTGATGCCGGTGGTCGTCAAACCAGTTTATTACCCGGACAGACGCTTATCTGGACACCACGAGGAGAGTTGAAGCAGGTGAATAATGGCCCGGGAAATGAGTGGTACCGCTACGACAGCAACGGAATGAGACAACTGAAAGTGAGTGAACAACCAACCCAGAATACTACGCAGCAACAGCGGGTAATCTATTTGCCGGGGCTGGAGCTACGCACAACCCAGAACAGCACCACAACAACGGAAGAGTTACACGTTATCACACTCGGTGAAGCGGGCCGCGCACAGATACGAATGTTGCACTGGGAAAGCGGTAAACCAGAAGGCATCAACAACAATCAACTACGTTACAGCTACGATAATCTGATCGGCTCCAGCCAACTTGAACTGGACAACCAAGGACAAATTATCAGCGAGGAAGAGTATTATCCATTTGGCGGGACAGCGCTGTGGGCAGCAAACAGCCAAACAGAAGCCAGCTATAAAACGATTCGCTATTCCGGCAAAGAACGAGATGCCACCGGGCTGTATTATTACGGTTATCGTTATTACCAACCGTGGGCGGGCAAATGGTTAAGCGCGGACCCGGCAGGAACCATTGATGGGCTGAATCTATACCGAATGGTAAGAAATAATCCTGTGAGTTTACAGGATGAAAATGGATTAGCGCCAGAAAAAGGAAAATATACCAAAGAGGTCAATTTCCTTGATGAATTAAAATTTAAATTGGCCGCTAAAAATTCACATGTTGTTAAATGGAACGAGAAAGAGAGCAGTTATACAAAGAATAAATCATTAAAAGTGGTTCGTGTCGGTGATTCCGATCCATCGGGTTATTTGTTAAGCCATGAAGAACTTCTAAAAGGTATAGAAAAAAGCCAAATAATATATAGCCGGCTTGAAGAAAATAGCGCCCTTTCAGAAAAATCGAAGACCAATCTTTCTTTAGGATCTGAAATATCCGGTTATATGGCAAGAACCATACAAGATACGATATCAGAATATGCCGAAGAGCATAGATATAGAAGCAATCACCCTGATTTTTATTCAGAAACCGATTTCTTTGCGTTAATGGATAAAAGTGAAAAAAATGATTATTCCGGTGAAAGAAAAATTTATGCGGCAATGGAGGTTAAGGTTTATCATGATTTAAAAAATAAACAATCAGAATTACATGTCAACTATGCATTGGCCCATCCCTATACGCAATTGAGTAATGAAGAAAGAACGCTGCTGCAAGCAACAGAACCGGATGTTGCAATCAATAGAGAATACAATTTCAAAGGCGTTGGCAAATTCCTGACAATGAAAGCAATTAAAAAATCATTGAAAGGACATAAAATTAATAGGATATCAACAGAGGCTATTAATATTCGCTCTGCGGCTATCGCTGAGAATTTAGGAATGCGGAGAACTTCATAAATTTGGTCACATACCCTATGGATTTCAAGATGCATCGCGACGGCAAGGGAGTGAATCCCCAGGAGCATAGCAAACTCTGTTACCGGGGTGAGCGAGTGCAGCCAACAAAGAGGCAACTTGAAAGATGACGGGTATAGAACTTTAAATAGAAACTAACTGTACTAGCTCAGACTAGAGCTAGTACAACTCAGGTGACTGCTTCCCGCCGTAAAGAGGGTTTACGGCGGTTTTTGCTAACAACTCTGCATACTCGGATTCACTTGCGTCCGAATTTTGATGATTTTTGTTCTATCTGACTATGGCTTGTTTAGTCTCACAACATGGTGTCATTTTGGCACATCCATTGAATTTTGTTAAAAACAATGTTAGACTAACCAATGAAACAAACTTAGCGTTTCACCAAATAATATGTTCCGCTAGCTCCAAATAAATAATGTAAACGAGTAGTGGATATCTATAGTGAACTAAAGAACTAATAACCGCAATGCGGTAGGAGTAAGGCTTATGGCCACATTAGCAAATGAAAGAATCACCACAAGGGTGAGTTCAGAGATCAAGGAGTTACTTGAAAGAGCGTTATCACTATCAGGGTATGCCAGTTTGAATAGCTTTATTGCCAATGCTGCTGTAGCAGAGGCAAAAAGACTCATTGAACAAAATATGCGTATTCAATTGTGTCAAGAAGATGCATTGGCGTTTGTTCATGCATTGGAAAAACCAATCAAGGTAAACGAACGTTTCCTTCGTGCTGCTCGTAGACATAAAGAAACAATAAAAAATGAAGATAGAACGTCTAGATAAAAACAAACACGATAGAAATAATTTTAACTGTGGTGAACCCGCACTAAACAACTACTTGAAGGCAGTATCGGGACAACATGATAAAAAGGACTTATCAAGAACATTCGTCCTTACAAGTAGTCAAAATGGATCTCAAATAAAGGGATACTATTCCCTAGCACTATGCACGGTAGAGCTAGACGAACTACCAGAGAAAATATCGAAAAAGTACCCTTCTACACTACATTGCGCACTTATTGGTCGCCTAGCTATAAGTAAGTCATTTCAACGCCAAGGGTTTGGTGAAATCTTGCTTATAGATGCAATTCGAAAAGCTATAGAGTCGTCACAATCTATTCCTACCCCGATGATTATCGTCGATGCAAAGAACGACATAGCCAAAAAACTGTATATGAACGTAGGGTTTGAGGAGTTTCCTCAGACAAAGAGCAAACTGTTCATGTCTATGGCTGTTGCAATGGAAATGATAAAAAGAGTAGATGCGATGTAACATCTCATTTACTGAATGCGGCTAACGTTCCCTCTGCATGAAAATTCAGAGGGAACTCTTTCACCAATTACAACACATCAATCGCGTTCAATTCTTTGAACGCTTGTTCCAGACGGGCAATCATAGAAACCTGACCGGCACGCAGCCATACCCGTGGATCGTAGAATTTCTTATTAGGTTTATCCGCGCCTTCTGGATTGCCTAACTGGCCTTGCAGATAGCCTTCGTTCTTTTTGTAATAATTCAGGATACCTTCCCAAGTCGCCCATTGGGTGTCAGTATCGATATTCATTTTAACAACGCCATAGCTGACTGCTTCTTTGATCTCTTCCGCGGTAGAACCAGAACCGCCGTGGAAAACAAAATCCAGGCTGTTATGCGGCAGATTGAATTTCTCAGAAACATAGTCTTGAGAGTTACGCAAAATTTTTGGCGTCAGTTTAACGTTACCCGGCTTATAAACACCATGAACATTACCGAAAGAGGCAGCAATAGTGAAACGTGGGCTGATAGCATTCAGTTTCTCATAAGCATAAGCCACATCTTCCGGTTGCGTGTACAACGCGGAGCTATCCATATGGCTGTTATCAACGCCATCCTCTTCCCCACCAGTACAGCCCAACTCGATTTCCAGCGTCATATCGATTTTCGCCATGCGAGCCAAATATTTGCCGCAAATCTCAATATTCTCTTCCAGAGACTCTTCTGACAGATCGATCATATGAGAAGAGAATAACGGTTTACCCGTCGCTGCGTAATGTTTTTCACCCGCGTCTAACAAGCCATCAATCCACGGCAGCAATTTACGCGCGCAGTGGTCAGTATGCAGGATCACAGGAACACCATAATGTTCAGCCATCTGATGAACATGGCGAGCACCAGAAATTGAACCCAGAATAGCCGCTTGTTGACCTTCAACTTTCAAACCTTTACCGGCAATAAAAGCAGCGCCGCCGTTAGAGAACTGAATGATCACAGGAGAACGAACTTTGGCAGCGGTTTCCAGTACGGCATTGATTGAATCAGTACCTACACAGTTGACCGCCGGTAAAGCAAAGTTGTTTTCTTTGGCTATAGCGAACACTTTTTGAACATCATCACCAGTGATGACACCCGGTTTTACGAAATCAAAAATTTTAGACATGTTACGTGGGTCCTGTTTAGAGCGGGTAGCTAGCCAATCAGCCGCTACCCGTCATGACTTAATTACTGTTTTGCACGTTCTTCCAACATCACAACCGCAGGCAGTTTTTTCCCTTCCACGAACTCGAGGAAAGCGCCACCACCCGTAGAGATATAAGAAATTTTGTCAGCAATACCGAACAGGTCGATCGCTGCCAGCGTATCGCCGCCGCCGGCGATAGAGAAAGCATCACTATCAGCAATGGCGCGTGCGACAATTTCAGTCCCTTGACGGAAATTAGGGAATTCAAATACACCAACCGGGCCATTCCATAGGATCGTTTTGGCGTTTTTCAGGATATCTGCCAGCCGTTGAGCGGATTCATCTCCCAAATCGAGGATCTGCTCATCATCTTTAATATCATTGGTGGATTTCAAGGTTGCTTCGGCCGCTTCAGAGAATTCTGTCGCCACACGAACATCGGTTGGCACCGGAATATCACAACTTATCAGCAATTTTTTCGCTTCCGGGATCAAATCATCTTCATAGAGAGAACGGCCAACATTGTGGCCTTCCGCGGCAACAAACGTATTCGCGATACCACCGCCAACAATCAATTGGTCGGCAATTTTAGACAGCGTATCCAGCACGGTCAGCTTAGTTGAAACTTTAGAACCACCAACGATAGCCACCATTGGACGAGCCGGATTATCCAACGCTTTACCTAATGCTTCTAATTCCCCGAATAATAAAGGACCGGCACAAGCAACGGGAGCAAACTTAGCCACGCCGTGAGTCGAAGCCTGGGCACGATGAGCGGTACCGAATGCATCCATGACATAAATATCACACAGGGAAGCATATTTTTTAGCCAAAGTTTCGTCGTCTTTCTTCTCACCTTTATTAAAGCGAACGTTCTCCAGCACGACCAGCTCACCTTCTGATACTTCCACGCCTTCCAGATACTCTTTTTCCAGTCGAACGGAGGAGGATAACTTCTCTTTTAGATAGTCTACTACTGGTTTCAGCGAGAATTCTTCGTTGTATTCGCCTTCAATCGGGCGGCCAAGGTGAGAAGTGATCATGACCTTGGCGCCCTGTTTCAATGCTGCTTCGATGGTTGGCAAGGAGGCACGGATACGCGCATCAGAGGTGACTTTGCCATCTTTTACCGGAACGTTCAGGTCAGCGCGGATTAAAACTCGCTTACCCGCCAGATCTAAATCGGTCATCTTAATTACAGACATGGTGAATCCTCTTATTGATTCTCTAAATTATTTAATCTTGCGCCGTGTGCAAATCTATTATGGCCGTCTATCAACAACAGATCATTTGAAACCCGTAGCAGCCATTGCTAACGTTGTATCTAACATTCGGTTAGCAAATCCCCACTCATTATCACACCAAACTAATGTCTTAATCAGGTGTTGCCCACTAACCCGCGTTTGTGTGCCATCAACAATCGCGCTGTGGGGATCGTGGTTAAAATCCGTTGAGACTAACGGTAATTCGGTATAATCAACTATACCACGAAATGAAGTAGCTGCTGATTTTTGCATTAATTCGTTGATTTTTTTAACAGTTACTGAAGATTTTACCGTAACGCTCAAATCGATAGCCGTAACGTTGATCGTTGGTACGCGCACGGAGATAGCTTCAAAACGGTCACAGAACTTTGGAAAAATCCGGGTTATCCCTGCGGCCAACTTGGTATCCACCGGAATGATAGATTGACTGGCTGCCCGAGTACGCCGTAAATCTTTGTGATAAGCATCAATCACCGGTTGGTCATTCATTGAGGCATGAATGGTTGTCACTGTGCCCGATTCAATCTCAAATTCATCATCCAATAATTTAATGACGGGAATAATGCAATTAGTGGTACAGGAAGCATTGGACACAATACGATCTTTTGCTGTCAATAAATGCTGATTTACACCATAGACCACCGTCGCATCTAAATCATTGCCCCCCGGATGAGCAAACAGCACTTTTTTGGCGCCACTGGCAAGATGTGCCTCGCCATCAGCTCTGCTGCCATAAATCCCACTGCAATCAAGAACAATATCAACCCCCAATTCTTGCCAGGGCAACGTCGATATATCAGGTTGATGAAACAGGCGAATATTATCATCACCAACTTGCAACAGATCATTATTCAGACGCACATCCCAGGCAAAACGACCGTGACTTGAGTCATATTTCAGCAAGTGAGCGATTCCTTCGGCATCTGCCAGCTCATTAACAGCAATAACCGCAATTTCAGCCCGGCGTCCAGATTCATAAAGAGCACGTAAAATACTGCGTCCTATTCTGCCAAAACCGTTTATTGCTACCTTGATTGTCATGTTACTCCCTGAATATAGTTATTACCACCCAACCGCTTAGAATAACCGACTAAATCACTGATGTACTGATTGCTTATCACAAAACTGTCAAAACCGTGCATAGAAAACCGCTTCAGACAACAAAATGAAACGATTCAGCTATAAATAACGAGATTAAGGGAAAAGGAGATTGATAGCAAGCAATAGTAAAAAGTGGTCAACCTTCGAATTAAAGACTGTTGCTCATATTCACCGGCCCCAAGCAAGCAGAAAGAAACAATCCCACCGTTATTTACTCACAACTGCGACATGGATCATCAATACCATTCGTTGAAATATTGACATTCAATCTCAATAAATGGAAACTGGTTGTCGTTTTTTGAGGAGCTAAGGAAAAGGAAGTAAATCGTGTCAACCGAGGAAACTTCGGCGTTTGAGGTATTCACTGAGATCACATTGGCGGTATTTCGGCTCAATGCCCTACTGCTATCCAAAGGGGATCAGCTCGTTGCTCCGTTGGGAATCACGAGTGCGAGATGGCAAGTACTCGGTGCGATTGCGCATGCGCCACATCCACCTACCGCGCCTCAGATTGCCGCCGCAATGGGTATCACGCGCCAAGGCGTGCAAAAGCAATTGAATCTCGGGCTAAGTTCAGGGATGGTGAGAACCCTCACTAATCCTCGCCATGAACGTTCGCCACTCTATCAACTGACCGAACTTGGTTGGCGTACTTTTGATGCGGCGATATCGCTGGAAGCTGAATGGGTCGAATCACTGATGCAATCCTCTGATCCTAACGAGCTAAAAGTGACATTAAACACCTTGATCAGCTTGGAGACGGAGCTGGGAGAGTCACCGGTGCCAAATACAAGACATAGCGCTCTGGATTCGTTCGTTAATCACGATAAAGAATTACCAAACAGTTAAACGAAATACAACGTGGAAACAGCATGTAATTGGTGGAACGCATTTGTCTCTACGCTGATATATTATTGCCGTCAAAAGCCGCGTAAATCACGCGACTCGCCTCGGCAGGATAGCAATACAAGCATAAATATAAACACATAATTTTCAGGAGATAGAAATGGTCAAGCTAGAAGAAATGGACACCCACGTAACCCTGCGGGAACAATTATTTTCGAACACCGACGGCTCCATAGTGCTGGTGAACATATTTCATGTTGATCCCTCAATGGCTGACACCCTAATAGAAACTTGGAAGGAAGATGCAGAATATTTCCGGTCTAAGGTAGGTCTGATTTCCGCGCAATTACATCGCGGAATCGCTGGCAGCGGCACATTCATGAACTATGCTGTTTGGGAGAGTCTGGAGCATTTCCGCGCCGCGTTCACAGATCCTGAATTCAAGGAGAAACTCGCCAAGTATCCTGATGGGATTGTCGGTTCGCCTCACGTGTTCCAAAAAGTAGCCGTTCCCGGAATTTGCGTGGCATAAACCGAGGAAAGCCGCCACGATCCATCTTCAATAACGATATCGTGCGGAAAAAGAGCGCACCCGCTCAACGTTTATCTCAGGTGCGCTCATTCATGAAGCGACTAATTATTTCAGTAGAGCTTTAGCCTTAGCGACCACATTCTCTACAGTGAAGCCAAACGCTTTAAACAGTTGATCAGCAGGCGCTGACTCACCAAATGTATCCATACCAACGATAGCGCCATTTATACCGACATATTTAAACCAGTAATCGGCGATACCCGCTTCGATCGCAACACGTGCCGAAACCGCAGCAGGCAGCACCGCTTCTCGGTATGCGGCATCTTGCTTATCAAAAGCATCAGTAGACGGCATGGAGACTACACGCACCTGGCGACCTTCCTCAGTCAATTGATTGTAAGCACTCACCGCCAATTCAATTTCTGAACCAGTTGCGATCAGAATCAATTCTGGCTGTCCCTGACAATCTTTCAGGATGTAAGCCCCTTTCTCAATATTAGCCAACTGCTCGGCAGTACGTTCTTGCTGTGCCAGATTCTGGCGAGAGAAAATCAGCGCTGATGGACCCGCCTTACGATCAATAGCATATTTCCACGCCACCGCAGATTCAACCTGATCGCATGGACGCCATGTACTCAGATTTGGCGTCACACGCAAGCTAGCAAGCTGTTCTACCGGCTGATGAGTCGGCCCATCTTCACCCAAACCGATTGAATCATGGGTATAAACAAAGATGCTGCGAATTTTCATCAATGCCGCCATACGCACCGCGTTACGGGCATATTCAACGAACATCAGGAAAGTTGCGCCATAAGGCACAAAACCACCATGCAGAGCGATACCGTTCATAATGGCTGACATGCCAAATTCACGAACGCCGTAATGGATGTAGTTACCAGCATGATCTTCGTTCAATGGCTTAGAACCTGACCACATCGTAAGGTTACTTGGCGCCAAATCAGCAGATCCGCCCATAAATTCAGGCAACACCTTGCCAAACGCTTCCAAGGCGTTCTGGGATGCTTTACGACTGGCGATATTGGCCGGATTTTTTTGCAACTGTTCGATAAATGCTTTGGATTCAGCTTCCCAGTTTGCCGGTAATTCGCCACTGGTACGACGTTTGAATTCAGCGGCTAATTCAGGATACGCTTTTTCATAGGCAGAGAATTTTTCATTCCAGGCGGCTTGTTTCACATTGCCAGCTTCTTTTGCATCCCACTCAGCATAGATGTCCGCTGGAATCTCAAATGCCGGATAATTCCAATCCAGTGCTTCACGAGTCGCGGCGATTTCCGCATCACCCAATGGAGCGCCATGAGAATCATGGGTACCCGCTTTGGTTGGTGCGCCAAAACCAATAACTGTTTTGCACATTAACAGAGAAGGTTTATCAGTAACTTTACGTGCTTCTTCAATAGCAGCTTTAACTGAAGCTGCATTATGGCCATCAATACCGCGAATCACATGCCAGCCATAAGCTTCAAAACGGCTTGCCGTATCATCCGTAAACCAGCCTTCAACATGACCATCAATGGAAATGCCATTGTCATCATAGAAAGCAATCAATTTACCTAGCTTTAAAGTACCCGCCAGAGAGCAAACTTCATGAGAAATGCCCTCCATCATGCAACCATCACCCATAAAGGCATAAGTATTATGGTCAACGACCTCATGACCAGGACGGTTAAATTGCGCGGCCAGAGTGCGTTCAGCAATCGCAAAACCTACTGCGTTGGCAATTCCCTGCCCTAAAGGACCTGTCGTAGTTTCTACGCCTGGAGTATAACCATACTCAGGGTGGCCTGGGGTTTTAGAGTGTAACTGACGGAAATTTTTCAGATCATCAACGGAAACATCATAACCGGTGAGATGCAACAGGCTATAAATCAGCATAGAACCATGACCGTTAGATAATACAAAGCGGTCACGATCAACCCAATGTGGATCAGTTGGGTTATGATTCAAATAATCACGCCATAAAACTTCAGCGATATCAGCCATTCCCATAGGCGCGCCAGGGTGCCCTGATTTTGCTTTCTGCACAGCATCCATGCTCAGGAAGCGAATAGCATTAGCAAGGGTTTTACGAGTGGTCATTTTCTACTCCAAGTGGGATAAAAACGTTTAGGGGGATAATTTTCTCAGCACAGCGTACAAACCGCAATCTTTAAAGCCAAATACCAGGAAACTATCTTAATTTCATCTGAACGACAATTCTTTGATTTACCTTATGGCTCTATATAAATTTCAGCGTCATCAGAGTAATAAACAAACTCATTGCGCATATAAATGGGTAAATGAATTAAACACAGCTATTAGTTGCCAATCAACAGATAAAATAACCCATTAAACAGAGACATACTCTTGATTTATGGTAATTTTCAGCGACTAGATTGATTGTTTATATTGTTCCTAATTATATGCTAATGATCTCTTAATAATTTGATTTATTAATAGTGAATAGAGATAAAAGACACCACTCAAAAATCAAAATTATTTTAATATCAATAACCAAATAAATAATTCACGATAAAATAATACTTGTAGTTATATTTTCTTATATGATGAAATTTTTACCAACAATAATAAGCAATTTGATTAACAGATATAGATAAAATAAAAAAATATTATTTTTTGGCAAATTAATTATTGCAATCCATTATATGATCGGGTTATTTTAAATATAACATATAAAATAGACACGCAGATGACTACTTAATTAACAATCAGGGCATTTTCATGTCAAATATCAAAAACAGACCAAGTAATATCACTCCGCAATTAATTTACATGTGGGAAAAAAGTAATGAGCCTTGGGGCGCAAAAGATCGCCAATCAAGATTTATATATGCAAATCCTGCTTTTTACCAACTGCTCAATCTGCCAGAAGATTTCGAGATTACGGGGCTTTCAACCGGGGAACTGCCCTCGCCTATTGCGAAGTATGTAGAAGAATATTGCCGTCAAGATCAAAAGGTGATGCAAACTATGGAAACCGTTACTTCACTTGAGACTCACCTATTTGAAGAAAATAAGGTCAAGCAAATCTATCGCTGTAGTAAATACCCACTTTGTGATGAAAATGGGAACTGCATCGGCATTACTTTTCATATGTCGAAAGTTCAAAACTTTTCTATTGCTTACTATCATGAAAAAGTATCTCCAACAGCTCTGGAATTTACTCCCCCTAACGACACACTGACTCAAACTGAATGGGAAGTTCTTTTTTTAACTCTTCGCTCACTGGACGAAGAGAGTATCAGCGAAGAATTAATGATAAGTACAGAAGAGGCCATTAATCATATTCAATCAATTTATCAAAAATTTAATCTACCGCTGCATATAGAATTAGAAGATTTTTGCAAAGCCAATAAGTTTGATCTCTATATTCCAGAAAGGTTCGTCGCTATTGGCAGCCAAGTATTGTAAATCCCCATTAATTCAAATCTAAAATCCAGATATTTCTTCAATAACAATAGGAATTATATTGTGAGCTATAAAAAATTAACCGTATCGCCTCAAATTATTAATCTCATGGAAACCAGTCATGAACCCTGGGGCATAAAAGATCAAAGTTCCCGTTTTGTCTATGAAAATAAGGCAATGGCTATGTTGCGCGATCTTCCCCGCGGTTTTAATGTAGAAGGACGCCTAGACAATGATCTGCCTTGGGAAGGCGCCGCTTTTGCAGAACAATTTCAGATCCATGACAGAGCGGTAATGCAAGCGGAACAAAGAATATGCTCATTAGAAACCCATTTATATGGTAAAGAAAAATTACTTTCCTCCTATTTCTTCGAAAAGTTCCCATTTTATAATGAAGATAATCAATGTGTCGGCGTCATTTTCCATGCATGGAAAGCCGAAGCCTATTCTCTGACCCGCTTTTTTTATGGCAAGCTTCCCGGCTCTATCATGTTCCAGCCCCCTTCTGGGCTATTTACTCAACGGGAATGGGATGTCATTTTTCTATTTTTACAGAAATACACCAGTAAACAGATCGGGCGAATACTGAATATCTCTTATCGCACGGTAGAAACGCACATGTTACGTATATACAAGAAAATTGGTATTAATTCTGGTCAACAACTGGATGAATACTGCCGCCTTAATGATTTTGATCTCTATGTCCCAGAAAGATTTTTAAAACCTGGTAGTAAAATGTTTGTATAATGTGGTAAATAAAAAATATGAAAACAACGGGTAATATATCAGCACAGATAATAAATACCATAAAACATAGCCATGATCCTTGGGGCATTAAAGATAAAAGCACTTGCTTTATTTATGAAAATAAAGCAATGGCTATGCTACAAGATATTCCGCTTAATTTGAACGTCGAAGGGCGTTTTGATTGTGAATTACCCTGGGCAGGAGCAATCTTTGAAGAACAATTTCAACGACATGACAGAACAGTCATGCGTTTGGAAAAAAGTATATGCTCATTAGAAACCCATAAATTTGGCAAAGAAAAACATCTCTGTTCCTATTTCTTCGAGAAATTCCCATTTTATAATGAAGATAATGAATGTATTGGCATTATTTTTCATGGGCGGAAAGCGGAAGCGCTTTCTTTGAAAGAGTTTTTCAATGGAAAATTGCCACCCTCCGTTATGTTTTGTTCTCCCTCGGAACAATTTTCCCAACAAGAGTGGGAAATTATTTTCCTATTTCTGGCAAAACATAGCAGAAAGGAGATCAGTGAGAGACTTAATATTTCTTACCAATCGGTAAAAGATCAGATAGAAAAAACATATCAGAAACTAAAAGTGCACTCTGACTCTCAATTTGAGGAGTATTGTCGTCTCAATAATTTTAACCTTTATATACCAGAGCGATTTTTATTTCCTTATTTATAAATCTTATATTTATAAATCTCACCTTTATATCCAAGTTACTATAAAAGGCAAGAATATTATAAAAACCAAACATGAGATTATTAAACTGACTCTACCACGACTCAACCAGATGATATATGGAATAAAATCCCAGAGTCGTGGTTTGCAAAAGATAAGGAATTTCTCTGTATGTACGTATACGTAAATGTAATATTCATTACCGTCAATAAATTGTTTCAAAAATAACAAAAAAAATATTCATAAGAAACTATTAGTTATCTCAGTTATTAAACTAAGAATATTTTTCACAGATAATAATAATGATCTTTACATTAAGAAAAAACACCTGCAATATATAGGGAATATTTAGTTATAAAACAATCGATACTATTATTCAGTATTCTCTCCGATAGCCTATTCAATTAACCTTGATCGATAATCTGCACCTAATTACTACCAAACAGCAAAACATTGATAATTTATCTATTATCAATGTTTTTCTCACAATTAAAACTTGGAGATTATTTATGGGTATTCAAGACTGGCATCCGGCAGATATTATTGCGGCACTGAGAAAACAAGGAACAAATCTTTCAGCCGTTTCTCGTAAAGCTGGTTTAGCATCATCGACATTGAGTAATGCATTACATCGCCCGTGGCCAAAGGGAGAAGCATTAATCGCTACTGAATTAGGTTTACATCCATCGGATATTTGGCCATCACGCTATAGACCTGGTAAAGAAAACAAATTCTTAATAAAAGTCGCAGAAACAAGCTATGTAGAAAGCTGGTAGCATCTGTATGTCTTGTGTTAATGCAATTTCATTATCATCTATATTGTCTACCGAGAGATTACTGCATGATGTAAGTACAAACAAACAAGTTATAAGAGCAAACGAAAAAGCCCCGGGCAACTACCCAGGGCTTCGAAATATTTGGCGGTGCGGACGGGACTCGAACCCGCGACCCCCGGCGTGACAGGCCGGTATTCTAACCGACTGAACTACCGCACCGCGCAGCGTTCTGGTTGAGAACGAGGTGAATATTACGAATCCAAGATCATTCCGTCAATATCTTTTATAACAAAGTGACGAGTTTGATCAACTTTTCACCCCAAAAGGTGATTTATTCGCAATTTTATGTTAACTCTGTTCAGGACTTATACGCCATAAACAGCTCCCGCCCTTCTTCTCAACTAAATCCAATCTGGATTCGTGAGCTGCGAGTTCTTCATCCGTTGCATAAACCACTTTTAATGCCGTTTGAGACCGGGTAACACGCTGTATTTCAGCAACATTCGCACCACCAGCAATTTCCCCTTCCATTGAAAAAGCAAGAGAAGTTTGACCGCCTGTCATTATCAAATAGACATCAGCCAATATCTCGGCATCGAGCAACGCGCCATGCAAGGTTCGTTTAGAATTGTCTATATCATAACGATCACATAGCGCATCAAGGTTATTTCTTTTCCCCGGAAAGAACCCTCTCGCAAGTTGTAAGCTATCAGTAATCTTGCAGAAATCCGCAGTTGGCGGAATATCACGATCCAGCTTGCCAAACTCATAATCGATAAAGCCGATATCGAAGGGAGCGTTATGGATGATCAATTCAGCGCCGCGAATAAATTCAATAAACTCATCAGCAATATCAGCAAATAGCGGTTTATCCTGCAAAAATTCATCACTGATCCCATGCACTTCAAATGCTTCAGGATCGACCAATCTATCCGGCTGAATATAGACATGAAAATGGCGGCCGGTTAAACGACGGTTAACAACCTCCACAGCCCCAATTTCAATAATTTTGTGCCCTTCATAGTGAACACCTAATTTATTCATACCGGTAGTTTCGGTATCAAGAACAACTTGTCGTGTAATTGCCGTGCTCATAATGCCTTTTTATGTCAGACTTAGGGTTTTGAATTGAATAAGCAGAGTCTACCAGATATGAGCAAGCAGGTAGAAATTTTCACCGATGGATCTTGTCTCGGCAATCCGGGGCCTGGAGGCTACGGTGTGTTATTGCGCTATCAACAACACGAAAAAACCCTTAGCGAAGGTTTTTATCGTACAACAAACAATAGAATGGAGCTCATGGCGGCAATTATTGGCCTGGAAACGCTGACTCGCCCTTGTAAAATTATCTTAACCACCGACAGCCAATATGTGCGTCAAGGCATTACACAATGGATTCATAACTGGAAAAAACGCGGCTGGCGTAAAGCAGATAAATCTCCGGTCAGTAATGTCGACTTATGGCAACGTCTTGATCAAGCCATTAACCGCCATGACATTGATTGGCTGTGGGTCAAAGGCCACGCCGGACACGATGAAAATGAACGTTGTGATGAATTAGCCCGTGCCGCAGCAAATTCACCAACAGAAACCGATGCTGGATATCTCGAAAATAGAGATTAACTGCGCTTTCGGTAACATTTTGTTACGCCAACAGCACTGCCCAATTTAGGTTTTAATAACGTTACTCTTATCTGGTTTAGCGTTAATGGCAGTGTGCGTTTGCGGGCAATAATCAGACTGACACAACCTAATACAGACAGGCGCCGATTAACAAAACCCATTTCATTTCGCCAAGGCAATATTTGGAAACTGTCACGATACACCACTTCATAATTAAGCAAGCTCAACCAATCAAGTTGGCGCATTAGGGAGAACATCCGGCTGCAATAGGGTTGATGACGCCATAATCCCGGCACTAATTTTCCCAAACCAAGCAAACTCAATGAATTAAAACCACTGATAATAAGCCAACCATCATCAATCATCACTCGATCAACTTCCCGTAAAAGACGATGGGGATCAGCGCTGTAAGCCAACATATGACTCAGTAAACAAGCATCAACGGACTTCCCTTCAAACGGTAGATGGTAAGGATCAGTAATCACCTGCATATTCTTTCCTTCCTTACCTACATTAATCTGATTAAAAATCGGACACTCCTTGCTGTCGATTTCAGCACTCAAATTACCGACTTTCAACAAATGGAAACCAAATATTTTCGGCCACCAAGGTTGTAATTGACGTTCCAAAGCGGCACGGTAATACTCCCCCCAAGGTAAATCAGCCCAAGAAGCCGGGGGATTTATATTCTGTATTGTATGTGCAGATTTCATGGCTTCTTTTCCTTATAACCCGCTGTTAATAAGAGGTATACAATGGAGCTTATCAGCATTCCGGTCCTTTCGGATAATTACATTTGGTTACTTTGTGATGAAAACAGACATGTTGTCATCGTTGATCCGACAGAATCACAGCCTGTTCTTGATACCTTAAAATCCCACGGCTGGATACCCGATGCAATTCTACTTACCCATCATCATCACGATCATGTTGGCGGCGTCCCTGGAATTATTGATCGATTCCCTGAGCTACCAGTATACGGCCCAAAAGAAACCGAGAGCAAAGGTGCGACGATGATAGTCTGTGGCGGTGATAGCATCCATTTCGGTCATTTTTCTTTCCAGATCATCGACGTTCCCGGCCATACTCTGGGGCATATTGCTTTTTATCAAGCGCCTTACCTCTTTTGTGGGGATACTTTGTTCTCTGGTGGTTGCGGACGCCTCTTTGAAGGAACCGCTGAACAGATGTATGCATCTCTAAGTAAAATAGCTGAGTTGCCCGATGACACACTGATCTGTTGCGCCCATGAATATACCGTTTCTAATATGAAATTTGCTCATGCTGTTTTACCCAATCAGACTATCAGCGAATATCAGCAAAAAGTAACCCAAATGAGGGAAAGCAATCAACCAACAGTACCAACCACATTACAAACCGAGAAAAAAATTAATATTTTCTTAAAATGTGATGATATTGATTTACAAAGAAATATTGGAATCCCCCCCAACTCTCAACCACTTTCCGCCGTTTTCTGTCAACTAAGAAGACGAAAAGATCAATTCTGATTGAGAGAGTTGCTATATCGAGCCAAGATAAGTATTATTGGTCGTCTTTTAAGCAACCATAAAAATTAATTATGAAGACAAAAGCGATTCTGTTCGCATCTGTCTTGCTGGTTGGCTGTCAATCCGGGCCTGATTGGTCGACGACAGCCGGACAACGGGCACAGAATTCGTCTTCAACGAGTCTAAAGACAGGCAAGATAGCAGCAACTAATGATACCGATCAGCTTGCTGCCTACTGGGGAGAGGATGGTTCTGGCGCTCAGCGTGAGCTGTGGGGATACATCCGTGATGAGTTGAAGATGAAAATCCCTGATAATTACAGGGTTCGTGAACAACGAAATTATTACCTGAAAAACAAGAGCTATCTCCACGATGTAACTTTACGGGCTGAACCGTATATGTACTGGATAGTCAGGCAGATCAAGCAACGCGATATGCCAATGGAACTGGTACTGGTACCCATAGTGGAGAGTGCTTTTAACCCGCATGCCACCTCACGCGCCAAGGCCGCGGGTCTGTGGCAGATTGTCCCGGACACGGGCCGCAATTACGGTCTTACTCAGGATAAATGGTACGACGCACGCCGGGACGTCGCCGCATCAACAACTGCCGCCCTGAATCTGTTACAACGCCTGAATAAAATGTTCAACGGCGACTGGTTATTGACTATTGCTGCTTATAACAGCGGCGAAGGCCGTGTTATGCGCGCAATCAAAGAAAACCAGCTAAAAGGTCAGCCAACGGATTTCTGGTCATTACCGCTACCACGGGAGACTACGCTCTATGTGCCTAAAGTTTTGGCGCTCAGTGATGTCATCCGTAACAGCGATAAATATGGCATTACGCTGCCAAAATCCAATAATCAACGGGCGCTCGCTCAAGTTGATGTTGGTCAACAAATCACGCTGTCTCAGGCCGCGGAACTGGCTGGCATGTCCCTGACATCGATTAAAGCCTATAACCCCGGATATAAGCGAGGAGTAACATCGCCTAACGGTCCACATTACATCATGCTGCCAAAAGCAAAAGTTGATCAATTTAAACACTCGCTGGCAAATAAAACCGTTTTAAACAATATTCGCCAGGAAGTTGCTAACAACAACCGCCGATTGAGTAAACAAAGCCAATATAAAGTTCGCTCAGGTGATACATTATCCGCTATTGCAAAGCGGTTTAACGTTTCTACCCGTGAATTACAACGCATGAATAATCTGAGAACCGCCAGATTATTAAAAATTGGGCAAGTATTAAGGGTAAATAATGACAACGCCATTATTTACCGTGTACGCCAAGGCGATTCAATCGCCAGTATTGCTAAACGTCACGGTATCAACATTAAGGATTTAATGAACTGGAACGATGGCATAAAAACAACAGATATCAAACCAGGAATTGAGTTAACGCTCTATGTCGATGAATTTTCTGATGAAGCTTAAAATCTTTTCCAGTAGGTATTTTATCGTTGAAAGAAGATAATAGATGGCCCTCTTTTAGGGCCATTTCTTAATATTGAGTGGAATAAGCTTTAGCTTATTCTCTTCGAAATCAAACGAATTGATAAACAATGCAAGGAAATTATATAATCAATTGATAACTACAACACTCAATTATTAAAATCAGACTAATCATTAACATATTAACGTGTTAAATATGCTATTTAAGAAATCGCATTTAAATAATATAACAATATAATCAAGATAAAACATTACCTGATTACCATCGAATCTCAGCTAGCTTGAGTAAATACTCAGGTATAGGTGCTGCCCGGATACATGAATAAATAAGCTGTTCGAATGTTTTTTTAAGGTTAAAGCGCCAATTGAACCTGAAACAGAATTCGGCAAGATAACGAGGTAAATACTTTTTGCTAATCGAATGATATGTTCCGCGTATCGAATTTTTTACATTACTTATCATTGTGTTAACCCACTGAAAATAAGGAAGCTTAACACT